>DDSN01000001.1 GCA_002343395.1 Hyphomonadaceae bacterium UBA2389 | reverse complement strand
CACGAATAGCGCCGCGCCATTCGTCTTCATTGGTGGAAGCGGCGCTGACGCGCCACTGGCGCGCGAAGGTTCGCGCCTACCGCTTCGGCGCGACCCGCAGCACGCGGCCCTTCTCGTTGTCGGTGGAGATGTAGAGCGCCCCGTCCGGGCCCACGACCACGTCCCGCAGGCGCTCGCCCACCTCGCTCAGCAGGCGCTCCTCGCCCACCACCTTGTCGCCGTCCAGCGTCAGCCGGGCCAGGTACTTCGGCCCCAGGCCGGTGACGAACAGGCTGCCCTTCCAGCCCGGCGCCGCATCGGCCTCGTAGAACGCCAGGGCCCCAGGCGCGATCACGGGGTCCCAGTAGTAGAGCGGCTGCTCCATGCCGTCCTTCCGGGTGATGCCCGCGCCCACCGGCCCGCCGGCGTACTCGATGCCGTAGGTGATGGTGGGCCAGCCGTAGTCCTTGCCCTTGCGCACGATGTTCAGCTCGTCGCCGCCGCGCGCGCCATGCTCCACCTCCCACAGCTCGCCGGTCTTCGGGTTCAGCGCCACGGCGCGGCCGTCGCTGGAAGCCAGCACCAGCTTGTCGGAGGCCAGAACCGGGCCAAACCACAGGGTGCGGCCGCCCTTGTCCTCCTTCTTGCCGAGTCCGAAGAAGGTGCTCTTCTTCGCCGCCTGGCCTTCGTTGAGGTCCTTGATCCAATAGACCTGTCCGCTCGACCGCGAGGCGCAGATGACTTCACCAGCCTGGGAGACGACGTAGACCACGTCGCCGGCGGCCCAGGGGCTGGAGATCGAGGCGACCGGCAGCGACCAGCGGGCCGTGCCCGTGCGCAGGTCGGTGGCGGCGAACACCCCCGAGTGGCTGGCCGCGTAGACGTCACCCTCGTAGATCACCGGACGACCGGCGACATCGCGGATTTCGGAAAGGGCGCTGGTGCGGCTGGCCCGGGACAGGGTGTTGTTCCACAGGTCGTTGCCGTTGGCGGCGCGCAGGGCGACCACCTCGCCCGAAGCGAACGCGCCGACCACGGTGTCGCCGGCGGCGGCCGGGCTGGACGAGGCCAGGATCCGCGCCGGCTCCACGAGCGCCTGATAGGTCCAGCCGGGCGTGCCGTTGGCCGCGTCGTAGGTCAGAAGCTCATTGTCGGTGCTGACCACGAACACCCGGCCGTGAGTCACGATCGGCGCGCCATGGATCGGCGAGGCGGTCTCGCGTCGCCAGCCCACTTCGCCGGTCGCCGGGTCGAGCTGGGCCACGAAGCGGAAGCCCGAAGCGACGTACAGCTTGCCGCCGGAGAAGGCGACGCCGCCGCCGAAGCCGCGCTTGTCGCGCTTGGTGCGCGAATGGATGGCCTTGCGCCAGATAACCTGGCCGGTGCTCGCGTCGACGGCGGAGACTTCCGATTCCGCATCCATCACATACAGGCGGCCGTCGACAAGGATCGGCGGGGCGGTGACGTGGAAATGGCGGTTGGAGCCCTTGCCGAAGCCCTTGCGCCAGGCGATCTCGAAGGCGGGCGCCGCCTCGACATGGTCGATCTTCTGATCCGGATCGCCGCCCGGCTGCGGCCAGTTGGCCAAGGCCGTGGCGGTCGGCAGGAAGAAGTCCATGCCCTTGAGGCCCTCAGCCGCCTCGACCCGCTGGTCGAAGGCGACGATCGAGATGCGGCGGCCTTCGCCGGCCACTTCCTTGGGCTCTTCCTTCTTGAAGGGGTTCAGTCGGCCGGCGGCGTCGCCGACGGTCGAACAGCCGGCGAGCAGAAGGGCGCTGGCGGCCAGGACGGCGACGCCGCCGATACGCTTGGTCATTGGGCGGGTCCCTGTGGGGCTTGCGGTTGCGCGCCGGGCGGGAGCATGCCTTGCGGCAGGGCCGGGGCCGGCGGCGGCAGGGTGGCGGCCAGCTTCACGGCCGCGGGAATGTTGGCGGCGGAGCCGGAGTCGATGAGGGCGATGGCGGCCTGGGCGCGCTGGCGCATGCTGTCGGAGGCGTCGAGCACCTGCGACAGCACCACGAAGTCCTCGCGCGCGTCCTTGGCGCGGCCGTCCATGATCTTGGCGAAGGCGAGCGCCTCGCGCGCCTGGAGCCGATAGGGCCGCTTCTCTTCCATCAAGGGCTTCAGCCTCCCCTCCAGGTCCTTGTAGGGAGCGGTATCGAGAAGGGCCAAGGCGGATTTGAGGCGGGCTTCGTCGGCGATGATCGGGTCCTTGGCGACCTTGGCGGCCTTGTCCAGGAGGGCCACGGCCTCCTCGGTCTTGCCGTCGTTCATGCGGATGCCGGCCTGGGACATCAGCGCCAGCGCCGGGTAGCCCTTGACGGGCGCCTTGGCCACTTCGCCGAGCAGGGTGAAGGCCTTGGTGTCGTCGCCCTGCTCGCGCGCCTTCAGCGCCTCGAGGTAGCTGGTCGCGGCCTTGTCGCCCTGGCTGGTCGTCCAGGCGTCCCAGCCCCACAGCCCGCCGGCCACGATCACGCCGGCGGCGACGGCGCCGATGGCCCAGGGCGCGAGCTTCAGCGCCAGCGCCCGATAGCGCTCGGCCCGGATCTGCTCCTCGACCTCTTCAAAAACATCGACCACTTACGGGTGCTCCGAATACCGGCAATACGAGGCCGGGAACCTATAGAGTCCGCCGCGCCGCTGCAACGCGGCGCAACCGCCTGACGTCAGCCCTTGTTCGAGAAGTAGGTCTCGGCCTCGCCGGGGAAGGTCCGGGCCCGCACGTCGGCGGAGTAGGAGGCGGCGGCGGCGGCGATCTCGGCCTTCAGGTCGGCGTAGCGGCGGACGAACTTCGGGGTCCAGTCGAACAGGCCGAGCATGTCGTCGGTGACCAGGATCTGGCCGTCGCAGCCGGCCGACGCACCGATGCCGATCGTGGGAACGGGTATGGCGTCGGTGATCTCGCGGGCCAGGCCCTCGGCCACGCCCTCGACCACAACGGCGAAGGCGCCGGCCTCAGCCGCGGCGCGGGCTTCGTCCAGGATGAGCCGGCGCTCCTCGCCGGCCTTACCCTTGGCCTTGAAGCCGCCCTCTACCATCACCGCCTGGGGCCGCAGGCCCACGTGGCCCATCACCGGGATTCCGCGACGGACCATGTAGTCGATATTGGCGGCCACGGTGGGGCCGGCCTCGACCTTCACGGCGTTGCAGCCGGTTTCCTTCATGATGCGGGCGGCGTTGGCGTAGGCGACCTCGGCCGAGCCCTCGTAGCTGCCGAAGGGCATGTCGACGACGACCATGGCGCGGCGCGACCCGCGCATCACCGCCTGGCCGTGCAGGATCATCATGTCGAGCGTGACGCCGACCGTGTTGGGTAGGCCGTGGACCACCATGCCGACGCTGTCGCCCACCAGCAGCAGGTCGCAATGCGGATCGAGGATCGCAGCCATGGGGGCGGTGTAAGCCGTGAGGCAAACGATGGGCTCACCGCCTTTTCGGGCGCGGATGTCGGGCGCGGTAAGACGGCGGATGTCAGCGTGGCGGGACATGGCGGCTCCGGAGCAACGATTTAGTCGTTCGCACCCGCACAAACCAGCCCCGTCGCCCCTAAGGCGTTGAGACTGTTATTCTTGCGCCGCCCGATACGCCACCGCGCCGCCGGCCAAGGCGGCCGCCGAGAGCAGGATGTAGGTCATGCTGGCGCTCATCGCCTGCATCGCGCCATCCGCGAACACTACCGCATCCGGCGCCTGACCAAGCACGCCGCGCACTTCGCCGAATTGGTCGCCAGCGGCGGAAAGCACATCGACGCCAAAAACGCCCGCGAGCGCATAGGCGGCGTAACCCACGGCGCCGGCGGCTATCGTCCAGCCGACACCCTGAATGACGGAACGGAGCCGCGCGGAGGCCTCGCGCCGCGCCACCGCGTGCGCGATGCGTTGGCTGAACCCATCGTCCGCAGGCTCGGGCGCCTCCGCGAAGGAGGCTTTCAGGAAGGCGTTAAAATCGTTCATGCGACTGCCTCCAGCATGCGCCGAAGCTTTTCCGTTCCTCTTAACACGTGGGACTTCACCGTGCCCAGCGGAAGCCCTGTCATATCGACGATCTCGCCATGGCTAAGACCTTCGCCGTGATTGAGCGTCACGCATAGTCTCTCAGCGTCCGACAATCTGGCAAGCGCTCTCTCCAGATCGACCTTCGCGCCCGCCGCCGCCTCGGGCGAGGAGTCCTCCGCAGCGATAGGACTGGCGTCGTCGATGGTGTCGAAGATCGCCTTTTGCTTGCGTTTGGCCATGAGGAAGGTCGTCACCGCAATCCTCCTAAACCACCCCGGAAACGCCGCTGGCGTCTCCAGATCCGACAAGCGCTCCCAGGCCTTGATGAAGGCGTCCTGGGCGAGGTCGTCGGCTTCCGCGTGGCTGGCGCACATCCTGCGCAACAGCGCCCGCGCCCAACCTTGCCGACGTTTGACCAGTTCTCCGAACGCAGCCTGGTTCTTTGCCTGCGCGGCGACGATCAAGGCCGCCTCCGTGGCCTCCGTCAGATTGGAAAACCCCCGCGCAGACACGGATCATCACTCTTCCTTCTTCTTGGTAGAATAATCGACGATCGCCAGCACCAAGAAAGCGACGCCCAGGGCGCCCAAGATGATCGCCGGCACTAGCATGCCGCGCTCGGCATGTCCGGACGGGTCGAAGCCGCCCATCAGAAATGACGCTCCGGCGAAACCGCCCGCCAGCGCCAACAGCACGACGCCGCTGCCTAGAGTGTTGCGGGCGCGGTCCGGTTTGGCGCGCTCGCGCCCGTCGGTCAGTTGCTTAACAATAGCGGGATCAAGCGGTTGGCCCTTCTCCAGGGCGTCCTGGACCAGGCGGTGGGCCGATTGCCGCGTTCGTTCGCGAAGCCAAATGGGGCCAACGATCACGGCGCCCAAGAACGCAAAAAATGCAATAGGAACAAGAACTTCCATTTTGAGCTCTCCATAGCCCCAGGGGTCGTTTCGCCCCATTTGCGTCATAGATGCGCGCGCGATCCGGTTTGGATGCGCCCGGTTGAACCAAGATCAGGTCAGGCCGTCGCGATATTTCTCGGCGCTGAAGCCCACAATGATGTCGCCCGCGACCTCCAATACCGGCCTTTTGATCATCGAGGGTTGGGCGAGCATCAAGTCCAACGCTTTCGCTTGGGTGATGCCCTGCTTCTGATCGTCCGGCAGCTTGCGGAACGTCGTGCCGTTTCGGTTAAGGAGCGTCTCCCAACCCACTTTCTCGGCCCAGCGCCGCAGAGTCGCCCTGTCGATGCCGGCGACCTTGTAGTCGTGGAAAATGTACGGGACGCCATGTCCATCGAGCCAGGCGCGCGCCTTTTTCATCGTGTCGCACGCTTTGATGCCGTAAAGCCGAGCGTTCTTGGTCATAGCCCGACTATCGGTTGCGGCTTGACTCGATGCAAGAGTTCGCTTTTTGTTCCGCCCCGGAGGGACCCATGACCGCAGACTTAGTTTTCTACACCAACCCGATGTCGCGCGGGCGCATCGCGCGCTGGATGCTGGAGGAAGTCGGCCAGCCGTACGAGACGGTGCTGCTCGACTATGGAACCACGATGAAGGCGCAGGATTATTTGGCGGTGAACCCGATGGGCAAGGTGNNTGCGCGGCGATCTGCGCCTATCTGGCGGACGCGTTTCCCGGCGCCAACCTGGCGCCGCCGCCTGGCGACCCGCGGCGCGGCGCCTACTATCGCTGGCTTTTCTTCGCGGCTGGCCCCGTTGAAGGCGCCATGAGCACGAAGGCGTTGGGCGCGACCGTCCCTGACGACAAGCAAGGCATGGTCGGCTTCGGCAATTTCGATCTCGTCACCGACGTGATGGAGAAGGCCGTTTCCGGCGCCGGGCCGTATCTGCTCGGCGAACAATTCACCGCAGCGGACGTCTATTTCGGCTCGGAACTCGGGTGGCTGACTCAGTTCGGCATGATCGAGAAACGATCCGCCTTCGATGCCTATCTCGGCCGCATCATGAGCCGCCCCGCGGCGGCGCGCGCAAGAGAGATTGACGACGCCCTGCTGGCGGCGCAGCCGAAGAAGAGCTAGCGAGGCCGCGAAGGGCGGCGGCGATGGATGAGGCTGAGTGCGTGGTGATTGGGGCGGGCGTTATCGGCCTCGCCTGCGCACGCGCGCTCGCCCTCGCAGGCCGCGATGTGATCGTGCTCGAAGCCGCCGATCGCTTCGGCACGGGCATCAGCGCGCGCAACAGCGAGGTTATTCACGCCGGGATTTACTACCCGCAAGGCTCGCTGAAAGCGCGCCTTTGCGTGAGCGGACGGCGCGAACTCTACGCCTACTGCGCCGCGCGCGGCATCGCCCACAAGCGATGCGGCAAGCTCATTGTGGCGACAAATGCGGCGCAAGTCCCGCAATTTGAAGCCATCGCGGCGGGCGCGGCGCGCAACGGCGTCGATGATCTGCGCATGCTCAGCGCCGATGAAGCCAAGCGCCTCGAGCCCGCGCTTGCTTGTGTCACGGCGCTGGAATCGCCTTCGACAGGGATCGTCGATGCGCATGGGCTGATGCTGGCGCTGCTTGGCGACGCGCAGGCGCGTGGCGCGAGCGTCGCATACGGCGCGCGCGTGAATCGGATGCGGGCGGAGAACGAAGGCGTCAGTCTATGGATCGCGGACGGCGCGCAGCCCGCTCTGCGCGCGCGGCTTGTCGTCAACGCCGCGGGCCTCGGCGCGGCGCCGCTCACCCGGCGCGTGGACGGCCTCGCGCCCGCGTTCGCGCGGCTGAGCCACTATGCGAAGGGGAACTACTTCTCTTTGTCCGGACGCGCGCCGTTTTCGCGGCTTGTCTACCCCGCGCCCGTGGCCGGCGGGCTTGGCGTCCACCTGACGCTCGATCTGGGCGGCCAAGCCCGCTTCGGGCCGGATGTCGAATGGGTGGACGCGCCCGACTATGACGTGAACCCAGAGCGAGCGAACGGCTTCTACGCCGCGATCCGGGAATACTGGCCCGGCCTGCCCGACCATGCGCTGCACCCAGCCTATGCCGGCGTTAGGCCCAAGCTTGGAGGCCCCGACGCTCCGCCCACGGATTTCATCATCGAGGGTCCCGAGCGCCATGGCGCGCCCGGCCTCATCAATTTGCTTGGGATTGAGTCGCCAGGCTTAACCTCGTCGCTTGCCATCGGCGCGTATGTCGCCGACATGGCTGAAGCATGCCTTTAGCCGCCAACCCGCGCTAACCCTCGGCGGCGTGCTACGGTGAACAAGCGCGCCCAAGGAAGCGCATCGGATCAGGAATGTCGCCCGCCCCCAGCCTCACGCATCTTCAGCGCCTCGAAGCCGAAGCCATTCACATCATGCGCGAGGTGGTCGCCGAAACCGAGCGCCCGGTCATGCTTTACTCGATCGGCAAGGACAGCGCCGTCATGCTGCACCTCGCGGCCAAGGCGTTCTATCCCGCGCCGCCGCCGTTTCCGCTCCTGCACGTCGACACGACATGGAAGTTCCGCGCCATGTACGAGATGCGCGAGCGTATGGCGCATGACCTCGGCATGGACTTGCTCGTCCATCAAAACCCCGAGTGCGTCGAAAAGAACATCAACCCGTTCGATCACGGCTCGGCGTTGCACACCGACATGTGGAAGACGCAAGGGTTGAAACAGGCGCTCGACAAATGGGGGTTCGACGCCGCGTTCGGCGGCGCGCGCCGCGACGAGGAGAAGAGTCGCGCGAAGGAGCGCATCTTTTCCTTCCGCACCGCCAATCACCGCTGGGATCCCAAGAACCAGCGTCCCGAACTCTGGCGGCTCTACAACGCGAAGAAGCACCGCGGGGAGTCAATCCGCGTCTTCCCAATCTCCAACTGGACCGAACTCGACGTTTGGCAATACATCCAGCTTGAGAACATCCCCATTGTTCCGCTCTACCTCGCCGCGCCGCGCCCCGTCGTGAAGCGCGCCGGAACCTGGATCATGGTCGATGACGAACGAATGCGTTTGGCGCCGGGCGAGAAGCCCGAGATCCGCAAGGTGCGGTTCAGGACGCTCGGCTGCTACCCGTTATCGGGCGCCGTCGAGAGCGAAGCGGAAACGCTCACGCAAGTCATTCAGGAAATGCTGCTGGCGACGACCAGCGAACGCCAAGGCCGCATGATCGACCACGACCAAGCCGCGAGCATGGAGAAGAAGAAGCAAGAAGGCTATTTCTGATGGCCCATGCCTCTCAACCCATCGCCGACAACATCGACGCCTACCTGGACCAGCACCGACGCAAGTCGCTGCTGCGCTTCATAACCTGCGGCTCCGTCGACGACGGCAAGTCGACGCTTATCGGGCGTTTGCTTTACGATACGAAACTTATCTTCGAAGATCAGCTCGCCGCTCTCGAAGCGGACTCCAAGAAGGTCGGCACACAAGGCGGCGATCTCGATTTTGCGCTGCTCGTTGACGGCCTCGCCGCCGAACGCGAGCAAGGCATCACCATCGATGTGGCCTATCGTTTTTTCTCAACAGACAAGCGCAAATTCATCGTCGCCGACACGCCCGGACATGAACAGTACACCCGCAATATGGTCACGGGCGCCTCGACAGCCGATCTTGCCGTCATCCTGGTCGACGCGCGCAAGGGCGTGCTCACGCAAACGCGCCGCCACTCGTACATCGTCTCGCTGATGGGCATTCGCCATGTCGTGCTCGCCGTCAACAAGATGGATTTGACCGGGTGGTCGAAGGATATTTTCGACACAATCGTCGACGAATACCGCGACTTCGCGAAGCTCGTCGGCATCGGCGATTTTGCCGCCATTCCGCTCTCCGGCTTGCGCGGCGACAATGTCGCGACCGCCGGCGCGCAAACGCCTTGGTATGAGGGGCCGACGCTGCTTGATCATCTTGAGAGCGTGGTCGTTGATGAAGATCGGCGCGCGGCGGGCGCTTTTCGAATGCCTGTGCAATGGGTCAACAGACCCAACCAAGGCTTCCGCGGATTCGCCGGTCTGATCGCCGCTGGCAAGGTCGCGCCGGGCGATCCGGTGCGCATCGCGCCGACCGGGCGCACAAGCACGATCGCGCGCATCGTCACCAAGGACGGCGATCTCGCGCAAGCCGTCGCCGGCCAAGCCGTGACCATAACATTGAGCGATGAAGTCGATTGCTCACGCGGCGATGTCGTCACATCGGCGAGCGACCCCGTTCAAGCCTCGGACCAATTCGAGACAACGCTGGTCTGGATGAGCGAGGAGCGCGCGCTGCCCGGACGTCCCTATTGGCTGAAGCTCGGCGCCAAGACGGCGACGGCGCAGATCACCGACATAAAGCACAAGGTGAACGTCAACACGCTTGAGCGGCTTGCGGGCAAGGTGCTTGAGTTGAATGAAATAGCCGTCTGCAACATCAGCCTCGATCAACTCGTCGCGTTTGACGCCTACGCCGAGAACCAGGACCTCGGCGGCTTCATCCTTATCGACAAGATCAGCAACGCGACGGTCGCCGCGGGCATGATCCGTTTCGCGCTCCGGCGCGCTGAAAACGTGCATTGGCAAGCGCTCGACGTAACGCGCGACGCGCGTTCGGAGATCAAACGCCAGAAGCCGGCCGTGCTTTGGTTCACCGGGCTCTCCGGGGCCGGCAAATCCACCATCGCCAACCTCGTCGAGAAAAAACTTCTTTCTCTTGGCCGTCACACCGCGCTTCTGGATGGCGACAACGTTCGCCATGGCTTGAATCGCGACCTGGGCTTCACCGAAGCGGACCGCGTGGAAAACATTCGCCGCGTCGCCGAGGTCGCGCGGCTGATGACCGACGCGGGGCTCATCGTGCTGGTGTCATTCATTTCTCCATTCCGCGCCGAGCGAGAGATGGCGCGCAAAATGATGGCCCCGGGCGAGTTCCTGGAAGTCTACGTGGACACGCCGATCGCGGAAGCGGAGCGCCGCGACGTGAAAGGCCTCTACAAGAAAGCGCGCGCGGGACAGCTACGCAACTTCACCGGCGTCGACAGCCCTTATGAACCGCCCGAGCATCCCGAAATTCGGATCGACACGCTCGACACAGATCCCGCATCGGCGGCGGCTCTCATCGTTGCGCGTCTGCTCGGCGAGGACCCCGGCGGCGGCATCTAAGCCCCGAGCAGCGACCGCAGCGCCGCGTCGAACGCGCTCATCGCGACATCGTCGCCAACCGTGACGCGCAAGCAGTCGGGCATGCCATAGTTGTCAAGGGCGCGCACCAGCACGCCGCGCTCGGCGAGTCCGCGATTGATGTCCGCCGCGGAGAGCCTGAAGGCGTCCGGAACGCGCAGCGTCACAAAATTGGCCGTCGCGGGCAACGCGACAAACCCCATCTCGGTGAGCGTCGCGGCAAGCCTCGCGCGCCCCGCCTTGGCGTGCTCGATCGAGCGCGCCGTAAATGCAGCGTCCTCCAGCGCCGCGATCGCCGCCGCCTGCGCCGGCGCGGACACATTGAACGGGAGGCGAATGCGGTTGAGCGCGTCGGCGACGGGCTTCGGGCAATATCCCCAACCGACGCGCAACGTCGCCAACCCGTACAACTTAGAAAATGTTCTCGTGAGAATGACGTTTGGCGCACCGGCGAGCCGCCAATAGCACGCAGCGTCGAAATCGGCGAACTCGGCGTAGGCGCCATCGAGAATGAGAATCACGTGTTCGGGCAATCCGGCGTGCAAACGTTCAATGTCCGCAAACGGAATGCTCGTGCCGGTCGGGCTCGCCGGGTTGGCGACGAACACCATGCGCGTTCGCGCATCGACACACGCCAGCATCGCGTCGACGTCGACCGCGTATTCCCGCTCTGGCGCGGACACGACATGCGCGCCGGCTGCGCGCGCCGCGATGGCCCACGCCGCGAAAGCAAACCGCGGCTGCACCATGACGTCGCCCGGCGAGAGATAGGCTTGGCACGCGAGCGAGAAAATCTCATCCGAGCCCGCACCGAGCACGATCCGTTCGGAAGCGATGTCATGGCGCGCCGCCAACGCCTCACGCAATTTCGCGGCGCGCGAGTCAGGATAAAGGTGCAAGCTTGACGCGGCCTCGACGAACGCACGGCGCGCGGCCGGACTGCAGCCAAGCGCGTTCTCGTTCGCCGACAACTTGATGACGCGCGCGACGCCATGAGCCTGCGACTTCCCTGGGCGATAGGGCTCTATCTCGGCGATGGTTGGTTTTGGCGTTGGCGTCATGGGGCGGGTTCCGCACGGCGCGCGAGCACCGCCATAACGTCCTGAAGCGCGACACCCCGGGCGCGCAGCAACACGAGCGTGTGGTAGAGAAGGTCCGCCGCCTCCGCGCACACCTCATCGTCGTCGCCGGCGGCGCCGGCGATCGCGCATTCAACGCCTTCCTCGCCGACCTTTTGCGCGACGCGCTTGACGCCGGATCGCAACAGTTTCGCCGTCCAGCTCTCGTCACCGCCGGTTTGCGCACGCGCCGCGATCGTGCGCTCCAACGCCGCCAGCCTGCCGACGCCCGGCGCTGTCTCCGAGCCGAAACAGCTGGTCGTTCCAAGATGGCACGCCGGCCCGGCAGGCGTCACGCGAAGCAACAACGCGTCGGCGTCGCAATCGCGGAGAATAGAGACGACCGCTAGGCGATTGCCCGAGCTCTCGCCCTTGCGCCAGCGCCGCCCACGCGAACGCGAAAAAAAGGTCGCCTCTCCGCTGCTGACGGTTTCGTCCAGCGCCGCACGATCCATGTACGCGAGCATCAGAACCTGCAGCGTCGCGGCGTCCTGCACGATTGCGGGAACCAACCCGCCAGCTTTTTCGAAATCAATGCCCGACGGGTCAAACGCAATCATAACCGCACCTCGAACCCCGCCGCGCGCACGGCCGCCTTCGCCTGCGCGACGCCTACGCGCCCGCTATGAAAAACACTCGCCGCTAGCGCGCCGGACACATCCGCTCCCCTGAACACCGCGGCGAAATCCTCGGCGCTGCCGGCGCCGCCCGACGCCACCAACGGAATGGTGAGGCGCGCGCGGGCGGCGCGGAGCTGCGCAATGTCGTACCCCGCGCGTACGCCATCGCTATCCATGCAGTTCAACACAATCTCGCCGGCGCCGCGTTCCTGCGCCTCCGCGATCCAGTCAAGCGTTTCGCGCTCAGCCGGCCGCACCGCGCTCTCAGACCCCGTGTACTGGAACACGCGCCAAGCGCCGTCGACCAATCGGCTATCGACTCCGACGACAACGCACTGCGAGCCCGCCGACCGCGCGAGCTCGTCGATGAAGTCTGGCCGCTCCAGGGCCGGCGAGTTGATCGACACCTTGTCCGCGCCGTGCTCGAGGCAGGCGATCGCCTGCGCCAGCGTGCGAATGCCGCCAGCGACGCAGAGCGGCACGTCCAGCGCGCGCGACACCTGTTCCAGCCATTTGAAATCGACCGAGCGCGCCTCGGCCGAAGCTGTGATGTCATAGATGACGATTTCGTCGGCGCCTTCGTCGCGGTAGCGCCGCGCCAACTCGGCGGGATCGCCTGCATCGACATGATCGGCGAAGCGCACGCCCTTCACGACGCGGCTCCCTTTCACATCGAGGCATGGAATGATCCGCCTAGCAGGCAAGCGCGCGCTCCAGGCTGAAGCGGCGCTCGTACAGCGCTTTGCCGACAATCACGCCAGCGGCGCCGATGCGGCGCACCGCCGCGATATCTTCAATGGCCGCGACGCCGCCCGACGCTTGCACGGCGAGGTCCGCACGCGCGCCCACGACGCCCTCCAACAAAGCGAGATTAGGCCCGCCGAGCATGCCGTCGCGGCTCACATCGGTCACGAGAACGTGCTTGAGCGCGCCGACCGGATAGCAAGCAAGCACCGCCGGCAGCGTCATCGCGCTGCCCTCCGCCCAGCCATGGGTGACCACCTCGTACTCTCCGTCGCGCGCCCGCACGTCGAAGGCGCAGCAAACGCGCTCGATCCCAAGAGCGGCGATCCAACGCTGCACCGCGGTTGGGTCGCGTGCCGCGGTCGAGCCGACCACTACTCGCGTCGCGCCCGCGTCAAGCAACGCCTTTGCATTTTCGAATGTGCGCACACCGCCGCCGCACTGCACCCGCACGCGCGCATCGCGGGCCAAATCTCCGATGAGCGCATGCTGGACAGGACGGCCAGAACGCGCGCCGTCAAGGTCCACGATATGCACCCATGCCGCGCCGGCATTTGCGAAGGCGGCGATCTGTGCGAATGGGTCGCCGTAGGCGGTGGCGCTCTCAAACCGCCCCTGGGCAAGACGAACGCACGCGCCGTCTAACAAATCGATGGCGGGATAAATCACCATGGCAGAGCCAAGAAGTTGCCGAGAACACGCGCGCCGACGCTGCCAGAGCGCTCCGGGTGAAACTGACATCCCATGATGTTGCCTTGCCCAACAGTCGCTGGAAAGCGCGCTCCGTATTCGGCGTCCGCCAGTGTCGCGTCGCTCTCCGGACACACAAAGGAATGCACGAAATACGCATAGTCTCCCTCGCGTACGCCTTCGAGCAGCGCATGTGGACGCAGCGAAAGCAGTTTGCTCCACCCCATGTGCGGCGCGGGCGAACGCGGCGTCGCCGCCAAGCGCGTGACCCGCCCCTTCAGAAGACCAAGTCCGCGCGCATCGCCCTCGTCGCTGGCGTCAAAAAGCAGTTGTTGGCCGAGGCAGATCCCCAGCATGGGACGCGTAAAGCACGCCAAAACGCCCCGAAGCCCCTTTTGCTCCAGCAACGCCATCGCGTGCGCCGCGGCGCCGACGCCCGGCAAAATGACACGTTCGGACTCGGCGATCTCGCGCGCGTCATCCGTTAGCCGCGCGCGTACGCCAAGCCGTTCCAACGCGAACAGCACGGACGCCGTGTTGCCGATGCCGAGTTTCACCACCGCAACACTCATGCGAGCGTCCCTTTGGTCGAGGGGAGAGCGTCACTCTCAATGCGCACGGCCTGCCGCAACGCGCGCCCAAACGCTTTGTAACAGGCCTCGGTTTTGTGGTGGTCGTTCGCGCCGCGCACGGCGACGTGAATGGCCGCGCCCAGCGTTTGCGCCAACGAGCGAAACACATGCTCTGTCATCTCAGTCGGGTACTGGCCCAGGTGCGTCGCCGTGAACGCGCCTTCAAATACAAGGTAGGGTCGTCCGCCGAGATCAATCGATATCTTCGCTTCCGCTTCATCCATGGGAAGCATGAAGCCGAAGCGCGCAATCCCACGCCGCTCGCCGAGCGCCCGCGACAAGGCTTGGCCCAGCGCGAGCGCACAATCTTCGATCGTGTGGTGCGGATCCACCTCGGTGTCGCCAGCGCACGTCAAATCGAGGGCGAACCCGCCGTGCGCGGCGACTTGCGTCAGCATATGATCGAAGAAAGCGACGCCCGTCGCGATAGCACCCGGCTCGCAACGATCGAGCTCCACGCGCGCGACAATCTTTGTTTCGGCGGTCTCGCGCACGACTTCGCCCACTCGCGTCAACCGATTGTCGTCGACATCGAGAGCGCTAAGCACGGCGTCATTTTCCCGAGGCTCGCGTATATCGATCCGCAGGCGGCCGGCGCCGGTATCGGCGCATTCGACGCCATACCGTTTGAGCGCTGCCGCCGCAGCATCACCGTCGCACGGGGATACGAACACGAACGGCCCGTCTCCGGCTCGCGCCGAAACAAGCATTGGACTTCCCGCGAGCGTTTGCGCCAACCGCTGGCGCTCGGAGACGATCTCCTGCCGCCGCCGCGTGTACGCCACCGCCTTGTGCGCATCGAGCGCCGAAAGCGCCGCGCGGATCACCGGCGTTGCGAGCGGCGCCAGCGCCGCGAGGCCGCGCCACCGCTCGAGCAGCGCCGGCTGCGCAATCAACGCCGCGCACGGCGCGCCCATCAAACCGTACTCGGCGCCCAAATCACGTACGACGACCAACCGATCCAGCAGCGTCGCCGCTGGCGCCAGAGACTGCCCCGCACTAAACGCAATGTAGGTTTCATCGACGACGATCAGCGCGGCGGGAAAGTCCGCCATCAGCCGGTCGATGGCTTCGGCGGTCAGCACGCCTTCTTCTCGCGCCCCAGGCGAAGCCTTGTAGACGCCCCCGCAATCGGCGCGCGCCTCCTTATACGACGCCAATCCCGACGCGCGCGCCGCCGCCGTCCACGCCGCGCACTCGTCGCCCGCAACATCGCCGACGCCTTGCGCAGCCAGCGCGCGGCAGATGATGTCGAGCGCCGTCACACGACCCGGCGTCACCAGCAGGCAATCTGGCGCCACGCCGTAAACCGCCGCCAGGCGCTCCCGCAACGCGTCAGAGTCGCACAAAGCGCGCAAATCCGCGCCGTTGGCGATAAGCGGAGAAAACGGCGCCATTCTCACGATGAGCCCAGCCGCATATCGACGGCGCGCGCATGCGCCTCCAATCCTTCGAGACGCGCCAAGCGCGCCGCGCCGCCAAGCGCCGCCGCGCCGCGCGCATCGATGCGCTGCACCACAAAGCTCTTCATGAACGCCGCTGTGTTCACACCGCTCCACGCG
>DDSN01000029.1 GCA_002343395.1 Hyphomonadaceae bacterium UBA2389 | reverse complement strand
CCCCTCCCCCTCTAGGGGAGGGGGTTCGAGCGCGAATGCTAGCAAACAACCTCACGCGTTCGCCGCTCGCGCCGCTTTCAACTTCGCGAAGTCATCGCCAGCGTGGTGGGAGGAGCGCGTCAGCGGCGACGCGGAAACCATGAGAAAGCCTTTCGCGTAAGCGATCGTCTCGAGCGCCTTGAATTCGTCTGGCGTCCAGAAGCGCGCGACGGCGGCGTGCTTCTTCGTCGGCTGCAGATACTGACCAATGGTGAGGAAATCGACGTTCGCCACACGCAGATCGTCCATCACCTGAAGCACTTCATCGCGCTCTTCGCCTAAACCCACCATGAGGCCGGATTTCGTAAACTGCAGCGGATCGCGTTGCTTCACCGAGTCGAGCAGGCGCAGCGATTGATAATAGCGTGCGCCGGGGCGGATCGAATGGTAGAGCCGCGGCACGGTTTCGAGGTTGTGGTTGAACACGTCGGGCTTTGCGTCGATCACACGCTCGGCGGCCCCAGGCTTGCGCAGGAAGTCCGGCGTCAGGATTTCGATCGTCGTGTTGGGCGCTAACCGGCGCAGCGCGGCGATGGTTTGAACGAAGTGCGCCGCGCCGCCGTCCTCCAGATCGTCGCGATCCACGCTCGTCACCACCACATGCTTCAGGCCCATCTGCGCTGTCGCCAGCGCGACGTTCTCGGGCTCGCTTGAGTCGAGCGTCAGCGGTTTACCGGTGGCGACATTGCAAAAGCTGCACGCCCGCGTGCAGGTCTCGCCCATGATCATGAAGGTGGCGTGCTTCTGGCTCCAACACTCGCCGATGTTTGGGCAGCCCGCTTCCTCGCAGACCGTGGCGAGCTTCAAACCGCGCATCAGCGCCTTGGTCTCGTGGTAACCCGCGCTCGCGGGCGCCTTGACTCGAATCCAGTCGGGCTTGCGCGGACTGGGCTGATCCGGCCGTTCCTGCTTTTCGGGGTGGCGAGGCCGCTCGCCCTCCCCATCTGGGCGTAGATCGATGAGAGTCGTCATATTATCAGCAACATGAGCCCGGTCCGTCGGGCCCGCAATGGCCGAAACCGCAGGGCTTTATTTCAGTTATTGGCGCTTCCCGCGGATGCGCGGGCTTGCCAAAGCGTCGCAGGGCGGTAGTTTCTGTTACAACCGTGAAATAATAATCACGGGAGCGCCCATGGCCGCCGGTTGGCGGACAGGGCCCTTGGAGACGCATCCCATGGGCACTCGTCCCTTCGATTTGGCGCGTACGCGCGTCACGTTGTTCGAAGCCCTGCTCCGCGCTCGTGAAGCGAAGGGCGGTAAATTCAAAATCATCGAGGACCATGAGCGCAAACCGTTGTCGTACGACGACATCGTGCGCGCCGCGTTCGCGCTTGGCGGCAAGATCGAAACGCTGATCAAGCGGCGCGAGACCGCCGGCATCATGCTGCCGACGGGCGTCGGCGCCGTCGTTACATTCTTCGCGCTGCATGCGATCGGGCGAACGCCCGCGATGCTGAATTTCACGGCTGGGGCCATGAACCTGCGTTCGGCCTGCGACGCGGCGAACGTGAAGAAAATTCTCACCTCGCGCGCCTTCATCAAGCTCGCCAAGCTCGAAGCGCTGGAAGCGGAACTCTCGAAGTTCGCGACGCTTGTGTATCTTGAGGACGTCAAGCGCTCCATCGATTTGGGCGACAAGATCGTCGCGGTGCTGAAGTCGTTCATGCCGCGCGCCTTCGCCGCCAAGGGCAGCCCGGACGACACCGGCGTCATCCTGTTCACCTCGGGCTCCTACGGGACGCCGAAGGGCGCGGTGCTGAGTCACGCCAATCTCGTCGCCAATACCGAGCAGGGCTATTCGCATGTTCCGTTCGAGCCGGATTGGAGCTTCTTCTCACCGCTGCCGATGTTCCATTGCTTTGGCTTGCTGGGCGGGGTTTTGTTGCCGCTTTTCACCGGCCACAAGACGTTTTTGTTCCCCTCGCCGCTCGCGGTGAAGGAGATTCCAAAGCTCATCAAGGATACCGGCGCCAACGTCTTCTTCGCCACGGATACCTTCGCGCAGCAATATGCGCGCAACGCCGCCGACGACGATATGAAATGCATCCGCCTCATGGTGCTGGGCGCCGAGCGGGTGAAGCCGGAGACGCGCGAACTCTACAAGCGCCGCTTCGGCGTCGAGCTGCTTGAAGGCTATGGCGCCACGGAAGCGTCGCCGCTCATTTCGGTCAACATCCCCGGCCAGAACAAGCATGGGTCGGTCGGTCAGTTTGTTCCCGGCATTGAATGGCGCCTGGAGCCCGTGCCCGGCATTGATGGCGGCCAGAAGCTCTATGTGCGGGGCCCGAACGTAATGCGCGGTTATCTCGATCCGACCAAGCCGTTCGGCATCGATCTGCTGCCGCAAGGCTGGCACGACACCGGCGACGTCGTTGATGTCGACGCGGACGGCTACATCCGCATTCTTGGCCGCGTGAAGCGGTTCGCCAAAATCGGCGGCGAGATGGTTTCGCTCAACGCGGTCGAGAGCTACGCGCAAGCCGTGTGGCCCAACGGCACACACGCCGCGATCGCCTTGCCGGATTCACGCAAGGGCGAGCGCATCATCCTGTTCACCAATCACGACGGCGCGGAGTCGAGCGCGCTGCTGGAATGGTGTCAGGCCAATGGCGCGAGCGAACTTGCCGTGCCGAAGCGCATCGTCGTGATCGAGGACATCCCCGTGCTCGGCACCGGCAAGACCGACTACGTCGTTCTCGGCCGCATGGCCGCGGAGCGCTTCGCGGAAGCGAAGGCGGCTTGAGGGACTACAGATACTTGGTCCAATGCGCTTCGGGGACTATCGCGATGGGAACGCCCCGATCACGGTATTCTGCTGCTTTAAGTATCTTGTTTCCGAAGGAAGAGTGCCGCCATGATTCTGTAACGTAAGCTCCGACCACCAAGACGTCTGTTTTCTTTGTAAGTGCGCCAACCTCAGCGCCACGTGCAACGGTCGCGCTTTCGCACTCGGACCGCTTGCCGAAGTTAAAGGTCCCAGTGAAGCAATAAGCTCTCCCCTGAAACGACAACGCCGGCAGCGGGTCGCACAGGGGTAATTTTGCTGACCTTAGTGCTTCGCCGAGTTCAATTGCTCCGCCCGTGAAACCTTGCAGCGCGTCAAGTAGCTCACTTCGCTCTTCTTCCCCGACCTGGTCGTCCGCCAGAACCTCATTGATGCGGCGATACAACGGCCGGAGCACGGGTTGGCTGCTGACACAACTATTCGCCGCCAGCCAACTTTGTAGGAATTCCACCTCCGCATCGTTCAGGACGCCGTCAGCAGCTAGACCCCGAGCTATTCCAACAAGCTCGTTGATTTGACGCGCTTGAATTCGCTGGCCGCCCAGACGGTTGGCATCGGTCTCACGCATACCCTGAACTCCACAACCATGAGTAGCGCACGACTCGCTCCATTTAACAATCTGCCCCTCCCATCCCCCCCTTGCAGGGGGAGGAATGGCGCGCTCACACGTGCAGCACGCGGCCGTAAGCGTCGAGCGCGGCGGTGAAGGCGAAACGCCTCCCCTCCCC
>DDSN01000143.1:69697-81212 GCA_002343395.1 Hyphomonadaceae bacterium UBA2389 | reverse complement strand
GCGCCGATGATGATGGCGTCGTAGGTCGCGCGCACGGCGCTAATGCTCGAATTGCACCCAAGCGCCGTTCTTTTGGAAGGACGGCGTGAGCATGTCGCAGATTTGCGGCGCGACCTCTTCCGGGGCCGGCAGGGTCATCGGGTCCTCGCCTGGAAACGCCTTGGCGCGCATGGCTGTTCGGGTCGGCCCGGGGTTGAAAAGATTGGCCTTGATCGGCGTGACGTTGAGTTCGGCGGCGTAGGCGGTGACGAATGCGTCGAGGGCCGCCTTGCTGGCGGCGTAGGGACCCCAATAGGCTTTGGGGTTCCGCGATGCCCCGGACGTGAGGAATACGGCTCTGCCAGCGTCGGATGCGCGCAGAAGCGGATGCAATACTCGGATCAAGCGCCAATTCGCCGTAAAATTCACGGCCATCACTTCATCCATGGCGCCTGGGGTCGCCTGATGCGCCGGCGTGAGTGAGCCAAGCGCACCGGCGCACGCGGCCAGTGCGTCCAGCTTGCCGTACCGCTCGAACAGGGCCGCTCCCAGGTGATCGATGGCCGCGCCATCGCGCAGATCAAGCGGAACGANNACGCCTTCTGCGCGCGCGCGGTCGCGATGACGCGCCAACCGCGTTGCGCGAGTTCGAGGGCCACGGCGCGGCCAATCCCGCGAGATGCGCCGGTGACGAGCGCAAGACGTTTTTGGTTCTGGGGCATTATTCGGCGGCGTGGTCGGCGAGCAGCGAGAGCTGAAATTCCTTGGACGCACGGTCGCGCGTGAGGTCTAGTAATGGCGTGGGATAGTCGCCGGTGAACGCGTGGTCGGTGAACTGTGGGTTTTCAGAATTGCGGCCCGTCTCACCCATTGCCCAATAAAGGCCCTCAACCGACAGAAACCCTAAGGTGTCCACTTCAAGCTGCGCGCGCATTTCGTCGAGCGTCATCTGCGCGGCCATGAGTTGCTCGAGCGTAGGCATGTCGATGCCGTAAAAATCGGGATGCTTTATTGGCGGCGAGGCGCTTCGCAAGTGCACCTCGCGCGCGCCTGCCTCGCGCACCATGCGCACGATCTTCTGTGAAGTGGTGCCGCGGACGATCGAATCATCGACCAGGATCACGCGTTTGTCCTTCAGCACCTCGCGGTTCGCGGCGTGTTTCAAGCGCACGCCGAGGGCTCTGATTTCTTGTTTGGGTTGGATAAAGGTGCGCCCGACGTAGTGGTTGCGAATAATGCCGAGTTCGTAGGGTATGCCGCTTTGCGAGGCGTATCCCATCGCCGCAGGAACGCCGGAGTCCGGCACCGGCACGATGACATCCGCGTCGACGCCGGTTTCTTGGGCGAGCCGCATGCCCATGCGTTTTCGCGTCTCGTAGACGGAGCGTCCGTCGATGACTGAATCGGGACGCGCGAAGTAGACGAACTCGAATATGCAGGGGCGCGCCTTGCGTTTTGGGAATGGGAAGTGACTCTCGAGATTGATCTCGCCGTCTCGCGTGCGCTTCGCCACGATGATCTCGCCTGGTTCGATCGTGCGCACAAACGTTGCGCCGATCATGTCGAGCGCGCATGTCTCCGAAGCCAGAATCGGCGCGCCGTTGCGTGTGCCCAAGACCAGCGGACGAATGCCGATCGGATCGCGCGCACCAATCATCATCGTGTTCGTGAGGCACACCAGCGCATACGCGCCCTGGATGTCATGCAACGCCTCGACAAAGCGATCGACGACCTTGGCCTTCCGCGAGCGCGCGATCAGCTGCAGGATGCATTCCGTGTCGGAAGTGGATTGAAAGATCGCCCCGTCCTCGACAAGATGATCGCGCAAATCGCGGGAATTCGTGAGGTTGCCATTGTGCGCGATGGCGAAGCCGCCCAGCGCCAAATCCGCGAAGAGCGGTTGGGTGTTGCGGAGGATCGTCCCGCCCTGGGTGGCGTAGCGTGTGTGACCGATGGCGCTATCGCCAGGCAGACGTTTTGGCACGTCCGCCGCTGAAAAGTGCTCGCCAACCAAACCGAGGTGGCGCTCGTGGTGAAAGCGGCCGTCGAACGAGACGATTCCGCAGCCTTCTTGGCCGCGGTGCTGCAGACCATGTAGGCCAAGCGCCGTCAGGACGGATGCGTCTTCGCTGCCAAAGACGCCGAACACGCCGCACTCTTCGCGCGGTTTGTCGTCGTCAGCCCATCTGTCTATTTGAAGCGGCGGCGCCTCGTGGAACTGCAGGGAGGGGCGTCCAGGAGCCATCGGTCCTCGATCTTTACGGTGTTTGCTCTGGCGCCGGTTCTTCCGCGGGAGGAATGGAGGCCGACTCGCCTTGTCTGCGTTGCATCGTATCACGGACGCGGTCCCGCGCCTGCGGCAGCACTGCACCAAGGACGCCAGCCACGCTGTCGAACATGGGGTAGGTGCGCGCGCCGCGAATGGCGCTGAGGACTGGGTCGGACGCCGCGGTAGGGTCTGTCGCCTGGACTTGCCGCACGGGCAAAACAAACAGCGCTACAACCACCACGCCGCGCAAGACGCCGTACGCGAGGCCGGCCGCTCGGTCGAAGCTGCCGATCTCCGTCGATTGATGCGCGGTCTTCGCCAGGGTCGAGGTGATGAGGGTGATGACAATGAAGACGATGAGGAAGATGGCGAGGCCCCCGGCGAAAGCCGCGAGCAGGCCGGACAACGGCGTAAAGCGTTCGACCAGCGGCTGCGCCATGCCGTGGAAAAAGACGGCCGCGATACCAGCACCTATGAACGCGATGATGGAGAATATCTCTCGAATGAGCCCCCTCGCGAACGCCATGACGCCCGACAAGCCCAGGACAGCCAGCGCCGCGAAATCAAACCAGGTAAAGCCAAGATCCATGACGCTAGCTCCCCACGCGCATGGCGCGCCCTATAAGCCCATTTTCGCTCTTCGCCCTCGATAGCTCTCCCTTGATGCCTTGGAAAGCCTGCGTTTCAGGCTCCCGCACCCGTAATACGCGCGGCGAGTTCGCTGATGTGGCTCACCGTATGGACCTTGACGCCGGTTTCGCCGCCGGTTCGTTTCTGGGCAGGGGCGAACGCCTGCGTGAAGCCGAGTTTTTTCGCTTCTTTCAGGCGGAGATCGCTTCGCCCAGCCGCGCGCACTTCGCCGGACAACGCCACTTCGCCAAAAACGACACATCGGTTCGGGAGCGCAACGTCGGCGAGCGCTGAGGTCAGCGCCGCCGCAACGGCAAGGTCGGCGGCGGGCTCGGTTATGCGCAAGCCGCCGGCCACGGAAAGGTAGACATCCCGTCCGGAGAACGAGAGCCCGCACCGGGTTTCAAGGACCGCCAAGATCATAGCGAGGCGTGATGAATCCCATCCAACCACCGCGCGCCGCGGGTTGCCGTAGGCCGTCGGCGCCGCGAGCGCTTGAATCTCGACGAGTACAGGGCGCGAACCCTCGACGCCGGCGAAAACCGCCGCGCCGGACGGGCGTTCCCCGGACGGCCCGAGAAAGAGCGCGGATGGGTTCGGCGTTTCGACGAGGCCTTGTTCGGCCATCTCGAACACGCCGATTTCATCGGTCGGGCCAAATCGGTTTTTCACCGCGCGCAGAATGCGAAATGGCATGCCGCGCTCGCCCTCGAAGTAAATCACGGCGTCGACAAGGTGTTCAACGACGCGTGGTCCCGCGATCTGTCCGTCCTTTGTGACATGGCCAACGAGAATGAGCGCGGCGCCGGATTTTTTTGCGTAGCGCACCAACTCGTGGGCGCACGCGCGCACTTGCGCAACTGTGCCGGGGGCGGCCTCAAGCCCGTCGGCCCACACCGTTTGAATTGAGTCGACGATCACTACGTCGGGGCGCATGGCCTTGAGCCCATCTATGATTTTGCGGAGGTCCGTTTCCGCGGCGAGCTGCACCGGCGCATCGGCCGCGCCGAGCCGACGTGCACGATCTTGAACCTGGGCCTCGGCTTCCTCGCCAGTGACGTATGCCACGCGCGCGCCGGAGCGCGCTAGCGCGGCCGCCGCTTGCAGCAGCAAGGTGGATTTTCCAACCCCTGGGTCGCCGCCGATGAGAACCGCGGAAGCGGCGACCAATCCGCCGCCGCATACCCGATCAAGTTCGGAGATGCCGGTCGCCAGTCGCGGCGGGGGATCGTTCTCCCCGGCGAGCGCAACAAAGCTGAGCGCCTTGTTTTTCTTTCCCGTCGGCGCCGCGAGAGCGCCCGGCACCACGGAGCGTGTCGCTTCCTCAACAAGCGTGTTCCACTCGCCACAAGCGTCGCACTTTCCCGCCCATTTGGGCCAGATCGCGCCGCAAGCCTGGCAGGTGAAGATGTGTTCCGGTTTGGCCATATGATTCGAGATAATAGCCGCTCTTCGGCGGGGAATACGGTAACAATTTACCCGTAAAAGGCGAGGCGTTCCGCGAAATGCTATCCAAGGTTATGCTGATGTTAACTTGGTTGCGATAAACGGCGCGTCGAGGGAGGCCCCGTAATGGCCGCGCCAAAGCGCACAGTGCTTGCCGTCGACGACTCGCTGACCATCAGGGAGCTGGTGAACTTCGTACTCGGAAACGCCGGATACACGGTTGTGCTCGCTGAGGATGGGGTCGAGGGGCTTGAGCGCCTCGATCAGATTCAGCCCGACGTCATCATCACGGATGTGAACATGCCGCGCCTCGATGGCTTGAGCTTCATCGAGCGCGCGCGCGAGGGCAAAGCGCGCGCGACGCCCATTCTCGTTTTGACGACAGAGTCCGCGCCAGAGCAGAAGGCGCGGGCGCGCGCTGCTGGCGCGACAGGCTGGATTGTCAAGCCCTTCAACCCCGCGCAGCTCCTGGCGGCCGTCGAGAAGGTTGCTTCATGAGCGGATCGGCTGTCTCTCTGAAACAGCAGCTTTCGTTCAATTTCGCGAACGCGTCCGTCTTGCTGATCGACGCAAGCCCGATCTTTCTGGAAGTCGTAACGGGCGTCCTTTCGGGGTGCGGATTCCGCCGGATGTTCCGATACCAAACGCTGCGCGCCGGATTGGACGCGGTGAAGACGCACTCGGTGAGCCTGATTCTGCTGGATCCATGCGCGTTTGGCGATGAAGCATTCAACTTCGTCCAGTGGCTACGATCGGAGCGCCGGGGACCGAACGCCGGCGTGCCGGTGATCATGCTCGCGGCATACACCAATGTGCGCTTGATAACGGCCGCGCGGCAGTGCGGCGCCGACTACGTCATAGCCAAGCCGTTCTCGACGCAAGGCTTGCTGGAACGGATCATTTTCGTAGCTGAGAGCGAAGGACGGCGCGGTGAATTGATCGCGCCGGCTGAAGTTGTGTCGACAACGGGTAGCGGAATGGAGCTGTGGTGAACGACGACCACCCAAAAACGAGCTTGAAGCAATGCCTCAATGCGCCAGGCGGCATGACAATGGCGGAGGCCGTTGAGCGCGCTGAGTTGCACCTCGCCTATGTCGGACCCAAGGCGGTCCAAAGCTTGGTCGACTCGGTGGTCGAGATCGAACGTCTCGTCGCGGGCGCTGCGGACGATCCGACGCCGGAGCAACGACGCGAGATCTACACGGCCACGAATATGGTGGCTGGGCTCGGCGGGATGGTTGGGCGCGACGCGCTCGGGAAGGTGGCCTACTCGCTCTGCCATCTGCTCGATGAAACCGAACCATCTTGGGATCGCGAGGCGGTCAATCTCCACCTCTCCGCAATGCGGATACTGCGCCAGCCGGACGCCATCTCCGCAAAGGCGACAGCGGAACTCCTGGACGGGTTAGTCGGAGTACGCAGGGTGCTTGCGCGGGAACGCGAGCGCTTGCCGGGGTCGGCGGCTTGAGGGCATGATGGCGCCAATCCTAGGGGATGGCGCATGCGGTTTTTGCTTTTGTCTATGTTCGCGGTGCTGGCTGCGTGCGCTCCGCCTTCGCCGCAAACCGAGCAACCTGAAGACGCGACCGCGGGATCGTCGGGAGTTGGACGGATTGAGGCTGAGGCCTTTGTGCTTGCTCCGGAAACGCTTGTTGGGCTCTGGTCGTTTGATCGATCGTGCGCCAATTACGATTTGGTCTTCGCCGCTGATGGCAGCGTGCAGCACTACGTTGTCGCTGCCGATGGCATGACAACATCCCACGCGGGAACATGGGCCGCTGGTGAAGGCAATCGTGTCGACCTGACGATGCGTGTGCTGAACCCCGAGGGCGCGCCAAGCGGCGATTCCTTGATCTACCATCTCGATGTCGCGGCGCCGGTCTCCGACGATCTGATGGGTGATTTCGCTCTGGATGGCGCGCCGGCGGCGGGGATTACGGCGCGCCGCTGCCCAGAAGAAGATCGCGATTGAGGGGCCCACCGAAAACGCCGCTTCTAACCGTCGACTGCGTGGTGTTTGACCGCGCGGGTCGGCTCTTGCTGATCAAACGGGCGCACCCGCCCTTCAAGGGCAAATATGCGCTGCCGGGCGGGTTCGTCGATGTGGGCGAGACAGTTGAGGCGGCGGCGTTGCGCGAGTTGAAGGAAGAGACTGGGGTCGGTGGGAAAGTCGTCCGCCTGATCGGCGTCTATTCCGATCCGAAACGCGATCCGCGCGGTCACACGGTGAGTTGCGCCTTCCTTGTGCGCCCGCGCTCCACGCGTGTGCTCGGCGGCGACGACGCCGCGAGTGCGGAATGGGTGGCGGATTGGCGCAGCGCGAAGCTGGCATTCGATCACAACACGATCGCGCGGGCCGCGATTCGCTAGTGCAATGGCTGTGGATTTGCAGTCTCGCGCAGACCCGCGCGTGCGCGCTTTGCAAACCTAAACCACCGCCTGGATCGGCCCATCCGCGCGGCCGGCGATGAACTGATCCACCATAGCGTTGCCGCTATTGTCGATCTGCGCCGCAGGTCCGCGCCAGACGATTTTGCCGCCGTGCAACATGGCGATCTCGTCGGCGATCTTGCGTGCACTCGCCATGTCGTGGGTGATCGAGACGGCGGCGCAGCCGATCTCCTTCACCATCTCGACGATGAGGTCGTTGATCGCATCGGCGGTGATCGGATCGAGGCCGGTGGTGGGCTCGTCAAAAAAAAGGATATCCGGCTTGGCGATGATGGCGCGCGCGAGCCCCGCGCGCTTTTGCATGCCGCCTGAGAGTTCGATGGGGCGCACGTCAGCGAACTCGGGCGCGAGGCGCACCTTGCGCATGGTTGCAAGGGCGCGGTCGCGCGCTTCCTTGCGCCCGACTTTGTCCGCGTAGATGAGGCGGAAGGCGATGTTCTCCCAAACGGTGAGCGAGTCAAAAAGCGCGCCGCCCTGAAACAGCATGCCGAACTTCTTCATCACCCGGCCGCGGATTTCCCGCGGCATACGCGTAACCTCGGCGCCGTCAACGAGCACTTGCCCGGCGTCGGGTTTCATTAGACCAAGCGCACACTTCAGTGTGACGGACTTGCCTTGACCCGAGCCGCCGATGACGACGAGGGATTGGCCCGGCGCCACGTCGAGGTCGACGCCGTCGAGTACTTGGCGGCCGCGTAGTTTCTTCTTGATGTCGACGAGTTGGAGTTTCGCGGTCATCGCATCACTCCACGAAGAACGCTGTAATCAGATAGTTCACCGCCAGGATAAGCACGATCGAGCCCACGACGGCGTTGGTGGTGGCGCGGCCGACGCCGAGCGCGCCGCCCTGGCTGTTGTAGCCTTGGTAAGCGCCCATCGCCGCGATGATGAAGCCAAAGACCGCGGCCTTCACGAGGCCCAGGATCACGTCCTGGGATTCAAGGAAGTCGAGCGTGTTGCGCAGGTAGGTCGCGCCGTTAAAGTCGAGGCTGTTCACCGCCACGAGGTAGCCGCCCATGACGCCGATTATGTCAGCGACCAGGACGAGCAGCGGCAGTGTCAGCGTCGCCGCGAGCACGCGCGGCGCGATCAGGAACTTAAACGGATCAGTCGAGAGCGTGTTCATCGCGTCGATTTGCTCCGTGACGCGCATGGTCCCGATCTCGGCGGCGACGCCGGCGCTGACGCGTCCGGCGAGCATGAGGCCGGCGAGCACTGGCCCCAGCTCTCGCGTGATGCCAAGCACTACGATATTCGGCACAAAGGATTCCGCGTTGAAGCGAGCCCCGCCCACATAAATGTTGAGCGCAAGCGCCGCGCCGATGAACACAGCGGTGAGGCCGATCACCGGCAGGGAGAAGTAACCGATCTGCAAGGACTGGCGCGCAAATTGGCCCATGAAGAACGGCGGCGAGAACACGCTCGCCGCGGAGCGGCCCGCGAACAAGGAGAAGCGGCCGATTTCACGCAAGATGCCAAGGACGGCCCGGCCCACTGGAGCAAACGGATTAATCAAGCCCGAACTCCCGTCTTGCGCACGGTTCCGGCGAAAGTTGTGAGCAGTTCGTAGGGCGCCGTTCCAGCGAGCGCGGCTATCTCGTCGAGCTTTGCGCTGGGCCCCAAGAACTCCACCATCGCGCCCTCGCGGGCCTCGTCGCAGCCTGTAACGTCTACGATAACGAGGTCCATCGAAACCCGTCCGAGGATCGGGCGCCGCGCGCCGCCTAGGACGCCATAGCCGTGCCCACTGAGCGACCGCAAGTAGCCGTCGGCGTATCCCAGAGAAACCGTCGCCGTGCGCATCTTTTTGTCGGCGGCGAACGTCGCGCCGTATCCGAACGTTTCGCCTGGCTCGACGTTGCGTACTTGCAGGATGGGCGCATCGACGATCGCCGCGCAGGCCAAGTTCATGACGTTCTCGTCAAGGCCGCCCGAACCATAAAGGCCCACGCCAACGCGAAGCAGATCGAAGTGATAGGCGGCGCCGATCTGCGCGCCGGCGGTAGCGGCGAGGCTGCGCGGCGCTTTAGGAAAGAGCGTGGCCGCGTCGATGAACCGCTTGAGCTGCACTTCGTTCATAGGATGCGCGGGCGATGAAGCGCAGGCTAGGTGACTCATGACCAAGGCGAGCGTTGTGTCTCTTAACGCCACGGCGGCATGCGGGAGTTCCTCCGGGCCCAATCCCAGACGGTTCATGCCGGTGTCGATGTGAAGAGCGGCGGGACCGCGCGCGGCCCAAAGCTTGACCTGCTCCAGTGAGTTTAGCACGGGCGTTAGGCGCGCGCCCTTCATGGTCTCGGCGTCGGCGCCGGTTGGGCCATTCAGTACAAAAACTTGAGGGCCTTCGCCGAGCGCCTTGCGAATAACAAGCGCTTCATTCGTCGTTGCGGTGAAGAACGTGCGCGCGCCGGCCTGCGCAAGAGCGCGCGACGTTGCGACAGCGCCGAGACCGTAGGCGTCCGCCTTGACCACTGCCGCCACCGCCGCGCTCGGCGCCAGACTCCGAAAGGAGCGCCAATTCTCAACGATAGCGGCGTGATCAATCCGGAGCCGCGCGAGGCGCGGCCTAGCTGCGGGCTGAGAGGTTGCCGAATCTGGTGTAGCGGCTGTCAAAGAAGAGTTTCACCTTGCCAATCGGTCCATGGCGCTGTTTGCCGATGATGACCTCGGCTTGGTTGCGCACTTCGTCCACTTGCCGCATCCACGCAATGTGCTCGTCGGTGCCTTCGCGCGGCTCGGCGCGCTCTAGATAGTAGCTTTCACGGTAGACGAACAGCACCACGTCGGCATCCTGTTCGATCGAACCGGATTCCCGCAGATCGGAGAGTTGGGGGCGCTTGTCCTCGCGGGTTTCGACCTGGCGCGACAGCTGCGACAGCGCGATGACCGGAACCTTCAGGTCCTTTGCCAGGGCCTTGAGGCCCTGCGTGATTTCGCTCACCTCCTGGACCCGTCCGTCGCTCTTGCGCGAGGAGGATGTCACCAGCTGCAAATAGTCCACGACAATGCAGTCCAGGCCCATTGTCCGTTGCAAGCGCCGCGCGCGCGCTTGAAGCTGGGCGATGCCGATGGCGCCCGTTTCATCGATATGGAGCGGCAGTTTCTGCAGATTCACCGCCTCGTCGGCCAAACGTTCGTATTCCTGTTTGCTGATCTTGCCGCGCCGGATGCGATCGCTTTCGATCTCGGCGGCGTCGGAGAGCAGGCGCGTCGCAAGCTGTTCGGCTGACATTTCGAGCGAGAAGAAGGCGACGACGCCCCCTTTATCGACGGGTTTGCCGTCCTCGGGCGCGCGGTCGAACGCCAGTCGAGCCTTTGCGATGTTGAAGGCGATGTTGGTCGCGAGCGCGGTTTTGCCCATTGAGGGCCGACCGGCGAGGATAACCAAGTCCGAGGGGTGCATGCCGCCCAGCATGCGGTCAAGATCCTCGAAGTGGGTGGCGATGCCCGAAACCTCGGACTTGCTTTCATAGGCCGCGGCCGCGACCTCGATTGATGTCGCAAGCGCCTTCGAGAACGGTGAAAAGCCGGAAGCCGAGGTTCCGCTTTCGGCGAGCGTGAACAGTGTGCGCTCGGCTTCCTCAATGATGTCTTCGGCGTCGTGATCGTCGGGAGGGTTCTCAGCCAAGTCGGCGATTACGTTGCCGACCCTGATCAACTCGCGGCGCAGCGCGAGATCATAAATGAGTTCGGCGTAGGATTGCGCTTGCGCCGTGAGCGGCGCGGCCATCTCCATGAGCTTCATGAGATAGAGCGCGCCGCCGATTTCCTTGATGCCGCCGTCGCGCGCGAAGCGCTCTTTCAGCGTTACGCCGTCAGCCAGCTCGCCGGCGGATATGATCTCGGCGCACGCGGCGAAGATGCGGCCATGGACGGGATCGAAGAAGTGGCGGTCTTGAAGATTGGGAGTGATGCGGTTGTAGGTTTCGTTGTCGAATAGAATGGCCCCCAGCAGGGCTTGCTCCGCCTCAAGATTGTGAGGCGCGACGCGCGCTGGTTTGGCGGGCGGCGGCGCCTCAAGCGGGAGGGCGGGCTGTTTCGACATGGCGTGCAAGATGACGCGATTCGACGGGAGATCGGCGGCGGAGGCGCGCTTGCTCCCAGGCTGTTCACGAAATTTCGATGTTGACGCGCAACGACCTATTGTGTGCGATTCCGAAACGAAACGGCCCGCAGATCAGTTGACCTGCGGGCCGTCTTGGTTTTGGCGAAACCGCTTACTCGGCGCGTGCGCTCGGATCGTTGGTGATAGATGCCGCCGCCAACTCCTTGGCTGCCGCCTCCGCCTGCGCGCGCTCCGCCTCGATCGCCGACGCGATGACGTTTTCGCCCCGCGCTTGACGTTCGGCTTCGTCTTGGGATCGCGCTACGTTCACCTTGATGTTGGCGTACACTTCCGCATGGAGCCGCACGCGCACGTCATAGAGGCCGATTGTCTTGATCGGTTTGTCGAGAATGACCGCCGACTTGTCGATGCCTTTGGTTTTCTTGCCGATCTCTTCGGCGATGTCGCGGGGCGACACCGATCCATAGAGCTGACCGGCTTCGCCGGCCTGGCGGAGCAGGACGTAGGAAGAGCCGTCGATCTTGCCGCTCGCCTTTTCGGCCGAGGCTCGCGCCTCGGCGTTGCGCGCCTCGATTTCGGCGCGACGCGCTTCAAAAACCTTGCGATTGGCGTCGGTCGCGCGAAGCGCTTTCTTTTGAGGCAACAGGAAATTGCGCGCGTAGCCGTCGCGCACC
>DDSN01000143.1:0-69582 GCA_002343395.1 Hyphomonadaceae bacterium UBA2389 | reverse complement strand
CACATCCTTGTAGTCGATCTTCGGTGCGGCCGAACCGGAGAAGGGGCAAACCTTCCGCCGGCGTCCAAACGGACGGCGCGCCGGGATGTTGGCGATGTTGAATTTTGGGGCGCCTTTACCAGACATCTTATTCCTCCTCGCCCATATCGTAGCCGCCCATGTCGTCGCCTTCGCGTCCCTCGCGGCGGGCGCGGCGGCGCTCCTCGCGATCGCGCCGGGCAAGGATCGGCGAGGGCTCGTCATCCAATTCCTCAACGCGAATTGTTTTGAAACGCATCACGTCTTCATTGATTTTGAGCCGGCGCTCCAACTCGTGCACCGCTGTCGCTGGGCAATCGAGATTCAGCATCGCGTAGTGACCCTTGCGGTTCTTGCGGATGCGATAGGTCAAATTGCGCAAACCCCAGTACTCGGTCTTGCCAACGACGCCCCCGAGTTCCCTGACGGACTTGGAGATGTCTTCGACGAGCGCATCGACTTGTTGGGGCGAAATTTCAGGACGTGCGATGAGCACGTGTTCGTAATAGGGCATCTTTCTTCTTCCTGTAGACCCGCGGCGCTCGGGATTGGGGGAAGGTCCCTCCCAAACGATGGACCCCGGGCGGCGGATGCCCCCGGGGCCGCGGATCGCGAAGGCGCGGACCTAGGCGAAGTCAGCCGCGAATGCAAGGTCTGAACCGCCCTTGTTCCGCTCCTGGGCTTAGTCTACCCCGCGCCTTATGAGCATCGCCTTCATTTTTCCCGGCCAAGGCAGTCAGTCCCCCGGAATGGGCAAGGGGCTTTTCGAGGCGTTCGGCGCGAGCCGAGAGGTGTTTCAGGAGGTGGACGAGGCGCTTGGGGAAAGGCTCTCTCGCGTGATTTTTGAGGGCTCGGCGGATGAACTCACCCTGACGGCGAACGCTCAACCCGCCTTGATGGCGGTGAGCCTTGCGGTCATGCGCGCGCTCGAGCGGGAGTTTGGCGTGACTGTCGGCACGGCCGCCTTTGTTGCAGGGCACTCTCTGGGCGAATATTCAGCGCTGGCGTCGGTGGGCGCTCTATCGCTCCCGGATTCCGCGAAGTTGCTGCGCAGGCGCGGCAACGCCATGCAGACTGCCGTTCCTATCGGCGGTGGCGCGATGGCGGCGCTGATCGGCAAGGTGGACGTGGCGCTTGCCGAGGAAATTGCATCCAAAGGGGCTGAGGCCGGGATTTGCGTCGTCGCGAACGACAACAACATAGGAAACGTCGTCATTTCTGGCTCAAGGGCTGGGATTGACGCAGCGCTCGCCTATGCGAAGGAGAGAGGCGCGCGCGCCATTCCATTGAACGTGTCGGCGCCCTTCCACTCGCTGCTGATGCAGCCTGCCGCTGAGGCAATGGCCGAGGCGCTGAGTTCGACGGAGATTGCGCCGTTTGCCGTTCCTTTGGTGGCGAATGTCACGGCGCGTCCTGTTCAAGAACCTTCAACGATGAGACGCTTGCTTGTGGAGCAGGTGACAGGACGCGTGCGTTGGCGTGAGAGCGTTGAATGGATGGCGGCCGACGGCGGCGTGAGGCGCTTCGTGGAGGTCGGCGCCGGCAAGCAGCTCTCGGGCATGGTCAAACGCAACGCGCCGGATGCAGAGGCGTTGGCGTTGAATGAGCCGTCGGACCTGGAAGCGTTCGCGAACTCGCTCTAAGGGAGGCAGATGATGTTCGATCTCTCTGGCAAAACCGCGTTGGTGACCGGCGCCTCCGGCGGCATCGGCAGCGCCATCGCCAAGGCGTTGGCGCGCCAGGGCGCGCGCGTGGCGCTCTCCGGCACCCGTGTCGAGGCGCTTGAGGCGACGCGTGCGGAGATGGGCGGAGATCACCCCATAACGCCCTGCAACCTGTCGGATGGCGCCGCCGTGGATGCGCTCGTCGGGCAGGCGGAGGCAGCCCTGGGCGGCAGACTCGACATCCTCGTCGCCAACGCTGGCATCACCAAGGATGGATTGTTGCTGCGCATGAAGGACGAGGATTTTCAGAGCGTCCTTCGCGTCAATCTTGAGAGCTATTTTCGGTTGTCGCGCGCGGCGCTGAAAACGATGATGAAAAACCGCTGGGGCCGCATTATCGGCATCACCTCGGTTGTGGGAGTGATGGGAAACCCCGGTCAGGCGAATTATTGCGCGTCGAAGGCGGGCATGATCGGGTTCACGAAATCCTTGGCCGCCGAGGTCGCCAGCCGCAACGTCACTGCGAACTGCATCGCCCCGGGCTTCATCTCTTCGCCCATGACGGATGTGCTCAGCGAGGCGCAGAAGTCCGCCATGCTGGGCAAAATTCCTGCTGCACGCCTGGGTGAGGGAAGCGACGTGGCTGCCGCCGCCGTGTATCTCGCCAGCGAGGAGGCTGCTTACGTCACAGGGCAAACCTTGCACGTAAATGGCGGCATGGCCATGATATGAGGCGGCCTGGGGCGGGGGCGAAGGCAGAAAAAAGCTTGCGCCGGGCCGTGCCTGTGGTCAAAAGGCCGCTCACTAACGCCCCCGGCGGCTGTGTCGGGTGGCCATTTTTGTTACAGCACTGTGCGAGGCGTGCATGTCAGACGTGTTTGAGCGCGTAAAGGCGATCGTTGTGGAGAAGCTCGAAGTCGCCCCTGAGAAGGTGACGGAGAAAGCCAGTTTTATCGATGACCTCGGCGCGGATAGCTTGGACAACGTCGAACTGGTTATGGAATTCGAAGAGAAATTCGGCATCGAAATTCCCGATGACGCCGCCGAGCACATCCAAACCGTCGGCGATGCCGTGAAGTTTATCACGGAGAAGCAGGGCTAAGCCCTGTCCGCGCACATGAGGCGCGTCGTTATCACCGGAATCGGACTGGTCACGCCGCTGGCGGCGGGGCGTGAAGCGACGTGGGAGCGGCTCCTAGCGGGCCGCTCCGGCGCCAAGCGCATAGAGCACATCAAGGTCGACGATCTGCCTTGTCAGATCGCCTGTATCGTGCCGCGCATCGACGGGCGCGGGGGCGGTTCGGGCGATCCGCATGCTTTCGATCCAGCGAAAGCGATGTCTCCCAAGGAGCAACGCCGCGTTGACGAATTCATTGTGCTTGGCATGGCCGCTGCTGACGAGGCAATGGCCGACTCCGGCTATCGACCCGAGACGGAAGAGCAAAAGTGCCGAGCCGGCGTTCTCATCGGTTCAGGCATCGGCGGGCTCAATTCCATTGAGGCGAATTCCCTTCTCTTGGACCGGGAAGGCCCGCGCAAGATCAGTCCTTTCTTCATCCCCGGCGCCCTGATCAATCTCGTCTCGGGACAGGTTTCCATTCGCTATGGACTAAAGGGCCCTAACCACGCTGTCGTGACAGCGTGCGCGACGGGAGCGCACGCTGTGGGCGATGCGGCGCGGCTCATTATGTATGGCGACGCTGACGTGATGGTGGCGGGTGGCGCGGAGGCATCGATCTGCCGCATCGGCATGGCGGGATTCTGCGCGGCGCGTGCGATGTCGACCGGGTTCAATGACGCGCCTGAACGCGCTTCGCGGCCCTATGATAAGGATCGCGACGGCTTTGTCATGGGCGAAGGCGCGGGCGTCGTTGTCCTGGAGGAATACGAACACGCCAAAGCGCGTGGCGCGAAGATCTACGCCGAAGTGAAGGGTTACGGCCTTTCAGGCGACGCCTATCACATCACGGCGCCCGCCGAGGACGGCGATGGCGGTTTCCGTGCAATGAGCGCGGCGCTGAAGAACGCGGGCCTTACGCCTGCCGACGTCGACTATATCAATGCGCACGGCACCTCCACGCCGCTCGGCGACGAAATAGAGCTGCGTGCGGTTGAGCGCCTTTTTGGAGCCTCCGCGGCCAATGTCTCGCTCTCGTCGACGAAGTCCGCGATCGGGCATCTGCTGGGCGCCGCCGGCGCGGTTGAAGCGATTTTTTGCGCGCTCGCGATCCGTGACGGCGTCATCCCCCCGACCCTGAATTTAGAGAATCCCTCCGTCGAAACCGCCATAGATTTGACGCCGCTGACCGCCAAGAAACGGCGCGTGAAAGCGGCGATGTCGAATTCATTCGGTTTCGGCGGCACCAACGCCGCTGTTGTCCTGACAGCGGTGGAGTAATGGCGAAATCGGCGCGTCGGCGAAACGGAGGGGCGCTCTCGTTTCTGCTTTGGCTTTCCGTGGCGGCGGGCGCGGCGGCAATTTTCGCTTTTGCGTTCTTTTCAAGCGCGGTCGGGCGCGCTGGTCCGAAGGTTGAGGACACGACTTTTATTGTTGAGCGAGGCGCGACCGGCGCGTCGATCGCGAGCGACCTTGAAGCTCAAGGTCTCATCAGCAATGCCCTGCTGTTTCGCCTGGCGAACCGGCTCTACGCGGGGGGCGCATCTCTGCAGGCTGGAGAGTACCGGATCCCAGCGCGCGCGTCTGTACGCCAAATCGTTGAGATGATGGCGAGCGGCGAAGCGCTTCAGCACGCGATCACCTTCCCGGAAGGTATAACGATCGCGGGCGTAATGCGCGTGCTTGAAGAGAGCGACGTGCTCACGGGCGAGATGCCCGAGGCGCCGCCGGAAGGGTCGGTTCTTCCTGAGACCTATCATGTGCAGCGCGGCATGACGCGCGAAGCGCTTCTTGGTCAGATGCGCGCGGCTCACGACGAAGCGCTGGCGGAAATTTGGGCGGGCCGGAGGCCGGGTACGCCGGTGCGTTCGCCCGAGGAACTGGTCAATCTGGCGTCGATCGTGGAGCGCGAAACTGGCGTCGCGCGCGAACGGCCGCTCGTTGCGGCGGTGATTATGAATCGGCTGCGCCGCCCTATGCGCTTGGAGATGGATTCCACGATCATCTACGGCGTCTGCAAACGGCATCCGGATCGATGTGTTGATGGCCGGCTGGTGAACGCCCAGGGCCAGCGTCGCACCATACGCCAAAGCGAAATTGCGCTCGACACCGGCTACAATACCTATCGCATCGATGGTTTGCCGCCGACGCCGATCGCCAACCCAGGACGCGCGGCGATGGAGGCTGTCGCCAATCCCGCGGAAAGCGACGCGCTTTTCTTCGTGGCGGACGGCAGCGGCGGGCACGTATTCACAGCGACTATCGCCGAGCACAACGCGGCCGTCGCGCGCTGGCGGCAAATCGAAGCGCAAAGGTTGGCGGAAGAACGGGCCAACTGAGTGTCCGATTCAGGCGGGCGTTCGGCACGGAGATTGAGTCCCAATGGCAAAGGTTCTGATGCCGCTGCCGGCGCGCGACTTCGATCCAACGGAAACCGCTATCCCGTGGCGTATTCTGACGCAGGCGGGCCACGAGGTGGTGTTCGCCACCCCCGCAGGCGAACCGGGCGCAGCGGACGATATCATGGTGAGCGGCCAGGGCCTCGATCCCTGGGGGTTTGCGCCTGGCTTCAAGACAGTCGCCTTGGTTGGCCGCATACTGGGCGCTAATGCCGACGCTCGGAGCGCCTATCGCGCCATGGCGGCTTCACCTGCTTTCGGGGCGCCCTTGCGCTGGGCCGCCTTAGACGTCGGGGCGTTCGATGGGCTTCTGCTTCCGGGGGGGCATCGCGCGCGCGGAATGCGCGCCTTTTTGGAAAGCGCCACGCTGCAAGCGCTCGTCGTCGCATTTTTTCAGTCCGCACGGCCGGTCGGCGCAATCTGTCATGGCGTGGTCCTCGCAGCGCGCAGCATTGACCCGCGTACAGGGCGGTCTGTTCTATTCGGACGCAAGACCACGGCTCTGACGTGGCGCCTTGAGCGCGCGGCGCATGGCATTGCGCGGATCACGCGCTTCTGGGACCCCAACTACTACCGCACCTACACCGAGCGCCCCGGCGAGCCGGCAGGGTATGCTTCCGTAGAACATGAAGTCGCCCGCGCGTTGCGGTCGCCCGCTGATTTTCTGGATGTGCCTCGGGACGCCGCGCACTACACGCGGAAGTCTTCAGGTCTTGCGCGCGACAGCGATGAGGATGCGACCCCTGCCTGGGTTGTACGTGACGGAAACTATGTCTCGGCGCGGTGGCCCGGCGACGCGCACACGTTTGCGAAGGCGTTCGCCGAGCTTCTCACGGAGGCTGTGCCGCCGTCTTAGGCTTGACGAACTTTCGGGCCAATGAAACGACCAGGTTATGACCATTTCAGGCATGACTGGCTTTGCCCGAGCGGAAGGGCGTCTTTCCGAGGAGCTGGGCGCGCAGCGCTGGCTGTGGGAGGCCAAGAGCGTCAATGGCCGCGGACTCGACGTAAAGCTTCGGACCCCACTTGGTTTTGACGGATTGGAGCAACCGGCGCGCTCGCTCGCGGCGAGGATGTTCAAGCGCGGCTCGCTGCAGGCATCGCTCACTCTGACGCGGGACGCTGGCGCATCGGCCGCTGTGGAGGTTGACGCGGCGTTGATCGCGCGGCTCCTCGAAGCTGGCGCGCCCCATATCAAAGCCGGGCACGTCAAGAAGCCGCGTTGGGACGGCATGCTCAGCTTGCGCGGTGTTCTGGTCAGCGAGGATTCGAGTTTGGGCGAGGACGCGCGCGCGCGCGCGGAGGCGGCGCTGTTGGCCGGACTTGGGACGGCGTTTGAGGGACTGGCGACCGCGCGTGCCAGCGAAGGACGCATGCTGGCGACTGTGCTTGGCGAGGCCGCGGACCGGCTGGATGGTTTGGTAGCACGAGCCCGCGCGACCGCCGCCGCGGCGCCGACCGCCGCGTTGGAGCGTATCAAATCCCGGCTGTCCGCGCTTGCGCCGGATGTGGTGTTCGATCAGCAGCGCTTGGCGCAGGAAGCGGCGCTTGCGGCGATGCGCGCCGACGTTGCGGAAGAACTCGAACGACTGGCCGCGCATACGACCGAATTGCGCATCCTCCTCGCGACGCCTGAAGCGGCAGGACGGCGGCTTGACTTCCTGGGTCAGGAATTGACCCGCGAAGCAAATACGCTTTGTTCGAAGTCGCAAGACCTGGAGCTGACGCGCATCGGTCTCGATCTCAAAGCCGTGGTCGATCAGATCAAGGAGCAAGCCGCCAATGTTGAATGAATATGTCGCGCGGCGAGGTTTGATGTTCGTGCTGTCCAGCCCCTCTGGGGCGGGCAAATCGACGCTTGCGCGAAAGCTGCTTGAAGCCGACGACAACATGTCGCTTTCGGTTTCGGCGACGACGCGCGCGCCGCGCCCAAGCGAGGTCGATGGTCGCGAGTACAAATTCATGAGCAAAGAGCAGTTCGAGGATATGGCCGACAAGGGCGAATTCCTCGAACATGCGATGGTGTTCGGGAACCATTATGGGACGCCGCGAGCGCCAGTTGAGGCGATGCTGATTCAAGGGCGCGACGTGTTGTTCGATGTTGATTGGCAAGGCGCGCGCGCGCTGCGCGCCGCCGAGCCCATGGATGTCGTCGGCATATTCATTCTGCCGCCCTCAATGGCGGAGTTGGACAGGCGCCTGCGGGCGCGCAATGAGGACAGCGACGAGGTCATCAAAAAACGCATGGCGCGTTCGCTCGACGAAATCTCACATTGGGAAGAATACGATTACGTCCTTGTAAATACGCTCCTGGAACAGACGCTCACCCAGATTAGGCAAATCCTAGCGGCGGAACGGTTGAAGCGGGCGCGGCAATTGTGGCTTAAGCTACACGTGGAGCGATTGAAGCGCGGAGTTTGAACCAGCGCGTGCTTAAGCACACGCTGGCGCGGCGTGAGGATGGGAGCAGTCTATGGCCGAAACGCCGACGCAAAAAGAATATTGGTCCGGGAAGGTTGGCGGCGAGTGGGCGGCGCACGCTGTCCAGATTGACGCCATGCTGGCAGGCGTCGCGCAAGCCGCGCTGCTGCGCGCGGGCTTCAAAGCGGGCGACCGCGTGCTGGATATCGGTTGCGGCGCGGGCGCCACCAGCCTTGAGATCGCGCGTCGTGTGGGTGCGAGCGGATCGGTCCTAGGGGTAGATCTCTCACCGCCGCTCTTAGCTGTGGCGCGCATGCGGGCGAGCGGTGCGGCGGAGTTTGTCGAGGCCGACGCGACGCATTTTTCGGCCGACGTCGCGTTTGACGCCGCCTTCTCGCGCTTCGGCGTAATGTTTTTTGAAGCGCCTGAAGCTGCGTTCGCAAACATTCGTTCATTGTTGCGGCCGGCGGGGCGGTTGGTGTTCGCATGTTGGCGCACAGTTACGGAGAACGACTGGGCGACCGCGCCAATGATCGCGCTTGCGCCGATGCTTGGAACGCCGCCAGTTCCGCCTGATGCGGATGCTCCGGGGCCGTTTGCATTCGCCGACCCCAAAAAAGTGGAGCGCATTCTGTCCGGCGCTGGTTGGCGTGACATCGAGATTGCACGTTGGGATGATCACATCCCGGTGGGTGGCGAGGGCGACCTGCCGAAAATCGCTGACTTCTTGTTGCACATCGGTCCGTGCGCTCGCGCGCTCGCGGAGCAAGGTCTCGACCCAGCTATGGCGAAGGCGCGGTTGATTGAGCACTTGGAGCCGCTCTATCGGGATGGCGCGGTGCGGCTTGCGGCGGCCTGCTGGATTGTATCAGCAACTGCTTGACTCAACCGGCCAGGGATCGCCAGGCGTCGGCAAGTCGGCGAAATCCTGCTTGGTCGATCGCCTCGGCGCGTGCGGTGGGATCGAGGCCGGCGTCTAGCAGGAGTGAATCCGCCTCTGGCGTCAATGTTCGAAGAGCACTGCGCAGCATCTTGCGCCTTTGGCCGAATGCAGCGGCGGTTACGCGTTCGAGTGCTTCCAAATCGTGATAGGGGTCGGCTCGATCTCGCAAGCTCACGACCGCGGAAGCGACCTTCGGCGGAGGTGTAAAGGCGCGCGCTGGCACGACAAATTCCATGCGCGCCTGGCATCGCGCCTGAACGAGCACGGCAAGGCGCCCGTAGGCGTCATGGGATGGTCCAGCGACAATGCGTTGCGCCACCTCCTTTTGGAACATCAAGGTCATGTCGCCACGCCAGGGCCCAGCCTTCAGCCACTTCACAAGTAGAGCAGTGCCGACGTTGTAGGGGAGGTTGGAGACCACGGCTGCGCGGTGCGTGGTGAGCATCGACTCATCGACGGCGAGGGCATCGCCCTCAACAATCACCAACCGATTGCCGCTCCAGGCGATCAGTGGCTGAAGGAGCGGCAGGAATCGCACGTCCTTCTCGATGACGATAAGCGGGTTCGCGCCGGCTTCCAGCAGCGCGCGTGTTAACCCGCCGGGACCAGGTCCGACTTCGATGACCGGTTTCCCCGAGATTTCGCCGGCGGCGCGCGCTATGCGACGCGTGATGTTCAAATCGAGCAGGAAATGCTGGCCGAGGCTCTTGCGCGCCCAGAGTCCGTGCGCTTCGAGCTCGCCACGAAGCGTGGGGAGATCGTCCGCGTTCATGCGCCGGAGCGGCGCGCCGCCATGTCCCAGGCTTGCCGAAGCGCCGAACGAAGACTGTCGGGGCGTGCGAGGCCTGTGCCGGCGATGTCAAAGCCTGTGCCGTGATCCGGCGACGTGCGGATAATCGGCAAGCCGAGCGTAATGTTCACCGCGTCCCAGAAGTGGAGCGTCTTGATCGGAATGAGGCCTTGGTCGTGATAGAGCGCGATAACTGCGTCGTAGTCGCGACGTGCCGCATCATGAAACAATGCATCCGCCGAGCGCGCATCGCTTACGTTCCATCCTTCCGCGCGGAGTTGGGCTGCCGCGGGGTTGATGACGTCAATCTCCTCGCGACCAATGCGTCCCTGTTCGCCAGCGTGCGGATTGAGTCCGCAAAGGGCGATTCTCGGAGCATCAATGCCGAAGTCCCGTTGCAGAGCCTCGCCCACGACGCGGCCAACGACTACGATGCGTTCAGAGGTTAGCGCCGACGCCACATCGCGGAGCGGCGTATGGATGGTCGCCAGAGCGACTCTTAGCGTGGGACCCGCCAACATCATCACAGGTCCGCGCTGGCACGGCCAATTCATGTTTTGAGTGAGATGGGCGATGCACTCTGTATGGCCGGGGAAGCCAAAGCCTTGCCCTTGCAGAACCGACTTCGAGATCGGGAGCGTGACCAGCGCGGAAGCGGCGCCGCCGCTAACGGCCGCTACACCGCGCTCGATCGCCAAGATCGTCGCCTGCGCATTGCGCGGGTCAGGTGCGCCTGGGATTTCCTCAATGGCTAGCCCAGTTGAGAAAACACCCAGGACGTCGGGCTTGCCGACGAGTTCCGAAGGGTTATCGGAAACCTGAAGGCGCGGCGTTGGCAGGCCAATGCGCCGCGCCGCGCGCAGGACGGCGTCCGGATCAGCCACAAGGTAGAAGCGCGGCGTTGCGGCCTCGCGTTCGCTCCAAACACGCATCGCCAGTTCAAGGCCGATCCCAGCGGGATCGCCCATCGAAACGGCAAGCGGCTTCATCGCGGGTTAGCGGGTGATGATTGTCGCCTCGCGGCGCAGATTGCGCAGATACCGCTCGGCCAACATGGTCAGCTCCTGCTCGCGTAGGCGGTCTTCGATCTCAGCCCGACTCGGAATCCCACCGCCTCCGGTTTCGCGGCCGCACACGACGATCATGTTAACTTGGTCAGGAGTCGTTTCCAGCGCCGAGGCGCGTCCATTTTCGACGCCGTCGATCCGGCTACGAATGGCGGGCGACAACTCAGACTCTTGTGTTTGCCCGAGATCGATGACCGTGGCGCCCTGGATGCCGGACACAGCGCCGTCGAGATCGTTACAACCTTCGAGGCGACGCTGAAGGCGCGCCATGGAGCTTTGACGGGCCGCAGGCGCTGTGACCTGCCGCAAGGAAACGGACGTGGTCGCACCGGCGTCGGCGCCGGCGCGGCGATCACGCATGGCGATGATGTACACGCCTGTTGGCGTCCGCACGGGCAGCGAGACCTGTCCTTGCTGAAGACGGTCCGCGATGGGCTGTAACTCGATGGGCAATTCTGGCGCTGCGATCCAACCGATGTCGCCGCCCGCTGCTGCCGAAGGCGCCTGGGAGAACTGGCGCGCCACTAACGGGAAAGGCGCTCCACGCTGCATTTGCTCAAGCAAACGCATCGCGCCCTGTTCCATCTCGGCGAACTCCGTCTCCGTCTCCGCAGGCAAGAAGATCTCCGAAATCTGATACTGCGGCCGGGTGGCGTTGGCGGCAATGCGCTCCTGGGTCTCGGTGACCTCCACCTCGGAAATCCTGACGCGGCTCCCGTACATTCCGGAGATTAAGCGTTGCCAGGCAATGTCGGCGCGAAGTTGAGACCGTAGAGTGGAAATCGAAACGCCCGATTGCGCGAAGCGGGCAGTCAAGCCCTCCACAGTGGTCTGATTTCCCCGGGCGATGTCGGCAAGGCGGCGATCAAGCTGTTCGTCGGTGACTTCGATTTCAAACTCGCGCGCTTCCTGAATTTGCAGGTGTTCGTCGACGAGGTCGCGCAACGCTTGAGCGCTTGCACGCTGCATCAATTCTGGCGTCATTTGCATGCCTGCGGACACGAGCAAAAGGCTCGCGCGCTGCCGAACGTCGAACGTCGAAATCACGCTATCATTCACGATAGCGGCGACGCCCTCGGCGTTTTGGGCGGCGACTGGCTGTGCGGCTCCGAGCATGGCCGCCAGCGCTGCCGCTGTTGAAAGCTTCTTCAAAGTCATTCGTCTACTTCGCTCCGCCTCAGCTGCCGCCGAAGACCCCGAGAGAGCGCAGGCCAACCCTGATCTGCACGCCTTCGTCGGGGCCGATCGTTCCTCTCGTCGTTTCCGATCGGGTGTAGGAAATCTCGAGAAAGGTGCAATCGTCCTCATAAATGGCGCGGATGTCCTGGCGCAGGTTTATGTCTGAATCGAGGTCGCGGACGACGCCGAACTGCGCTCGCCAGCCTCGTGCCAGTTCGACGCCCAGTTGGGCGCTTACTTCGGAGTTGGGGGCAGTGGGGTCGGTCTGGACCGAATCTTCAATGTCGTAGTAGCGGGCGGTGCCTGAGAAGCGGCCAAGTGCTCCGCGCACGCCCAAATCGATACGTTGTACGGAGAGCGTCTCGTCTTCGAGCCGAATGCGGGCTTCCGCGCCGAAATTTCGGCCCAGGTCGATCTGGCTGGCGGCGACCCAGTCTGAACGGCTCCCTCCAAGATTGTTCTGATCGGTAAAGCCGGGCGCTGAGTCTTCGCGCCAACGCCGCCCAAACATGAGTGTTGCGCTCTGGCCGGAGTGAGCGCGCGCCGTCGCGCGCACGCCCGTGCTCACCCGTGCGCCGGGTTCCCACAGATCGTAATTCGGGGCGGCGTTAGGCCTGAACAGGTTCGAGTCATCGAGTTCGAAAGCAAGGCTGTCTTCGTTGACGATGCGAGGGTCGGGCTGCTCGTCGGTCGCGACTGCCGCCATGACCACAGGTTCGACAACAACATCGAAGCGCTCGCCCGGGCGCATGAACGGCCAGCTGACTTCCGCGCCAGCTAGGCCCGCGCCTCGCGTAAAAGTTTCAACGTTGTTTTCGGATGTCTCAACTGCGAACATATCTCCCCTTGCCTGGGCGAAGGGGCTGAGAACGAGGCCCGGACCGAAGATCGTATCCTTTCGCCAAGTTGCAGAGAGAGAGAGTCGCGCGTCGTTGCCTTCGAAGGCGAGGGTCGCCGGGTTGTCCTCCCGCGCCAGCGCGGCGGTGTTCGCTTGCAGCCGCAACTGCCCGTCAAACAGTGGGTCGGTAAGGACGTGCTCCGTTTCAGCGAAAGGCAGGATAAGCGGGAGCAGATCGGAGCTATCCTCATCCCGCAGCCCTTGAAACGATACGGCTGAAATCGAACTGAACGAGTTCGCGTCTTGCCCGATTGCAAAGAGTTGCGAAATCAGGCGCGTTTCGCGTCCCAGGTAGGGGCCGTGCCTCTGGCCCGCCCCGTCGACTTCGTATCGGCGCAAGTAGCCGTCGTCGTAGCTGCGCTCGAGCCCAAAGCCCCAATCCCAGTAGTCGTTTATGCGGAAACGGCCCTGACCGAATGCGCTATAGCGAAACTTGTTTTCGTCAAACCGGTCGCCCTCGGTGTCGAAAAGGCGCTCCTGGGTGAAGGTCGTTTCAAGACTGAGCTGTCCTGACCAGAAACGCTTGCGATACTCGACGCCGACAAGCGGGTTTACGTTCCCATGCAGCCGCAGCGAGGTCGTAAGATCTTGGGACGGCGAGATCGCCCAGTAATAAGGTTGCTCGTAGAACGTGCCCAGGCGGTTGTTGCGTCCGATGTCTGGCGGCAGCAATCCCGATGAGCGCCCAATCGTTGGGTCTGGGTGCGCGATAAACGGGATGTACAAGACAGGAACGCCGACGATTTCGAGCACGGCGCCTTGGTATGAGATTGTTCGGCTCTCGTGGTCCTGCACGGCTCGGCGCGCGCGCAGGCTCCAGGTCGGTGGGCGGTCCTCCGTTTCGCAGATGGGGCAGCTGGTGTAGATGACATTGCGAAGTTCGCTTTCGCCTTCGCCGTTACGCCGAGCCTCGCGTGCGGCGAGCGTAGATGTTCCTCCGAGGCGCGCGCGAAGTTCGCGGGCTGATCCCACATTCATCGCTTCATCGGCCTCGACCTGCTCAGCGTAGGTCACCGAGCCGTCTTCCGCCACGATCTGCACGTTCCCGATAGCGGTGATGTCGCCGGTGCTGAGATTGTATACGAGGCGGTCGGCGCGCATGGTGCGCCCTTGGTAGCGAACCTGAACATCGCCCTGCGCGGTTATGGTGCGGGCGGCTTCGTCGTCGACCAATTCATCCGCTTCCAGCACGACGTTTTCGTTGGCCTGGCTGGCGGTGCTTTCTGGGGAAGGCGCTGCGGTCGGCGTCTGCGCCAAGGCCGCAGGGCCCACGCCCACGGCAAGCGCGGCAGCTGCCGCAGCCCAGCCGAATGGCGCCATTTCCCCCAAACGGCTCATACGCTTCCCTCTAGCGACTCCGCGACCATTCCTAAGCGCGGGACTAGGCAGGCGTCCAGCATTCAAAGCCGCATGTCTGCAGGGTTTGGAGCTCCTGTGTCCCGCGTGACGCTAGCCGTCTTCGAGAAACGCCACCATGGCCAACGCAATGAACAGGCCCGCCAGCGGCGGGCTCCAGGCGGCCACGGGCGGCGGCACCGTTTGGGTCATGGCGAAAGCGCCCGCCAGTTGACTGTAGAAGAACAGAAAGAGACCAATTCCGACCCCGGCGGCGCCCCAGCGCGCCAGGTTCCCCAAACGCTGCATTTGCAGGGAGAATGCCGCCCCGAGCGCTGCCATGACCGCCAAAAGCAGTGGATAAGCTAAGAGGCTCTGCCACTTGAGCTCGTAACGGGTGGGCGCGAAGCCCGCGGCGCGCGCCTCATGAATGAAGGTCGGCAGAACCCAAAATGACAAGGTCGCAGGGTTTACAAACCGGTTGATGAGTTCGGTTGCATCGAGGGTGGTCGGGATTGCCAAGTGCTCCTGGGTGGATGGCCGCCCACCCGGAATCGCCTCCACGATGTCGGTCAGCTGCCAGAACCCTGGCATCAGTTCCGCGTCCTGGGCGTGAATGCGGCGCGTAAAGCGCAGCGTGTCTTGCTGCATTTCGAAGAACATGAAGGTCGCGCCCTGAAGGCGGGTGCCGCTTGCGTCGACACCTTCGGCATGAATGACGACTTGGCCGTCCGGGTCGCCTTGGCGAATCCACACGCCATTCGCGCCGGCTGTCAGGCCAGAATCGACCAAAGCGTCTTCCTTCTCGCTCTCGAACTGCTGGTAGAGGTAGGCGCCGATCGGATTTAGGGCCGTCACCGCGACGACGCCAAGCGCCAGCCCGACGAACGCTGACGGGGCCAAAAAACGCCAAGCGGAAATCCCCGCCGCCCTCAAGGCCACAAGCTCGCTGGATCTGTTCAAGCCTATAATCGCCATCATCGTGCCGGCGAGGACGACAAACGGCAGGGTCTGCTCGATCAGAGTGGGCGTTTTCAACAAGGTGAGGCGCAGCGCCTCCATCATGCCGAGTTCTGCTCTCGTGCCAACCGTGCGCATTTGCTCAACCATGTCGATGAGCAAAATGGATGCGAGCACCGCCACGAGCGCGACGAACACGCCTCCGATGACGCGTCCTGTCACGTAACGACCCAGGTGCGAGAAAAGGAAGGTCATGGCCGCGCCCCGGCGAGGACCGATGGCCCTAAGGAATGTCTGCGCCGCCGCGCGCTTCTGCCACCCAGCATCAATCCAGTGATGAGGATCACGCTTAGGGGAATGGCGTACTGCACGATGTTCAAGTCCGGCTCTTCAACGGCTGCCGCTCCTGCCGCCAGCGAAAACAGGCGCACGGTAAGCGCGACGACGGCCGCTGCTGCAATCCGCCTTCCATAGCCCTGGCGGCTAAATTCGCCGAGCAGGACGCCACACAGACCGACCATGGCGAGCGCCACGCTCAGCAGCGGGGCGGAAAGCCGCGCATGGGCCTCGGCAAAAAAGCGATCAATATTGCGTTGATCGTAGTGAGCGGTGCGATCGGGAAAAAAAAGTTCGAAAAGCGTGCGGTCCGAGGCTTTGAGGAAAAACAGCTCCGGCTCCTCGAACACGCGGCCCATCTGCAGCATGTAGCGGTCGAAATCGAGGACATCGACGGAACCATCCTCGGATTGGCGTTGGATTTGGCCGTCGCGCATCACGATCGCGGGGGCGCCCTCAATCGTGACGATCGCGCCCGCGCGTGCGGTATAGGTTATGGCGGGATTTGGTCGTGCATCGTTGATCAGAAGGTCGCGGAGCTCGCCAGAGCCACCGCGTTCCCGCGCGTAAAGGGTCAGTCCCTCCGCGGGAAAGGTGAACGATCCCTCTTGAATGAGGCTCGACGCAATGTCGGTGCGCAGGTCAAAAAGGACCTCGCGACGTTCCGTGAAAGCTGCTGGCTGGATAACGACATTGATCGCTAGGTGAACGAGGGCCGCCAGCGTCGCCAACTGGATGATCGGACCCGCGATCCGTTGGCGGGACACGCCCGCGCCGTACAGCACCGCGACCTCGCTCTCTCGGTGCATGCGGTTCAGCGCATAAACCACCGCTATGAAGACGGCCATGGGCAGGATGAGGGAGATTAGTTGCGGTAACGCAAGGATTGTGACCCAGGCGAACGCGAGTCCGGCGCTTCGGTTCGTTATGATGATGTCGAGTTGGTTGAGCCCCTGGGTGAGGATGGCGATGGCGGCCAGCGCGCCGAGGATCGCTAAAAGCGGCCCTAACGCTTGGCGAAACACGTAAGCGGCAATCGTGTTCATCGCATCCCTTCGCCTAGCGACACCGTCCAGGTCGTTTCCCTAACCGCATTGGTCAGCTTTTCAATGGCGCTCGGCATGGCTACCACTGCGACGATCAGGCTTGAAGCGGGGCGATGCGCCCGTCACGTGCTCAGAGGTAAGAGATTCCATGGACGTTCGATTTGTGACCGCCGGCGGCGGGGATGTGGTTGCCGTGATGGCCGGTGAGGGCGGGCAACTCCTGCCCGCGGCGCAGGCTCTAGACGCGGCGACCGGCGGGAGGATCGCCAAGGCCATGAAGGCGGTTCGGTTCACAGGCGGCTTGGGATCGGCCATCGACGTTTTGGCGCCCGAGGGCGTCGAGTTCTCGCGCATCCTGGTGATCGGGGTCGGCAAGCCGGAGAGCGCGGACAGTATGGCGGTGGAACGCTGGGCGGGCCACGCGGTTCGGCGCACAATAACGTCGGGTGCGGAGAAGTTGGTGCTGCAGCCGGACGCGCTGCCTAATGTATCGAAGGCGGAGGCCGGCGCGCATGCGGCCATGGGCGCGCGCCTCGCCTCTTATCGTTTCGATGCATACCGCACGAAGATGAAGCCTGAACAGACCGCCAGCCTCGCTGCGGTCGAAATCATGATGGATGGAACGGCTGCCGCGCGCGCGCGCGCGGAGAAGGACAGCGCGATCGTCGATGGCGTGTATTTCGCCCGAGACTTGGTGAGTGAGCCAGCGAACGTTTTGTATCCCGAGAGTTTTGCTGAGCGGCTGCGCGACCTGGAAACGCTCGGCGTCGAAGTGGACGTGCTTGATGTTCCGACCATGGAGAAACTCGGCATGGGCGCTCTCCTCGGCGTTGCGCAAGGTTCTGCGCGCCCGGCGCGGCTTGTCACCATGAAGTGGTCAGGCTCGTCGGCGAAAGGCGGCAAGCCTATCGCGCTCGTCGGCAAGGGCGTTACCTTCGATACCGGCGGCATCTCGATCAAGCCAGCAGCGGCGATGGATGAGATGAAGGGCGACATGGGCGGCGCTGCGGCAGTCGCCGGCGCCCTGAAGGCGATCGCGACGCGGAAAGCCAAAGCTAATGTTGTGGGCGTGGTCGCGCTGGTCGAGAACATGCCAGGCGCCAATGCGCAACGGCCGGGCGACATTGTCCACACAATGTCGGGTCAGACAATTGAAGTGTTAAACACTGACGCGGAAGGCCGGCTTATTCTCGCGGATGCAGTGTGGTATGCGCAGGATAAGTTTGATCCCTCCGCTGTCATTGATCTCGCGACATTGACTGGCGCTGTAATCGTGGCGCTGGGACATGATCATGCGGGTCTTTTCGCGAATGACGAAGATCTCGCCAATGCCATAGTCGCGGCGGGGCAAAGCGAAGGAGAGCCGGTATGGCGATTGCCGCTGGGCGCCGGATACGACAAGATGATCGACAGCCCCAACGCGGACATGAAGAACATCTCCGGCAAGCCCGCCGCGGGGTCGATCGTCGGTGCGCAATTTATCAAGCGGTTTGTCAGGGATGGCGTGCCCTGGGCGCATATCGACATAGCCGGAACAGCCTCAAAACCTGGTCCTTATGAGGATCCACTTTCCCCTGCCTGGGCGACTGGATATGGGGTTCGTCTGCTGAACCGCCTGATTGCGAGCCGATACGAGGACTGATGGCGGAGCTTTGGTTCTATCATCTTGAACGATCAGAGTTGGAACGGGCGCTGCCGCCGCTTTTGGAGAAGTGCTTGCAGCGCGGCTGGCGTGCCCTTGTTCGTGCGGGGTCGCTGGAACGTTTGGCGCATCTCGACGAAGCGATCTGGACGTTTCGCGACGACAGTTTCGTGCCGCACGCGCGCGACGGCGACCCGACCCGCCAACCGGTGTGGCTGACGCTTGATGCTGGCAACCCAAATGGCGCGCATGCTTTGTTTTTGGTCGACGGCGCCGAGCCTGGCGATCTCGAAGGTTTTGAGCGCGCCTGCTTGTTGTTCGACGGTCGTGACGAAACCGCCTTAGGCGCGGCGCGGCGGCGTTGGAAAGAAGCCAAGGCGCTTGGCGTTGAGGCGTCCTATTGGAGGGAGAACAGCGCGGGTCGATGGGAGAAGCAAGCATGAGAAAATGGATGATGCTCGCGAGTTTCGTGCTGCTGGGGTCTGCCTGTGGTCCGCAGCAGGCCACCTATCGCGATCTCGAGCGCTTGGCCAATCAGCAACAACGCGATGCTATAGAGCGCCCCCCGCCGGATACGTGCCAGATGGCGGCGCATCAGAGTTTGGTTGGAGCTGATGGCGCGTGTATTGATCGGTCAGCCCTCCCGCAGGGCGCGCGCGTGATTTGCTTTAACTGTGTCGTGACAATGGACTACAGCGCTCAGAGGCTTAACGTGCATCTTGACCGTGACGGCAAGGTCGAGCGCTTGAGTTGCGGGTAGGAGGACAGGATGCGGTTTTTCGCAATGGCTGCGGTTGCGCTGGGCGTCATCGCGTGTTCGCCACAACAACCGACTGGCGATCCGCCGCCCGAAACGGCGGAAGAGGCGACGCGCCAGGACATTTGCGGTGCGTCGGCCTTCGAGTTCCTGTTGGGGGCCCCTGCTGCCCAGATCGATCAGACAACATTGCCGGTGGGCGCGCGCATCATTACGCCCGAAACCATGGTGACCGAGGATTTTCGGCCTGAGCGGCTCAACATCATTGTTGATATGGACGGCAACGTTTCGTCATTGAGTTGTTTTTAGAACTCGAATTCTCGCGGCGGTTCTGACGCACTTGGCTCGATGCTGCGGTGCAGCTATAGACCGCGCTCCCTGATTTCTATTCCCTGCCGGAGCCCGAAAATTCATGGCCGTCGAACGTACACTCTCGATCCTCAAGCCGGACGCGACCAAGCGCAATCTTACCGGCGCGATCAACGCGGTGATCGAGAAAGCAGGTCTGCGCATTGTGGGGCAAAAACGGCTTTGGATGTCGGAGGGCCAGGCCGAGGGCTTCTACGCCGTTCACAAGGAGCGGCCATTCTTTCGTGATTTGGTCACATTCATGATCTCGGGACCTGTCGTGGTGCAGGTGCTGGAAGGTGAAAGCGCGGTCGCCAAGTATCGCGACGTTATGGGTGCCACCAATCCAGCGAACGCGGCGGAAGGCACGATCCGCAAGATGTTCGCAGAATCGATCGAAGCAAACTCCGTTCACGGCTCGGACAGTCTGGAGAACGCGGAACGCGAGATTGCCTTTTTCTTCAACGACCAAGAGATCGTAGGCTAACAGACGCAAGATGCGGGGAGCGCTTATCGCTCCCCGCCTGGCTAGGTCACTTCTTCCCGCCGCCGCCTTTGCCTTCGGCTTTGCCGACAGGCTTGGCGTCTTTACCGCCGGGAACCGGCTTCTTGCCGGGCGCGGGCTTCTGCGTGGTGTTCTTTTCGGCCATGGGAAATTTCTCCAAAGTCGCGGCGCGACGCATGCAAGCCGACACTGCGATCACGTTTATTTTCGGGCAATGATCTCGATCACAAGCGGCGTCACCATCAAGGTGCCAGGTTGAGCGGAGACGCGCGCGAACTCTTCGCGCATGTCGCGTGCGGTCTCCGACGTGATGCGGTTGAGCTCAAGCAAGCGATCGATGTGGATATCGAAGAACCCAATCGGCCAGCGCCACACATTGTCATCCTTGGAGACGATGTCGACGTGGGGCTTAAAGCTCTCGAGTTTTAGGCCGAGTTCAATAAGCCAAGCGGGCAGGTTGCGTCCGATATCCGGTTCGCCGCCTGAGCCGCGCCAATTGGCGACGACCTCCTCCACGAACCGTTCGAAATTTGGCGCGCGCGGCGAGAGCCGCCACGTCTGGTAATCGATGTACTCATGCACCACGAGCGCGCCGCCCGGGCGCAGGGCGCCCACTAGTTTTTTCAGCGCCGCCTTCGGGTCAGGCAAGAACGCGAACACCCAGCGCACCCAGGCAGCGTCGGCGTCCGTGACTGGGATCGCGTCCGTTGTGACGTCGATCTCGTGCGGCGCGACCTGGGCGAAGCCGCGCGCCATGGCCTGCGCCTCCAGGGTGTCGAGGAAGCGCCGGGAGCGCTCCAGCGCATACACCTTTCCGTGGGGCCCCACGATCTCGGCGAGGTCCATGGTGGCGAAGCCGGGGCCCGCGCCAAAATCGATCACCTTGGAGCCATCGCCGATGCGCGCGCGCGTCCAGGCGTCGAGCGCGCGCGGGCGCCAGACGCGGTGTTGAAAACCAAGGCGGTAGATTTCGTCGTCATGGGTGCCGAGCACGTAGTCGCGTTCAGCCATGGGTCATTCTCCTCGTTTTGCTGAGATATAGCCTTGCGCGGTTTAGTCGTCTCGCCAGAAGCGGACGTCGTGCCTAGGTCGTGCTGTGAGTTTGCGCCCAAGCGGAACGATTGCCGTACGCGCTGCGCTCGCGGAGCATCAGAGCTTCCGCGCAACTTGCGCGAGGCAACGCGGATAGAGCTCGTGTTCTAGAGCCAACACACGCCTTGCCAGCATCTCCTGCGTATCGCCGTGCAGAACAGGCATCTTCGCTTGACCGATGATCTCGCCGGCGTCGACCTCTTCGACCACCAAATGCACGGTGCAGCCGTGTTCGTTCTCCCCTGCCGCCAAGGCGCGCGCATGGGTCTCCGTGCCTGGAAATTTGGGTAACAGCGAAGGGTGGATGTTGACGAGACGCCCCGCCCAGGCGCGCACAAAGAAGGGCGTTAAAACACGCATGAAGCCAGCGAGCGCCACGAGTTCGATTCCGCGCGCCCGCAGAATGGCGTCCATTTCTCGTTCAAACGCCTCGCGGTCTTTGCCGAAGGATTTGTGATCGAGGGCGAGCGCTTCGACGCCTAGGGCGCGTGCGAGACCCAGGCCTTCGGCGTCGGGTCGGTTGGAGATGACCAGGACGACTTCATACGCATCTTGGTTGGCCTCGATCAACGCGCGCATGTTCGATCCGCGCCCGGAAATGAGTATTGCGGTCCGTTTTTTCACGCGGGCTTCAACACGCCAATTTTGACCGCGTGCTCGCCGTTGTGAGCGAGCGACGCGATGACGCGCGCCGCGTGTTCGGGTGCTGAGATCAGCACGAAACCAATGCCAAGATTGAATGTGCGGCGCATGTCCTCTTCGGGCACGCCGCCAACAGATTGCAGCCACTCAAACACGGCAGGGCGCTTCCACGCGTTCCAATCAAAACTCGCCGCCAGGTGATCGGGCAGCGCGCGCGGCGTGTTCTCGATCAGACCGCCGCCGGTGATATGGGCGGCGCCCTTCGCGAGTTTGGCGTCGAATACGGGCTTCAGCGCTTTGGCGTAAATGCGCGTCGGCGAGAGCAGTGCCTCGGCCAACGTCTTGCCAGTTTCAAACGGCGCGGGTTCCTCCCAACCAATTCCGCTGCGCTCGACGATCTTGCGCACCAGCGAATAGCCGTTGGAATGCGGGCCGCTCGATGCGATGCCGATGATCGCGTCGCCCGCCTGCATCTCATTCACATGCGGCAGAAGCGTCCCGCGTTCAGCGGCGCCTATGGCGAAGCCGGCGAGGTCGTAGTCGCCCTTGCCGTACATGCCCGGCATTTCCGCCGTCTCGCCGCCCGCGAGCGCTGCCCCCGCCTGCCGGCAGCCTTCGGCGATGCCATGCACGACCTCGGCGGCCTGGTCGGCGTTGAGCTTGCCAGTCGCGTAGTAGTCCAAAAACATCAGCGGCTCAGCCCCCTGGGCGGAAAGGTCGTTGACGCACATGGCGACAAGATCGATCCCCACCGTTTCGTGGCGGCCGCTCTCGATGGCGATTTTGAGCTTGGTGCCGACCCCATCCGTCGTGGCCAGGAAGATCGGGTCCCTGAAACCCGCGGCTTTGGGGTCGAAGACTGCCGCGAATCCGCCCAGAGCGGCCGCCGCACCCGGTCGGGCGGTGGATCGGGCGGCCGGCTTGATCAGTTCGACCAGCCGCTCGCCTTCGTCGATATCAACCCCGGCTTGGGCGTAAGTCAGGCCATTGGTGGGATTGGTCATTTCATGAGTCCACAAGCCGCCACATTGATCGGCGATTCCGCGCCGGCTAGGGTCGGCCTAGCAGCGCACATCGAGGTTCCGCAATGAGAGGCATGCTCAAGGCCGCGTTCACCGCCCTTTTTCTGGGCGCTTTGTGCGCTCTGGCGCCTGCGGAGGCCAGCGCCCAGACCCGCGACAACGTCTATGCCGTGGGCGGTGTGGCGGTTGACGAGACCGCGGCGAACGCTGCGGCCGCGCGTGAGGCGGGTTTCGCGGCGGCTCAGCGGCAAGGCTACGAGCGCTTGGTGCGTCGTCTCACCGTCCCTCAGGAGCTGACCGCCCGTGGCGGCCCCCCACAAGTCGACGCAGCCGCGCTTGATCGGCTGGTGTTAAGCGTAGACGTCGAGGAGGAGCGCCGCTCTGGCACCCGCTATATCGGGCGCCTTACGGTTCGCTTTGATCCGTCCAGCATTCGCACGCTGTTGCGCCAGAACAATCTGACGGTAGTCGACACGCGTACCTCACCGGTCTTGGTGGCGCCGACGGCGGCGCCAGATACTCCTCCCGAAACACTTGCGACGTGGCGACAGGTGTGGACGCAGGGCGGCTTTGGCGACGAACTCGCCCCGCTCGCGACTGCGCCGGAAACCGTGCAAGGCGCTGCAGGTTGGCCCGCCGCGCAAGCAGCCGCGCAGAGCGCTGGGGCCGCGTCAGCGCTGTTCGCGGCGTTGCGCGTCCAAGGTCAAACCGCGACCGCCACGCTCACCGAGGTTGACTCGAACGCGCGCCGCGATCGCGGCGAGGTGACGGCGCGGATCAATGGCGCTGATGCGGGTGCGTTGCGCGCTGCGCTCGCGTCGCTCGCGGAGCAGGCGAACGCGCGCATTCAGAATGACTGGAAGGCGCGCTTGGCGACAGGCAGCGGTCAGCGCTCGCGCATGTCGGCGTCTGCGATCTATGCCGATCAGAGACAATGGGAGCGTATCAAGGATGCGCTTGAAGGAGCTGCCGCGACCATCATCTCCGAGATTCGGATCGAGGCGGTTGGCACCCAAGGCGCGCTTGTATCCTTTGCGTTTGTAGGGGACGAGACGCAACTGGCGGCGGAACTCGCACGCCGCGGCGTGAGCCTGGACCGTAGCGCTTACGGACCCACTCTTCGCGCGAGCGGGAGATAGCGCCGTTCGCCATGCAGCACCCGCGGTTGTTTGAATTCCGCATGGGCGAGCGCTCGCCCGACACGTTAGTGGTAGCGGAGGCGAACAGGGACGCGGCGCGTTTGCTGACGGATTGGCGCAATTGGCCGGGGGGGGCTTTAGCCCTCGTGGGGCCGCAAGGATCAGGAAAGACGCATATCGCTCTGGCTTGGGCGCTTGAGGCCGGCGCACGGCAGGTTGACGGCGGTGCTGACCTTGTCTGCGCCAATGACATTTTCGATGATGCGCATGGGCGCATCGTCATAGATGACGCGTCCATGGCAGATGGGGGGCTGCTTTGGCGGCTTCTTGATCGCGCGCGGGCGGAGGGCGGTGCGGTGTTGTTAACCGGCGATCAACCGCCGGCGGCGTGGAGCGCAACCTCCCCGGACCTGCGATCCCGCCTCGCGGCGTTGCCGGTAGCTCGCCTCGGCGAACCCGATGAAGCGCTCATGGAAGTGATTTTGCGTCGAATTTGTCGCGAACAATTCATTCTCTTGAGTGATGATGCGGCCAAGTACCTCGCCAGGCGGTTGCCGCGCACGTTCGCGGCGGCAAGGGCGTGGGTGGAGGCATTGGAAACTGGCCTTGTTCGCGGGGCGAAACCGGTGTCGTTGGCAATCGCCAAACGCGCGCTGCAAAAAATGCAGGCGTGGTGGGGTGACGGAGAGGGTTAAGAAATGACCAAGACGCGCAGAAAGCGCGCGAGTAACGCGCCGTTGGGGAAGAGTCCGGCGCGCTTCATTAACCGCGAGCTCAGCTGGCTCGCCTTCAATACGCGCGTCCTTGAGGAAGCCGAGAACGAGAAGCACCCTCTGCTTGAACAGCTCCGATTCTTGTCGATTTCAGCGAACAACCTCGATGAGTTTTACATGGTGCGGGTCGCGGGACTTCACGAGCAGGTGAAGGCCCGGGTGTCGACCTTGAGTCAGGATGGCCTGACGCCAGCGGAACAATTGGCGCGCGTGCATGCCGCAGCCAACGAATTGATCGCGCGGCAGCAAGAGCGCTGGCGCGCCCTGCGCGCGCGTTTGCGCCAGAAGGGCGTTTCGGTGCTTGACCCTGATGAACTCGATGCAGCGGACAAGCGCGCGTTGAAAGATTTTTTCATGGCGCAGGTGTTTCCACTGCTGACGCCGCTCGCGGTGGATCCCGCGCATCCGTTCCCGTTCATTCCCAATCTGGGTTTTGCTATTGCGCTTAAACTAAAAAGACGCGGCGATGCGCGAGCGCTCAGTGCGCTAATACCAGTGCCAAGCCAAGTAGCGCGTTTTATCGAGGTGTCGCAAACCGAGGTCGGCGAGTCCGCCAGGAAGGATCGTCGCTATGTGACGCTCGAGAACACCATTATGATGTTCCTTGACGAATTGTTCCCGGATTATGTGGCTGAGGCGCAGGGCGCCTTCCGTGTGGTCAGAGATAGCGACATTGAAATTCAAGAGGAAGCCGAAGACCTTGTACGGGAATTCGAGGCTCGCCTTAAAGAGCGGCGCCTCGGCGACATTGTCCGGCTGAAGATCGAAGCGCAGATGCCCGAGGACTTGCGCGCATTCATTGTCCGCGAACTTGAGGCCGATCAGAATGATGTGATCGTTGTCGAGGGCATGCTGGGGCTTTCCGCGTTGTCGGAACTCGTCGCGATTGGGCGTCCGGACCTGAAATTTGAACGGTATGAACCTCGGTTTCCCGAGCGCATCAGAGATCATGGCGGCGATTGTTTCGCGGCGATCCGCGCTAAGGACATGCTCGTGCACCATCCATTCGAGTCTTTCGACTCAGTGGTGCAGTTTTTGAGGCAAGCGGCCGCTGATCCCGCGGTGGTCGCGATAAAGCAAACGCTCTATCGCACCTCGCAGGACTCGCCGATCGTGGCCGCCTTGGTGCAGGCGGCGGAAGCTGGCAAGAACGTCACCGCTCTGATTGAGATCAAGGCGCGCTTCGACGAAGAAGCGAATCTGCGCCTTGCGCAAACGTTGGAGCGAGCCGGCGCCTCTGTAGTCTATGGCTTTATCGATTACAAAACTCACGCCAAGGTGAGCTTGGTCGTGCGGCGCGAAAACGACGGCTTGCGCACGTACACCCACTTCGGGACGGGCAATTATCATCCGATCACCGCGCGCGTATATACCGATTTGTCCTTGTTTACGTGCGATCCGGCCTTCGGGCGCGATGCAGGCCGGTTGTTTAATTTCGTCACGGGTTACGCGCGTCCCGCGGAGCTTGAGAAGATTGCTTTGTCGCCTATCGACGCGAAGGCGACGATCCTCCGGCTAATAGATGACGAAATCGAGCACGCACGAGCGGGACGCGGCGGCGCCATTTGGGCGAAGCTCAATGCGCTTGTGCATCCAGAAATCATCGACGCTTTGTATCGCGCGTCGGGCGAAGGTGTGAAAATCGAGTTGGTAGTTCGCGGGATTTGTTGCTTGCGCCCAGGCGTGCCCGGATTGTCCGAGAACATTCGAGTAAAATCGATAGTGGGGCGCTTTCTCGAACACGCACGTATTGTTTGTTTCGGCAACGGCGCGCGTTTGCCGAACCCGAAAGCGAAGGTTTACATAACTTCGGCCGACTGGATGCCGCGAAATCTCGAGCGGCGGGTGGAGGTCATGTGCCCGGTCGAAAACCCGACCGTCCATCAACAGGTGCTCGACCAGATCATGGTCGCAAACCTGAATGATGAAGCCCAGAGCTGGTACATGGACCAGGACGGCGGCTTCAAGCGGGTTGACGTTTCAAAACTACCGGACGAGCCATTCTCGGCTCACCTTTATTTCATGCGTAATCCGAGTCTTTCCGGGCGCGGGCGTGCGATTAAGGGGGACGCGCCGGCGGCATTCGACCATATCGGCGCGCGCACAAATTAGCGCTAAGCAGGGCGAATGAGCGCGCCTCATATCAGTGATTCGGGGGATGCCGCCGTCATCGACGTCGGCTCCAATTCTGTGCGTCTCGTCGTTTATCAGATCGATGGGCGTGCGATGACCCCGACCTTGAATGAAAAGGTCATGGCCGGGCTCGGTCGGAATCTGGCGCGAACCGGCTCGCTGTCGCCGGAAGGCGTTGCTTCCGCGATCAAAGCGCTCAAGAGATTTGCCGCGCTGCTGGAAGCGAAGGGCGTCCGGAGTGTGTTCCCGGTCGCGACCGCGGCTGTACGGGAAGCACACGATGGCGTTGCGTTCGCGGAGCGGGTTCTTGCGGAAACAGGTCTTGTCCTGCGCGTGCTCTCGGGCGCGGACGAAGCACGGCTATCGGCGCTGGGCGTGAGCGCTGGCGCGCCGGACGCGGAGGGAGTTGTTGGCGATCTTGGCGGATCGAGTCTTGAGCTGATCGCTATCGGCGCCGGAGAGGATCTCGGCGAAACGTTTCAGCTTGGGCCGCTCGCGTTGGCGCGAGGCGAGTTCGATTATGATCGTGTGAGCGCCGAAGTGGCGCGCTGCCTGAAGCAGTCTTCGGTGTTGAAGGCGCGAATGAACGACTTCTACGCCGTGGGCGGCGCTTGGCGGGCCATTGGGCGTATTGACATCGCTTTGCGCAACCATCCGCTTGGCGTTCTGCATCATCATGAAATGACGCGCGCCGAGGTGTTGAAGGTCGTCGATGTTGTGCGCAAGCAAAGCAAACGGTCGCTGGAGAAGCTCGAGGAAGCAGCCGCCAAGCGCGCGGAGACGCTGCCGTATGCGGCGGTTGTGCTCGAACAGGTCATGCTCGCGGGCAGGTTCGAGCGCGTGGTGCTCTCGGCTTTTGGCTTACGCGAGGGCGTATTGCTGGAGCGCATGGGGCCAGAGGTTCTCAAGATCGATCCTCTGATCGCGGCGGCGGAAGCTTTGGCTGGGCGCTGGTCGCGCGCGCGTGGGTTTGGCCCGGCGCTGGAGGCTTGGATCGAACCGATGTTCGCCCGAGCCGAGCCGGTATTCCCGGGTAAGCGCTACCGGTTGCTGCGCGGCGCGGCCGCGCGGCTCGCCGATGTCGGCGGACCCCTCCATCCCGATCAACGGCTTGAGGTGATGTTCGACCTGGTGCTGCGCGCTCCGCTCGCGGCCATCTCCCACGCCGAACGCGCCTTTCTGGCGGCCGCGATCCACCACCGATATACGAAGTCGCAGCCGCGCCACGCGAATGGGTATGTGCGGCTGCTCAGCGAAGAGCGCCAAGCCGCCGCCGCGGCCTTGGGCGCCGCGCTAAGGCTTGGCGCGGATTTGTCGGGCCGCAATGAAAGCTTGCTGGGCGCGTTCAAGATTGGCGTGGAAGGCGACGCGCTCGTGCTACGCTACGGCGCGGGCGCCGCGCATCTGGTGACCGACACCGTGCTCCGGCGCCTTGACCATGCGGCAGCCGCGTTGGGGCTCAGCGCACAGACGAAGGTCTGTTGAGGCGCTGTTCTACTCGATCACCCGGATGTGCAGCTCCTTGAGCTGCTTGGGCGTCACCTCGCCGGGCGCGTTCATCATCAGGTCCTGGGCCTGCTGATTGAACGGGAAGACGATCACTTCGCGGATGTTTTCCACGCCCGCCAAGAGCATAACAATGCGGTCCACGCCTGGCGCCGAGCCCCCGTGCGGCGGCGCGCCGTAGCGAAACGCGTTGAGCATGCCACCGAACTTTTCTTCCACCACCTCGCGACCATAACCGGCGATCTCGAAGGCCTTGATCATGATTTCGGGCTTGTGGTTGCGGATCGCGCCTGACGAAAGTTCGACGCCATTGCAGACGATGTCGTACTGAAACGCGGTAATCTTCTCGACGGTTGCGCGATCTTTCGGATCGAGCTCAAGGAATGCCTCGTGATCGTAGTTCGGCATCGAGAATGGGTTGTGCGAGAAGTCGATCTTCTTCTCTTCCTCGCTCCACTCGTACATCGGGAAATCGACGATCCAGCAGAACGCGAACTGGTCCTTGTCTGACAGATTCAGTTCGTCGGCGACCTTGTTCCGCGCGAGCCCGGCGAACTTGTAAAACACAGAGGGATCGCCGGCGACGAAGAAGGCTGCGTCGCCGACCTTCAAGCCAAGCTGATCGCGGACGGCGTTGGCGCGGTCTGGCCCGATGTTCTTGGCGATGGGGCCGGCGCCGCCATCTTCGCCGTCGCGCCAGAAAATGTAACCCAAGCCGGGTTGGCCTTCGCCCTGCGCCCAAGAATTCATCTTGTCGCAGAAGGCGCGCGAGCCGCCTGACGGTGCGGGGATCGCCCACACGGCCGTGTTCGGTTTTTCGAGAATCTTCGCGAAAACGCCAAAGCCGCCGCCTCGGAAATGCTCGCTCACGTCCGCCAGCACCAGCGGGTTGCGCAAATCAGGCTTGTCGGAGCCATATTTCGCGATCGCCTCCGCATATGGGATGCGCGGGAACGAACCCGCTTTCGTCACCCGCTTGCCTTGGCCGAACTCGTCAAACACGCCGGCGAGCACCGGCTCGATGGCGTTGAACACGTCTTCTTGCGTGACGAAGCTCATCTCGAAGTCGAGCTGGTAGAATTCACCGGGCGAACGGTCGGCGCGCGCGTCCTCGTCGCGGAAGCACGGCGCGATCTGAAAGTACTTGTCGAAGCCCGCCACCATCAAGAGCTGCTTGAATTGTTGCGGCGCCTGGGGCAGCGCGTAGAACTTGCCGGGATGAAGGCGCGATGGGACCAAAAAGTCGCGCGCGCCTTCGGGGCTGGAGGCTGTGAGGATAGGCGTCTGAAACTCGGTGAACCCCTGATCAATCATGCGCCGGCGCAGCGATGCGATCACTTGCGAACGCAGCAGGATCGAGCGGTGCAGCTTCTCGCGCCGCAAATCCAGGAAGCGGTACTTGAGACGGATGTCCTCGGGATAGTCTGGCTCGCCGAACACCGGCAGCGGCAGCTCTTCCGCTGCGCCAAGTACTTCGGCGGCGTCCACGCGAATTTCGATCCCGCCTGTCGGTAATTCGGGGTTCACTGTTTCCTTTGAACGCTCCACCACTCGCCCGTCGACGCGCACCACGCTTTCAGCGCGCAGCCGTTCAAACAATGGGAACGCCGAGGAGTCTGGGTTCGCCACCAGCTGGACGATTCCGTAATGGTCGCGCAGATCGACGAACAGAACCCCGCCCAAGTCGCGCTTCCTGTGCACCCAGCCGGACAGGCGCACGGACGAGCCGGCGTCGGCGGGGCGAAGCTGCCCACAGGTGTGGGTGCGATAAGCGTGCATTTCGGGCTCCAAACTGAAGCGCGGGGTAGCGCACGGGCGCGCCGGGGTTGTCAAGGCGGGGCTTGTCGCCGGTAGCGGGTCCGACCCACGACGATGCCGTCTCAGGCCCTTCTCTGGCTTGACCCGCGCCTGCATACTGCGAGCGGCTGCTTGCCGCTCGATGGTTTCACCTCACGAGGGCTGCTGCCGGGATCAGGATCGGGGGACGCAAACATGAAGTGGCTGATCGGACTGGCAGTAGCGTTGGCGGCGCTTGCCGGCGCGGCTTGGTATTTTGTACTCGACGGCGCCGCGCCGACGCGGGCGGATGGCGTGTTCGAGCTCGCCGCCTATCGCGCATTGGTCTCGGATGATGCCCAGGCGACCCTGCCGACAGAGGTGCAGGTTGAGGTGATTGGCGAGAATGAAGCGCCGAGCTTCGCCGCTGAAGCCGGCGCCTTTGATGGCGTGCGCGCCTTTGCGTTTCCGGCGTTTGACGTGGTCGGGCCCTCTGGAGACGTTGTTATCGACGCGGCGGTTGACGAGGCGACGCTGCAGGGGATGTCGGGCGGCAAAGGGCACTTTGACCGAGAAGCCTACGCGCGCTTGCTGGCCGTGATGCAGCGGGCGAACGACATCTTGATCACGCACGAGCACCTGGATCATGTCATGGCGGTTGCACGCCATCCTGCCCCAGCCCTGATCGCGCCGCATCTACGCCTTACGGCGCCTCAACTCGCCGCTCTGCCAACCTATGCAGTCGACGGGGCGCTGGCGCCCGAGATCGCGGCCGTGGCGGCAGCGGATTTCGCGACGCCAACCCGCATCGCGCCGGGGATTGTCGCACACGCCGCCCCCGGACACTCACCGGGGTCAATTGTGATCTTTGTGCGGACGACGAGCCGCGAGTATCTCTTTGTCGGGGACATTGCGTGGCAGATGTCCAGCATCGAACATTTGCGTGGGCGGCCCCGGCTGGTGGGGATGTTGGTTCCGGGTGTCGACCCCAACAGGGATGCCGTGCTTCGCCAGATCCGCGCGCTACACGACTTGGCGGTTGAGGAGCCTGACGTGGCGATTGTTCCCGCCCACGACGCCGCTCATCTGGAATCTCTCGTGTCTGGGGGGGCTCTAAGGGCGGGATTTGAGCCGTCGAGCTGATCTGACGGAGCTTACGCCCCTTGACCCAGCTTTCGGCGCACCCCAACCAAAGCCGAGATGAGGGTGATCACTGAGACAGCGGCGCTGGAAGACCTGTGCGGCGCGATGGCGGAACAGCCGTTCGCGGCGGTCGATACGGAATTCATGCGCGAGACGACGTTTTGGCCCAGGCTTTGCCTTATCCAGGCGGCGGCGCCGGGCGTCGAGGCGATTATCGACCCCCTGGCTGCGGGTCTTGACCTCTCCCCCTTCGTACGCTTCCTGAGCGATCAGCGCGTGCTGAAGGTTTTTCATGCTGCGCGGCAAGACTTGGAGATATTTCTCAAGATTGGCGGGGCGCTGCCGGCTCCGGTCTTTGACACGCAAATCGCGGCAATGGCGTGCGGCTACGGAGACACAGTCGCGTATGACGCCCTGGTTCAGCAGGTGCTGAAGCGCCGTTTGGACAAATCTTCGCGCTTCACAGATTGGGCCCGCCGACCGCTGTCAGACAATCAATTATCTTACGCGTTGGCGGACGTAACGCATTTGCGCGACGCCTATCCGCGTTTGCGCGACAAGCTGGACAAATCAGGACGGTTGTCGTGGCTTGACGAGGAGCACGCGGCGCTGCTCGATCCTGATGTTTACGATACGACGCCCGAAAACGCGTGGCTGCGTTTGAAGTTGCGCAAAACAACGCCCGATTATGTGCTCGCGCTGCAGGTGGCGGCTGCATGGCGAGAACGACAAGCGCAAGCGCGCGATGTGCCGCGGGGGCGCGTCGTCAAGGACGATGCGCTTTACGAAATCGCAGAACACAAGCCGAAAAACGCAGCGGACTTCGATCGCATGCGCGCCGTACCGCGCGGCTTTGGCAACTCGCGCTCAGCGCAGGAGCTGCTGCAGGCGCTGGACCGCGCGTTCGCGGATCCCAATCGTCCAGTGTACAAGCACGAGCGCGCGCCGCCCGCTCCCGCGGGACTGGGCCCTACGGTTGAGCTGCTTAAGGTGCTGCTGCGGTATGAGGCGGACGAGCACAATGTGGCGCCGCGCCTCATCGCCTCCGCGGCAGAGGTGGAAGCAATCGCCGCCGACGACGATGCGGATGTGCCCGCTCTCAAGGGATGGCGACGCGATGTGTTTGGCGAGCGCGCGTTGAAACTAAAGCGCGGAAAGCTCGCGCTTAGCTTAAGGAATGGGAAAATCGCCGTGGAAGAGGTCAGCTAGCAGCATCGGCGTTCTGGAAGTAGGGCTCTACCTTGCCAGTGTATTTGATCGTGAGCTGCTTGCCTCGCCGGTCCAAGGTTTTTCCTACCGCGAGTCGCACCCAGCCTTCGCTGACGCAGTATTCCTCGACGTTGTTTTTCTCGTTGCCGTTGAATCGTACGCCGACACCGCGAGCCAAGATCGCTTCGTCGTAATAAGGGCTGTCTGGATCGACCGCGAGCCGGTCTGGAGGGGTGTCGCTCATTGCAGGGTTTTAGCTAGGCGCCTGCTTGAGCTCAAGCTTCAGCCGCCCTTTGCTTGACCTTTCGCGCCGCAGGCGTCGCAAATGCCGCTTTCCTGCACGGTGAAATGGCCGCACGCACTGCACGGCTCGCCACGATAGGCGGGTCCGCCGGAGCGTTTGGGGACGCCGGATGTTTCGCGTCGCTCGAGAGCGGACTCGGCGGCGGTCTTCGGTCGCAGGACAACCAGATTGTCAGGCGCCGCACCGCGCGAGAATCCCCTCGAGATGAGGCGGACCGCGCTTTCGGCGTCGACGGCGCGCTTTGAAAGGCCGTCGCCACGAGCATCGTAGGGGTCAACCTGCGCCAGATCGGTTCGCCCAAGGTAGCTGACCGCCAACTCGCGGAAGATGTAGTCGAGAATGGAGGTCGCGTGCCGGATGGTCTCGTTGCCCTTGACCTCGCCCGCTGGTTCGAAACGGGTAAACAGAAAGGCGTCGCAGTACTCTTCCAGCGGCACGCCATATTGAAGGCCGATGGAGATTGAGATCGCAAAGTTGTTCATCAGAGAGCGGAACGCGGCGCCTTCCTTGTGAAGGTCAATGAAAATTTCGCCAAGTTCGCCATCATCGTACTCGCCTGTGTGGAGATAGACCTTATGTCCGCCCACGGTTGATTTTTGAATGTAGCCCTTGCGTCGTTCGGGCAAGCGCCGCCGCTCGACGCGGCGCGCTTCCTGGACAGTGGTTGAGTGTGAGGCGCTAGGCGCGGGTTGCTCTAGATCGTCATCGAGGAACGAGAGCGCCGACTTCAGCGTTGGCGCTTCAACCGAGACGGTGACCAACGCGACCCCGATGTCGCGCGCAGCCGCGAGCAGGGCTTCCCGGCGCGCAAAGGTCTCGGCAGTCAGAGTAAGTTCGATCGCAGTTCGTGCAAATGGTCGCACAGCGCGCGCCATCGAAATGTGCGCTTCAGGTTTGATATCCGAAGAGGTCGCAAAAACCGGACGATGCTCAGGTTGCAGTCCAGGGGTGCTGGCTAGATCAGCGTTGCCCAAACAATATGCTTCAGCTGCGGCGATCTCGCCCTCGGTGAAGCCCAGCGTCATTAAGAGATCGCCGCGTTTTCCCAGGGCGACGTCGAGGGGGAGTTTCAGCACGTCGGTGCAAAACTCTTGTCCAACCACAAGCGGGTGTATCGCTGCGCGGAGAGAAAAGGCGTCAGCCAAGGCTTCATCGATCGCGAGCAGGGCGGGCTCCGTGAAGCCAAGCTTCTCGAGCCGTTCGAGACTCACGCCTGGCGCGCCGCGGAGAGTGCGATGACCCTCTGCGTGTTGGCGAATGCGATCGATCGTAGAGTCGTCATACCCGAGGCGGCGCAGCGCTTGCGTGGCATCGTCGCCAATCACTCGCCCAAAACTGCCGTCCTCGCGCACCCCAAATCCGACCATTGTCGGTGCACGGCCGAGATTTGTTTGGTTCAGCCCGAGCAGGCTCGCGCTGGCTGCTTCGCATGCGAAGGCGACGCTAATCGGCGCAGCCATGGTCGCCCGTCCTTTAGGCATTGCGCGATAGAGCGTCATCGCGCGCCTACCGTTTTCATCACTGAGGTTGGCTGCTGCTTCGCGTTCCGCGCCAGTATCGACGCGGACGCAATCCTCGCCCGCAAGTAAGATGCTTTCTGATAGCGCAGTCGCGTGAGCGAGGGCGGCGACACCGCCTGCGAAAGCGCGCGCCTCGTCGCTATCGTAGGCGAACCCAAGCCGGAGGAGCGTCTGCGGCAATCCAATAAGCCGAATGACGATCGTGTTGTGCGGCGTTTCGCTTGTCGTGAGCGCGCGCACGAGGGTGCGCACGCAGGCCTCGAAGCGGGCGCCGTCAAAGTGTTTGTCGACGAACCGCGGTAGCGCGACGCTCCCGCCAAAGGCTTCGCAGGCGCCGCCTGCGGATAGCGCGCCTGTGGGGTCCACGGCCCCATCGGCAAACGAGAACGTCATGTGCTCGGATGGGTCTTTCGCTGCTATTCGCACGCGGCGGCGAGTAGGGTCGGCCCCGGCGTCCAGCGCCGCGCTGTAGGCGCCGCGCGAAACAGTTCCCGAAAGTGCGTTCAAAATCTCGGCATCAGGCGCGCCCGCCAGACGCGCAGCGGCGGCCTTCCTGCGCACGCCCCCATGCTCGAGGTTCATCCCGGCACGCACCGCTTCGATCGTCAACTCGGCGAGCGCGGCGTCAATTGCCCGGGCGCCGGCGACAAGTGCAACGCCCGCCCGTGCGCGCGCCGTCTCTTCACCTAGGACAGCGTGCGCCAAGTCGGCGTCGGGCTTGACGAGGATAGTTGCATGAGCGCTTGGCGATAGGCGTGCAGCTGCATCCAGGAGGTCGAGCGCATCCTGTGATGGCGCGCCGATCACGCCGACGTATGCCCCTTTCTCAACCAGGCGCTGCGCGCGCGAAATCGATGCGCGTTCGGATCCTGGCCCGCGATGCCATGGCATCAAGGCGACGCTGCATGGAGCTTGGTCGGCGCCAGAGAGCGCTGCATGCAGGGTCGGACCATCGAACATCGCTTGCCCTTGGCACAGCAGGCTCTGCGCCTGCTCGGCGACCCCTTCGTCGCCCGTCCAAGTCCCGATTGTTTTGCAGACACGTTCAAGCGCCGCAGTGACGCTCGGTCCGGCGTCTGTCTCCAACAGAAACCCCGCTTCGCGCGCCGCTTGGCTCATGGCGGCTGTCCAGCCGGGCGGGCTTAGGACGACCGCGTCGTCAAACGTATCTTCAACGGTTCTCGCCATCGGCTCGCCTCTCCAAGCAGATAGCTAAACTTATCCGCCATCGTGCATGGCATCAATATCTTGGGGGTAACGGGCGCAAGTTATCCCAAGATATTGTTTCGCGACTGCACTGGACGGGAAATACGCCCTTCGCCATATTCGCGCCGCCGCCACGGCCGACTCTTAGCTCGGCGCGCTGTGGTGCCCGGAGGCCGAATTGCTCATCCTCACACGCATTTTTACCTGGTGGAACGGCGCGACGCTCGGCGCCTTGTTCGACATAGGTCGGCGCGGCGCCTTCGTTGGCGAGGACGGTCAGGGGAACCGCTACTTTGAGGAAAGACGCGCCAGTATCGAGGGACGGAAGCGTCGGTACGTCGTTTACAAGGGGTTGGCAGAGGCGTCGCGGGTCCCCCCGGATTGGCACGCTTGGATGCATCATATCGTCGACGCGCCGCCCACCGTCGAGCCTCTCCGACGGCAAAAGTGGGAGCTCGAGCACCAGCCGAATATGACCGGCACCGTGCATGCCTACCGGCCTAAGGGGTCGCTCGCCCGAGGAGGCAAGCGAGCGTCTTCATCGTCAGATTATGAGGCTTGGCAGCCAAGTGCGTCGACGGAGAAGACCTCGTGAGCGTTGAACGCTGGGGTGAAACCGTGCTTGGCGCCATCGTCGCAGTTGTCGCGATCGGTTTTTTCGCTTTCGCCGCTGCCCAAGCGGGTCAGGGCTCTGGCGGCGGCGGCGGATATGAGCTTTCGGCGCGTTTTCAGCGCGTCGACGGTATCGATGTGGGCGCGGATGTGCGCGTCTCTGGCGTAAAGGTCGGCGTTGTGCGCAGCGTCACACTTGATCCGCAGACGTACATGGCCAGGCTCACATTCGCGATTAACCGCGGTGTTGAGGTTCTCGACGAGTCCACCGCGCGTGTTTCAAACGATGGCTTGCTTGGCGGCGCCTACGTGGCGATCGAGCCAGCGGGCGCATCGCCGCTGCCGGCAGGCGGAGAAATTTTGTATACTCAAAGTTCAGTGGACCTGCTGACCTTATTCGCCAGCTTCGCTCAGCAACAGCCGGCCCAAGAGCAACAAGCGGAGCCCGCGCCATGATCAGAACGTTTGCAGCAGCGCTCGTCTTCCTTTCCGCGGCGGCGAGCCCCGCATTTGCCCAACGTGCTGTTATCCGTGGGCTGGACAAGATCACCGGCCACGCGAGCGATTACACGCTTACAATTGGGCGCGCTGCGCGTATCGGTTCCTTGGAAGTCGTTGCGCGGTCCTGCTCCAAGAACGCTCCGGAAGAGACGCCGGAGGTGCGCATTTACGTGGACGTGTTTGATACGCCACCTGCTCGCGAAGGGGAGGAAAGCCAGCGCCGGGAGGTGTTCCACGGGTGGCTCTTCGCATCGAGCCCCAGCCTGAGCGCGTTGGATCACCCTACCTACGACATTTGGGCGATCGATTGCCGCTAGTCGAAAAATGCGGAGCCAGATACCGCAAACACTGTTAGAACCTTCCCAGGCGGCCTATCCGCCGAACCGGGGAGGTGCAACATGCGTGTGATGGGTCACAACGCGGTCGCGGTCATCGCCGCCGCCATCGCCATTTACCTGATTGGCTTTGTCTTCTACGGCGTCGTTTTCGCGCAGATGTGGGTGGCGGAAACCGGCTGGAGCGAACAGCAACTGCAGAGCGGCATGAGCAAAATGCCGTTTGGATTTATCATACCCTTCCTCATCGCGATTGGGCTTTCCCTTGTGATCCGGTGGCGGAATAAGTCTGGTTGGCTGGCCGGGGCTGAAACAGGGTTTTGGCTGGCTCTGTTCTTCCTCTTCGCCGAACGCTTTTACGGCTATGTCTATTCGCCGGCGGGGGGCGAGACGCTGCTCGCCATAGATTCTCTCCATCAGTTCGCCACCGCGATCGTAGGCGGCGCCATCATTGGCGCCTTCAACAAGTAGCGGTCACGTGACAAAGGGGCGCTTGCCGCGCTAAGCGGGCGTTCTCATGCGTATTTTGTGCACCAATGACGACGGCATCCACGCGACGGGGCTTGCCGTGCTGGAGAAGATCGCTCGTACGCTAAGCGACGATGTGTGGGTTGTCGCGCCTGAGAATGAACAATCCGGCGCCTCGCGCGCCTTAACGCTTACCGCGCCAATCCGTGTGCGGCAGGCCGGATCAAAGCGTTTTGCGGTTTCCGGAACGCCCACAGACTGCGTGCTCCTCGGCGTTGAGCATTTGATAGACGGTGGCGCGCCCGATCTTGTTCTGTCCGGCGTCAATCGTGGCCAGAATATCGCCGAGGACGTGACGTTTTCGGGTACGATCGCGGGGGCTATGCAGGGCATGCAGCTTGGCATTCGCGCGATTGCGCTGAGTCAAGCCCGCGGGTTCCGCGGCGAAGAGGCGCCGATACCGTGGGAGACAGCGGAGGCGTTTGGTCCGGGCATTGTGGCGCAGCTATTAAAGCAAGACTGGCCGAAGGACGTTCTGATGAACGTCAACTTCCCCGATGCGCCGCCTGACGAGGTGACGACCGTTGAGATGACAACGCAAGGTCGGCGCGATCAGCACATTATCTTTGCGGACAAGCGCACCGATTTGCGAGGCGGCTCCTACTTTTGGCTCGGCTTCCACGGGAAGCTGTCAAATCCTCCCGAAGGCACGGATTTGCGCGCCATCTATGAGGGGAGGATATCGGTGACGCCTCTCCACATCGATTTGACGCACGGCGACACGGTTGCGTCGTTGAAGCGCGTGCTTGGCGGTTCACCGCCGAAGGCGGGATGAGATGGGCGACCCGGCGCGACTGATGCGTTTTGTGTTGGAGATGCGTCAGGCGGGCGTCACCGATGCGCGCGTGCTCGGCGCACTCGAACGCACGCCGCGCGATCACTACGCGCCAGAGCATTTGCACGCGGTGGCCCTTGACGATGTCGCGCTTCCCCTTGCCCACGGCCAGAGCATGACGAAGCCTTCAATTGTGGGACGCGTCCTAACCGCGCTTGACGTTCAATCCAACCATACCGTGCTGGAAGTCGGTACGGGCTCGGGGTTTCAGGCCGCGGCCTTGGCCACCCTAGCTCATTCAGTCGTCACGCTTGAGCGATGGCCGGACCTTGCCGCCGAAGCGCGCGGCAGAATTGGACGCGCTCGCCTGATGCGGGTTTTCGTACACGCTGCTGATGGCGCCGTGGGGTGGGAGGAGGCGGCGCCTTTTGATCGCATCGTGGTCAACGCTGCTTGCGACGAGGCGCAGCTCTCATGGCTGTCGCAACTGAAGCCCGGGGGCACTCTGCTGATGGCGCAAGGGGCGTCGGAATCGCAACGTTTACTGCGGTTTCGGAGCGATGCCTGGGAAGATCTGGGGCCGATTCGGGTCGCTCCGCTGGAGCATGGGTTGGGGGCGGACGCCTAGCGAATTGTCGTGCTCGCGATTCGGTGAGAAATGGGCTGGATGCGCGCTGTTGTTTTTGTGGCTTCTCTTGCGAGCGCGTGCGCCTCGGGCGGCGGCGGCGCGCCAATCAGCTACAGCGGCGGTGCCGCTCAAGGGAACCCGGCACCTGCGACAATCGACGAGACAAGTGTTGATGGTGGTTTGAGCGCCTTCGCCTTGCGCCCCGAAGACGTGTTTGCAGCTGATCCGACTGAAAGGCCCAGGAGTCACCGCGTACGCGAAGGAGAAACGCTTCAAGACGTTGCAACGCGCTACCAGATTCCCATGCTGGCGCTTATCGAGAGCAACGGGCTTGAGCCGCCCTATGCGATAGCGCCCGGGCGGGAGTTACGGTTACCCCGCGCAAGGATCCAAGTGGTTGAGGAGGGCGACACCTTACAAGGTGTTGCAGATCGTTTCGGTATCGATCCACGCTCTCTCGCGCTCTTTAACCGCCGGGACCCTGCTGCGCCGTTGGTGGTGGGCGCGCGCATTGCGTTGCCGGATCTTGCGAGCGCCGCGGATGAAACGGCGGCGCAAGCAGCGCCGGCGCCGCGTGGCGGCGCACTTTTCGTTATGCCGCTTCACGGGCGCATCGTTGGGCGCTTCGGCCCCCAATCCGGCGGTGGGCGATCTGACGGCATAGAGATAGCGGGCAGGGACGGCGATCCAGTGCATGCATCCGCCCCGGGCGTTGTCGTCTACGCGGGTGAAGATGTTCCCGGGTACGGAACGTTGGTGCTCATCCGGCATGCGAACAATTACGTGAGCGCCTATGGCTTCAACCGCCGCGCGCTCGTTCGGGAAGGTGACACGGTGGCCGCTGGGGCGGCTATCGCTGAGCTGGGAGCGCGGGCCGACGGCCGCGCGCGGCTGCTGTTTCAGGTGAGACAGGGCGCTCGCGCGGTGGACCCGATGTCTCTTTTGGGGCCCTAAGCGCCTCGTCTGCGGCATATTCAGCGGCGCCATTGGATTGAAATGGCCCGTTCCGGCGATATAGTCCCGGCCTTTCTGGGGACTCGGCTCCCTCATCTATTGTCGCTAGCGGCGCTGTCGCCGCATCACGCGAGGTTCAATGTTCATTTCTCCTGCTTATGCGCAAGCGGCCGCGCCCGCCGGCGGCGATCCAATGGGCGGCGTGATCATGCAATTGCTGCCGCTATTGCTGGTCTTTGTCGTGTTCTACTTTCTTCTCATCCGCCCGCAGCAGCAGGCGCGTAAGCGGCACATGGATATGGTCGCTGCATTGAAGAAGAACGACATAGTGGTCACCTCTGGTGGGCTGATTGGCAAGGTGAAGTCCGTCGCTGATGACGAAGTGCGGGTCGAGTTGGCGCCGAACGTGGAAGTGCGCGTCATCCGCGGAACGATCGCAGAGGTGCGCTCCAAAACCGACCCAGCGCCGGCTAATGATTCCAAGGCGGAATAGCGCATGCTCAATGTCGCGCGATGGCGGGTCGTCCTTGTTGCAGTAGTGACGATCCTGGGAGTGATTTTCGCGCTCCCGAACTTCTTGACCGAACAGCAGCGAACGGCGCTGCCCGGGTTCCTACCTCGGGCTGGCATTAATCTCGGCCTCGACTTGCAGGGTGGGTCGCAGTTGCTGCTCGAGGTCGATGTCTCGACGCTGCAACGCCAACAGCTCGACAACATCGCCGACCAGATGGCGACAGCGCTTCGCGAGGCGACCCCGCAAATTCGCTACACTGGCCGTGGCGTTGTGGGTGATGCAGGGCGGGTCAGGTTGATCGACCCAACGCAGATGGAGGCGGCGCGCGCGGCTATTCGCCAGATCGCGCTGTCCCCTTCCGGCGGCAACGACATCATCACCTTTACCGAGGGCGCCGACGGGCTCATCGAGGCTCGGATCACGCCGGTGTATTTGCGTGAGCTAAGCCGGCAGGCCGCGCAGCAATCCATCGCGGTGATCGAGCGGCGGATCAACCCCACAGGGACAGCTGAAGTATCGATCCAACGACAAGGCGACTCGCGCATCGTCGTGCAGGCGCCAGGTGTCTCCGACCCCGAGCAGCTGAAGGAGCGTATCGGTCAGACGGCGTTGATGACCTTCAACATGGTGCGGGAGGTAAGCCCCGAAGAGGCCGCCGCAGGCGTTATCCCGCCCGGTGCAATGGTGGTGCAGCCCTATCCCGGCGTAGGCGATCGCGCCGACGTGGTCGAACGCCGCCCCCGTTTCACTGGTGAGCGCTTGGTGCGCGCCAACCCTTCAACCGATCCGCAGACGGGCGAGTGGGTGCTCGCATTCCAACTCGACAGCGAGGGCGCGCGGATCTTCTGCCGCATCACGCGTGAGCACACGGGGGATCGGTTCGCGATTCTCTTGGACAACCAGGTGCTCACCGCGCCGACCATCAATGAACCGATTTGCGGCGGCACAGGTCAAATTTCAGGTCGCTTTTCGGCCGAAAGCGCACGCGAGTTGGCTGTCATGCTGAACGCAGGCGCGTTGCCCGCTCCGCTGACAGTGATCGACGAACGGACAGTGAGCGCGAGCCTCGGGCAAGACGCCATTGATTCCGGCGTTGTCGCCTCAGCAATCGCTGGCCTTGTGACTTTTGTGTTCATGCTCTTGGCGTACGGCACCTTTGGCATCTTCGCCTGCATCGCGCTGGTGGTGAACGGCGTTCTGATCGTCGCCGCGATGTCGACAGTGGGCGCTGTACTCACGCTGCCGGGCATCGCAGGTCTCATTCTCACGATCGCAATGGCGGTGGACGCGAACGTGTTGATTTACGAGCGGATGAGAGAAGAGGCGGCGGTGGGGCGCGGCCCAGCGCTTGCGATCGATGCGGGGTTCAATCGTGCGATGATCACAATCGTGGATGCGAACCTGACGACGATCCTCGCTGCGTTGATCCTGTTCCAGTTCGGCGCCGGGCCCGTGCGGGGTTTCGCGTGGACCTTGTCAATCGGTGTGGTGACGTCCGTGTTCACCGCCGTGCTTGTTACCCAAATTCTGATTGCTTGGTGGTTCCGCATCGCGCGGCCCAAGACATTGCCGATCTAGGAGCCGACCATGGGATGGTGGCCGCTTATCCGCTTGTTGCCGAAAAAGACGAACTTCACGTATGTGAAGTTCGCCGCTTTCGCTGCGTTTCTTTCAATCGCCGCAGTGTCGGCGTCGCTCGTTTCCATGTTTACCGGCGGATTCCGCACCAATCCGATCGAGATATTTCAGCAAGCGGCGGGCACACCGCTCGCACGCTTTGGGGCGGTGATGGAGCGCGGGTTCAATCTGGGCATCGATTTCCGGGGCGGCACGTCAATCCTGATTGAGGCGCCCCAACCCATCGACTTGGGTGATTTACGGACGCTCGGAGGACGCCTGCAAGACGGCGGCGTTGAGGTGCAGGGAACAACCTGTCGACCTGCTGATTCTCCGCCCTATTGTGCAATCATCAATTTCGAGAGCACCGAAGGCGTGGCGGACACTGTTGAAGCATTGCGCCGCGAGCTGCCTCAAGTCGCCGAAGGCGCGCGGGTGTTGAACGTCGACGCCGTGAGCGGTCGCGTCTCGGAAGAGCTGTTCGCGGGCGGACTCATCGCACTCGGCCTCGCGATATTGCTCATGCTGATCTACATCTGGTTCCGCTTTGAATGGCAGTTCGGTCTTGGCGGCGTCATGGCGTTGTTCCACGACGTGATCCTGACGCTCGGCGTATTTTCGATCTTCAGGCTCGAGTTCAACCTGACGATCGTCGCGGCGTTGCTGACGATTATTGGCTACTCGATGAACGATACGGTCGTTGTTTTCGACCGCCTGCGCGAGAACCTCCGTAAGTATAAGAGAATGCCCCTAGGCGAATTAGTGGATTTGTCGCTGAACGAGACGCTGTCTCGAACCATCATTACCGGCTGTACGGCGTTGTTTGCCCTGATCGGCCTTTATTATTTCGGCGGAGAGTCCCTTGAGGGTTTTGCGATCGCGATGATCTTCGGCATTATCATAGGCACGTACTCGTCGCTTTATGTCGCCGCGCCCGCGATCCTGATATGGGGTGTTAAACGAGGCCGCGAGGGCGGCGAGGCCCGCGGCGCGCCGCAACCGGCGCGTTAAGCGGGCGGACTGGAGGGAGAGGCATGGCCTGGTTCTTGAGTAACATCCGTTATGTAGCCTGGACGGCGCTTGCGGTGGGCGCGCTGTTCTTGATCTATTTTGCAATGGGGGTGGCGGGTTACGCCTTCGGAGACGCTGCATTTTGGGAAGCGGCGCTGCGCTGGAGCCACGTGCTCGTGGGGATCATGTGGATCGGCCATCTCTACTACTTCAACTTCACCCAAATTCCGAACATGCCGAAGATTCCAGACGAGCAGAAGCCGGCCATCGGCAAAGTCATCGCGCCAGCGGCGCTGTTCTGGTTTCGGTGGGGCGCGATGTTCACGTTGATCACGGGCCTGCTACTGGCATGGAACCAGGGTTATCTGCTGCAGGCCTTGACGCTGGGTGCGGCGGACGATCCGAGTTTCGCGGTCGGCAAGCATGTGCTGATCGGCATAGGTATGTGGCTGGCGATTGTGATGTGGTTCAACGTCTGGTTCATCATTTGGCCGAACCAACAGCGCGCACTCAATATCGACAACAAGTTCGCGAACCTAGATGCGGCGGCCAAGGCCGCCCACGCGAGAACAGCGATGTTGTTGTCGCGTACGAATACCTTTCTTTCGGCGCCCATGCTGGTGGCAATGACGGGAGCGAGCACGCTCTTCTAGAGGAAGCAGCAACGAGGTCAGACGCCCGCGCAGCAGATGCGCGGGCGTCTTTTTTGAGGTTTGGCATGTCCGAGCTCGAGACGCTTGTACGCCGGGTCGAGAACGATCGGTGGCTCGCGAGCAGGTTCGGTTCGTCGATCGTGCGTGAACGACTTGTGGCGATTTACGCCGTGTTTCACGAGGTGTCGCGCGCACGAATCGCGGCCAGGGAGCCGGCGCTGGCCGCCATTCGTCTTGCGTGGTGGCGCGACGCCTTGTTGAATACTCACGCTGGCGCGCCGTCGCCTCACCCTGTTTTGCGCGCGTATTCGAAGCACGCGCCGGGCCTGCCGGCAGCGCTCTGGACGCAAATCGTCGAGGCAATGAACACCAGTTTCTCATCTTGGGACGCCGCTTGCGTGCGCGCCGAGCGCGTGCAAGGCGGGCTAATGAGGCTTGCGCTGCATGCAACCAGCGCCGACGGCGACAGCGCCTCGGCCTATTTGCCTTCTTTGGCAACCGCATGGGGGTTGATGCGCTTGTGCGCGGATCCTGCGCGGGACAAACCCGGGCCGATAGAGGAGGGGGTGGCGCTCGCGCTGAGGTTTCACGCGCGGGGCGCGGCTGCGGCGCGCGCCTTCAAGAGCGCCGACTTTCCGGCGATTGGTTACACCGCGCTTGTACCTCTATATTGCCGCGCCATTCGAAAGGGTCGTTTGGGGATTCCGCTTCTGCAACGCCAAATCCGCCTGACCGTGGCGGCTGCGACCGGCCGACTTTAGCGCCTCCGCCCCTCGGTGATCTCGCGCGTAGCTGCGCGCAAGCGTGCATCGAGGCGTTCGCGGTCGAAGCCGGGAATGACCTCGCCGTTGATAACAAAAATGGGGGTCGCCGGATTACTGGCGGCGTCAATGGCAAGCGCGCGGTTGTCTTCCAGTAGGCGCGTGATCTCAGGATCGGTCATTGCACGGCGCATGCGTGCAACGTCGATTCCAGCCTCGCGCGCGAGGGCGTCGATGCGCGCCGACGTCAGTTCGCCACGGAAGCCCATGAGCGCTTGATGGAACTGCCAATAGCGTCCCTGGGGCATCGCTGCGATGATCGCCTGGGCGGCCTCCATCGACTCAGGGCTGAGAATTGGAAACTCCTTTAGAACAACGCGAACGTCCCGCCGCGTGCGGATAACGTCGGTCACCCACTCAAGGGCCGCGTGACAGTACCCACAACGATAGTCGAAAAACTCCACGATGACGATTGGCGCATCCGAACGACCGATTGAAAAGTCTCGCGGATCGCTTTTCATCCGCTGCCAGCGCTCATTTTCGGTCCTTGCTTGCAGGGCTTCAAGAGACTCGCGCAGGACGTCGGGGTTGTTGACGAGGTACTCGCGAACGATGGCTCGAATCTCGGCCTGCTCTTGTGCGTTAAAGGTCTGAGCGTTTGCTGGCGCGGCCAACAGAAGGAACAACAAGCCGAGGATCAGGCGCGCCATGATTTTCGCAGCTCCATTGAACAGCGCCTGGGGATGCCGCGTTTAGCGTGCCGGGGCAAGGCTTCCTCGGTTGCGCCGGTCGTTAGCGCGATCGCGCATTTCATTGCCGGCGAAGGTCACGATGTCATTAGCCCGTTGGTAATCGGTCGTGTTGCGGGGGAGAGTGCGCCGAGCGCGCTCGGCGAAACTTAACGCCGACCCATAGTCGCCCAAAGCGAAGTTCTGCTCGGCCGAGGCCAGCTGCGCGAGCGCTTCCTGACCAAGCAAGTCGCGCGCCTGTGCGATCTCTCGCCACGCAAAGGCGTTATCCGGCTCCCTTTGAATCGCTTGCTGCAGCAGACGGACGGCCTCTTCGGCGCCATCGCGGCCATTGGCGGCAGTCAAAGCGCGCGCCAGGTTGATCTGCAGAAGCGGGCTATTCGGCGCAAGTTGAAGCGAGCGGCGATGGAAGGGGATGGACTCCGCCGCTCGACCATTTTCGAAAAGGATCTGACCCGCGAGTTCTTGGAAGTACGGGTTGTTTGGATCTTCAGCGATGAGCGAGTCGAGCTCGGATCGCGCGCGAGCGAGGTCAGACACGCGATAATAGGCCACTGCTCGCGCGTAGCGCGCGTACGGGGAGCGATCGCTCAAGGGATAGCGCGCAAGCGTTTGGCCTTGGCTTTGGATGAAGCCGATAAGCTTCGCCTGCATGAAACGAAAACGACGGACGTTGTCTTCTGTGTCCGTGGCGTCGCGGTTCTGTGCTTGTTCGACGCGCAGGCGAAGAGATTCCACGCGATCCGACGAGAACGGGTGTGTCATCATCCACGGTGGAACATTGCGTGTGCGGAACTCGTAAACGCGAAGCTCTCGATTAAAGAATGAGATGAGTCCGTGACCGGTTTGACCGCTGGCGTCGAGATATTCGACGGCGGCTTGGTCGGCGGAGGACTCCTGTGCTTGCGTATGGCGAACGAAACTGCCCATTGCGAAGCTCTGCGAGCCAGCGATGAGGGCTGCGCCAGCGTCAGGGGCGCCGGCGGCGATGGCGAGCACGCCCAGGCCGATCGAGATGAGCATCGGCCCCAATGCCTGGTCCATCGCCTCGCGCGAGCGCGCCAAATGTCCGCCCGCAATGTGGCCGGTCTCGTGCGCGAGGACCCCGATAATTTCGTTCGGATTCTCCGCCTGCATAATCAGGCCTGTGTGGACGAAGATGTTCTGGCCGCCTGAAACGAAAGCATTAATCGAAGGATCGCTGACGAGATAAATGTCGACGTCATCAGGATTTAGACGCGCGGCCTCAAGCAGAGGCGTCTCGTATAGGCGCAGCGTTTCTTCGATCTCAGCGTCACGGATGAGGCCTTGCGCCGAGGCCTCTTGCGTGTGGGCGGCGCTTGCGGCGAAAATGGCCAATCCGCACAGAGCGGAGCGAAGACATGCGGAAAGACTAGACGCGGCCATCAAGGCTCCTTCGCATTGTTCGGCCCCACTCCCTTCAAGCGAGGGTTTTGGGCGGGAACAAGGCCCACGCCGCGTCGTCGTCCCTCAGCCGTTTTTTTTCGCCCACCGCGAGAGCCTCGAGAAGAATTTGTCGCGGCGCTCTTGATCGGGTTCGTAGGCCGCTTCCATCGCCGCTTCCATCACGGTTGGTTCCTCACTTTGAGGATTACCCAGATCGTTTGGTTCTGGAAGCGGCTCCGGTGGTCGGCTTGGGTAGTCGATGACGTCACCCGATGGCGTCGGCGGCGGTTCGGCCTCGACCGTTGCTCTAGGTTGGTGCCGTTCGGGGCGGGGACCGAGCTGCTTGGGGTCCGCGCTCACGAAATCGAGCCATTCGCCACCGTCGACTTCGTAGACCCGCCGGCCACGGCCGCGACCGCGTCGACGACGTTTTCCGCCGCGTCGGTCACGCTCGGTTTCTGGGGTAGCCTCGGCTGCGTCGTCGGCGACTTCGGCTTTGGCGAGGACCGATTCTGCTGCCTCGCCGTCTTCCGCCTTGCGCTTACGGCCGCCCCGCCGGCCGCGGCGCCGGCGTCCGCGTCGTTCGCCGTCCTGCTCGCCGCGATCGGTAGCCTCGACCACTTCCTCGTCGGAATCGTCGACGTCCTCTTCGGGCGACTCGGTCAAACGAACGGACTCGCGATCGTCGCGTGACGGGACATCTGCCTCGAATTCCCCGCCCGCCTCTTCGAAAGCGTCGCCGCTTACGTTTACTTCGAAATCGGCCGACGCCATGCCGTGTCCGGCCAGCACGCGTAGTCGTACCTTGCGGCTGTCCTCTATCGCCGTAAGCGCGTCGCGTTTTTCGTTGAGCAAGTATATCGCGACGTCGGCGGGAGCACGTGCTTCGATGGTGCGATTGCGTTGTCTGGCGGCGGTTTCGTCTAGTGCTCGCAACAAAGTAAGCGCGGCGGATTCGACCGACCGAATGCGCCCAGATCCTTGGCAGTGCTCGCAGACGTGACTGGTGCCTTCGAGGACGCCGGTGCGCCTACGTTGGCGCGACAATTCAAGCAGACCGAAACCGGAAATCTTGCCCATCTGAACGCGCGCGCGGTCAAAGCGAAGGTTGTCCTTCATTCGCTTTTCCACCGAACGATCGTTCTTGTTCTCCTCCATGTCGATGAAGTCGATCACGATGAGGCCGGCGAGATCACGCAGCCGCATTTGCCGCGCGGCTTCGTCCGCGGCTTCCAGGTTCGTCTTGAGAGCGGTTTGTTCAATATTGCGTTCGCGCGTTGCGCGCCCAGAGTTCACGTCGATAGCCACAAGCGCTTCGGCTTGGTTGATGACAATGTAACCGCCGCTCTTCAGATGGACGATCGGTGAATAAATGGATTCAAGTTGCCGCTCGACACCGTTTTTGGCGAATATCGGCGTAGGGTCTTTCCACAAATGCACACGCTTGGCGTGGCTGGGCATGAGCATTCTTACGAAGTCCTTGGCCTCCTTGTAGGCGGCGTCTCCTTCAACGTGAACTTCGTCGACGTCCTTGTCGTATAGATCGCGAATGGCGCGCTTGACCAACGAGCTTTCTTCATAAATCAGCGCGGGTGCGATTGATTTGAGCGTGTCGTCGCGGATCGTCTCCCAGGCGCGCGAGAGGTATTCGTAATCGCGTTTGATCTCGGTCTTCGTGCGCTTGGCGCCCGCGGTGCGAATGATCAGTCCTTGGCCCTGGGGAACGTTCAGTTCCAGGGCGATCTTCTTGAGGCGCTTACGGTCGGTCGCCTGGGTGATCTTGCGTGAGATGCCGCCGCCACGCCCGGTGTTCGGCATCAGTACGCAATAGCGCCCTGCAAGCGACAAATAGGTTGTGAGAGCAGCGCCTTTGTTGCCGCGCTCTTCCTTGACCACCTGCACCAACATGATCTGGCGACGGCGGATCACCTCTTGGATCTTGTAGCGACGCGTTAGAACGCGGCGCCGCCGCTCCTCAGCGGCGGCTTCGTCTTCTTCGGTGTCGTCCTCGGCAGCGCGCGCTTCAGCTTCGGCCAGCTCTGCTTTGATCTTTTCCTGATCGGCTGTCGGAATGGCGTAGTAGTCGGGATGGATCTCCGAGAACGCAAGGAAGCCGTGTCTATTGCCGCCGTACTCAACGAACGCCGCCTGCAATGACGGCTCAACACGCGTCACCTTCGCCAGATAGATATTGCCCCGAAGCTGTTTTCTGGATTGGACCTCGAAATCAAAATCCTCAACGCGGTTTCCGTCGAGCACCGCGACCCGGGTTTCTTCCGGGTGTGCGGCGTCGATGAGCATTTTCTTTGCCATGCAAACAGGCTCCGTGCGCGTCGCGCTCAGGCGCGGCGGGTCCTGCGGAGAGTAGTTCCGCAGGCCGGCCAGCGGGGCGACGCAGGCTGTGAAAGTGATGATCCCAAGGGATCACGGCGGACTCCAAAATGGCCGCCCTCGGGGCGGCGAAGAAGCTCTCCGTATCGACTTGGACGAGGTCGCTGGTCCTGATGCGGGCGCTGCCCTCTGTGGGCGCAGCCCGCGGGATGAGACGCTTGCCCATATCGCGGGGAGAGCGTCGCTTGGGTTGGGGGGATCCCGAAAAGCGCCCAAAACGACGATAGGGCACCTTTGCATGAATTCGTGAAGGAAAGGAAGCGTCGAGCGCGCTATTGCGTGGTTTCCGGCGGACTCGGCACCCGCCACGCCCCGTCAGCGCCGGGTTCGACAACAACCAGTCCCGGGGCGAGGCGGAGGCGCCAGCCCGGTCCGCTCTGTCCGTCCGGGGCGGGCTGCGCAACGCTAACCCATTGAAAGTCCGCACTTATGAGGGCACCTTCGTCCGCGATAATCTCGCCCCAGCGGTCGCGCAGCGTAAGCCTTGAATAGTATGAACCGAGCCCATCAACGGGCGTGACCTGATTGGGGTCGAACTCCATCTGGGCCTGGCTGAGGGGCAACACAAGGCGCGGGCCGACGGAGTAACGATTTCTCAGTTCCGCGACCCGGGTTCGTTCGGCAGCTGCCCTATCGCGTTCCTCGCGGGCGACAGTAGGGCCGCCGTAGCGACGCTCAAGGCGCGAGAGTTGCCGGTCGCTCAACTGAGGCGCGCGCAGCGCCATGGCAAGCAAATCAGCGGGGGCGAAGTTCGTCAGGCGTCGACGCCAGTCCGGCTGAAATTCATCAAGCAGAAGCCCATAGGCTGGCCCGGTTGCGTAGGCGTAGGCGCGCGCCAGCGCCGAGTGCCGATCGTAGGCTCCAAGCGATCTTGCGGCGAAGATGGCCGCGTTTTGGCCGGCGCCGAGCTTAACGCCAGTATAGGCCGCGAGTCCTTCGTTGCGATCGAGCGCGGCCTCATCGGAGGTTGCGTCGGGGAACAGAGCCAAACGTGCGCGACGAAAGGCCAGGGCGTCGAGCGCGGCGCGGCGACGCGCAGCCGAGGCTGACATCAGAGCAGTGGCTAGCGCCCGCATCTCGAGACGCATGAAGTAACGACCTTGCTCGGCTGAGAGGTGGGCGTTGTCGGAGCCGACAGCCGACAAACCAATCTGGTCCTGAATGCGATGCCAGGCTTCGTGCGCAAGCAACACGCGGCGTTCTTCAGAGATCGTGGGCAAGGGCGCCAAGATCATGCTCCAACGTACGCCACCCCAATCGGCAGCCGTGTTGGCTATCCCGATGTTCGGCGGCAGAGTGCCGACCCAACCCCCTTGGTTGTCGGAAGGGCTGAGAACGCCGTTGGAATCCGGTTGAGTTCCCCATGCGGCCCGGGTTGAAGGATCGACGATCAGCAGGGGGCCGCACAGGCTGACGCCCCAGAGCGCGCCCGCATCGGCTCCGCAAATCGTACGAAACTCCTGCGCTGCCGTTATCGCGTCGTCAGCCTGTGCGGCTGCGGAGACACAAAGGGATGCCCAAGTTAGCAGGACCTTCGCCAAGCGCATCTCGCGACCTCCCTTAGGTTAACTTGCCCTGTCTCTCAGAGGATTGCGTCGGCAATGTTGCAGTTCGCGAAGCGATTGTTGGTTAGCGGCCGCTTCACCTTCCTTTTCAACTGGATAGCAAGCGGAGGCTGGTAATGTGTTCGCTTCATGAACGTTACCCGGCGCTCACTTACGTTCTTTGGCGCGACCGCACTCGGCGGCGCGGCCCTCGGTGCGCCTGCATGGGCGAGCGTTCCCACCACCTTGCGCGCGGTCGCGCTCCAGCCCACGGGCGGCGGCGGCGTTCGGGTTGCGTTGGCGCTCAACGCCCGCGCCGCCGTGAACACATTTTTCCTGAGCGGACCGGATCGCTTTGTGATCGATCTCGCCAATACACGCTTGGAGCTTCCCCACGGCGCTGCCGGAGAGGGGCAAGGTCTGGGCTTTATCAGACGTTTTCGCCATGCGCCCCGCCCTGACGGGAACGCGCGGCTCGTGTTGGACTTGGCGGGAGAAGCGCGGCTTGTAAGGCAGGATTTGGGCGGTCGCGAAGACCCAAACATTCGGTTTGATCTCGCGGCTATAACTTTGAACGCGCCGCAGCGTGCGCCGCAGGAATACCTCGGACGAAGCGCGCCCCGCCGAACTGTCGTTATTGACGCGGGCCACGGTGGGCGTGATCCGGGAGCGATCGGCGCCACGGGGGTTCGCGAAAAGGATGTGGTCCTGAACACTGCGCTCATGTTGCGCCAAGCACTTGAGAGCCGTGGACGCTACTCGGTCGCGCTCACAAGGGACCGGGACGAGTTTGTCGAGCTTGAACAGCGCGTTCGGTTCGCGCGTGCGCAGAACGCGGACCTGTTCATTTCCATTCATGCGGACTCGCACGCCAATGCCGCCGCCCAAGGTGCGTCCGTTTACACGATTTCAGAGCGCGGGGAGGATCGCGCCCAATCCATGGTCAGTGCGCAAAACTGGCAAATTGATTTGGGGGAAGCGCCACGGCAGGGGGTCGCGCGCGACATCCTCGTGGATCTTTATCAGCGGGAAACGACCAATCGCTCTGCGCAGTTTGCCCAGACGCTGATCCCACGGGTCGGTGAGGTCGCCCCACTCCTCCGAAACACGCACCGGAACGCAGGCTTTTACGTTCTGCTTGCGCCCGATGTGCCGGCGGTTCTCATTGAGACTGGCTTTTTGAGCAATGTGGCCGACGAGCGCCGGCTCACGGACCCCCGCGCGCGGGAGCGGCTGGCCGAGGCGATGGCGCAGTCAGTGGATACTTACTTCGCTGGGCCGCAAATGTACGCGCGCGCCTAAAAACGGCGCGGTTTCGGCGCTAGCAGCCGCCTGTGGACATTACGAGCGCGTCGCCTTAATCGCGCCCTATTGCGGGGTGAGGCCCGACCGTTCAACTACGCGCAAAATGCGGGGCTCAATGCGGCAGGACGATTCCTTTGGACGCGACTGGGACGGCGACATCCGTGGGCGCGGCTTCAGCGACGATTTTGACGACGGCGGCGGCTGGTTAAGGCGCGGCTCGCTGTGGCGGAAAATCTTGCTCGGCGTCGCCGCCATGGCAGGAGTCGGCGTTCTAGCGATTGGCGGTTTCTTGATTGTTGCCTTGCAGGGCCTGCCAAGCCTCGAAGACCTCCAAGACTACCAACCGCCAGTGACAAGTCGTGTCCACGCGGGTGATGGCGCATTGGTCGCGGAGTTTGCGCGTGAGCAGCGGGTTTTTGTGCCGATCGAACAGATTCCTGACTATGTGAAGAACGCTTTCATTTCCGTCGAGGACTCGCGCTTCTTTGAGCATTCGGGGATCGACTATGCTGGCCTCGCGCGCGCCATGCTCTCAAACGTGGGCAATGTCTTGCGCGGGCGCAGGCTCGAGGGTGCTTCCACCATTACGCAGCAGGTCGCCGGCAACATGCTTACCGGACGCGCCGCGGGTTGCGAGGGCGGCATCCGCGGACTTTTTTGCGCTGTCTATACCAAGTTCCGCGAAGGTCTCATGGCGCAACGGATCGAGCGCGCGCTCGACAAAGAACGAATCCTGGAACTGTATCTCAACCAGATTTACCTGGGAAACCGGGCCTACGGAGTAGCAGCCGCAGCGCTCAATTATTTTGACAAGCCGCTATCTGAACTCACGGTGGCTGAGGCCGCTTATCTCGCCATCCTGCCTAAAGGCCCCGCGAACTACCAAGTGCCGCGCCACCTCGATCGGGCTGTGGCGCGGCGAAATTACGCGATTAGCCGCATGCTTGAACGCGGCGTGATTACGCAAGAACAAGCTGCCGAAGCCCAAGCCGCTCCGCTTGTGACCACTGACCGGCTTGCCGGCGATGAGTTCATCGCCGCGTCACACTTCGTGGAGGAAGTGCGACGGCAAGTGCAGGATCAATACGGCGAAGACGCTCTTTATGATGGGGGTCTGTCTATTCGCTCGACGATCGACACGCGGTTGCAACTCGCCGCCGCGCGATCCTTGCGCGCAGGTCTTGAAGCCTATGATCGGCGCCATCTGTGGCGCGGGCCGATCGGATCAGGTGATGCCGATGGCGACGTACAGGCGCAGTTGCATGCGGCTGCCGCGCCCCCACAACTATCCAACTGGGCGCGCGCCATGGTAACGCGCGTCGCGAACGGCGCGATCACGCTTACGGACGAAAGCGGCCAGAGCGGGCGCCTCTCCAATAATGATGCGCAGTGGGCGGCCCAGGGTGCGCGCCGAGAAACAGATCGCGCCCTCCGTCGCGGCGCAATCGTTTACGCGACGCGCGGTTCGAATGGCGGCTATACGCTGCGGCAGGTGCCGGAGATACAAGGCGCTCTCGTCGCCATAGACCCCCACACCGGCCGCGTGCTCGCGATGGTAGGCGGCTATTCGTTTAACGAAGTGGGCGGACTCAACCGCGCGACCCAAGCGATGCGCCAACCCGGCTCGTCCTTCAAACCAATCGTCTATGCAGCGGCTCTGGACTACGGATTAACGCCCGCAACTCTCATCGACGATGGTCCGTTGGCGATTGAAGCTGGTGATGGAACCAACTGGTCACCGGAAAATTACACGCGCGAGTATTATGGGCCAACCACGTTGCGGCGCGGCTTGGAGATGTCGCGAAATGCGATGACCGCGCGTGTCGCCTACGAGATGGGACCAGAGCGCGTGCTCCAGTACGGACAGCGCTTGGGCGTCTACGGTGAAAATACCCCGGCGGTGTTCTCGTTGGCCCTAGGCGCCGGCGAGACGTCGCTCATGCGCATGACCACAGCGTACGGAATGTTCGTGAATGGCGGTCGGTGGATTCAGCCAGTCCTCGTTGACCGGATACAAGATCGCACGGGCCGTTCGGTGTTCCGACGCGATCAGCGCGAATGCCCCGAATGCACGGCGCCTTGGCGCCGCCAAGCGCCGCCGACGTTGGCGGATACCCGCCAGCAGGTGTTGGACCCGGTCACCGCCTATCAGATCGTCTCAATGGCCGAAGGTGTGGTGCAACGCGGAACGGCGACCGTCGTCGCCGAACTCGGTTATCCGCTAGGCGGAAAAACAGGAACCACCAACGACTACAAGGATGCGTGGTTCATCGGATTCTCGCCCGACCTCGTTGTCGGCGTTTGGGCTGGTTTTGATACGCCCCGCGATATGGGAGACGCGGAAACCGGTGGGCGCATCGCGGCGCCAATCTTCCGGGATTTCATGCGCGTCGCTCTGGATGGTACCCAACCAACGCCGTTCAGAATTCCCGGCGGGGTTAGGCTTGTCCGCATTGACGCTCAGACTGGATTGCTACCCGGCCCAAGCACGACGCAAACGATTCTTGAGGCGTTCCGGCCCGATACCGAGCCCACGCGCGATGTGAGCTCTTCGCCCTTCGTCTTTGGCGGCACCGATCCAATTGATCCGCGGGTTCTCTCGGACTTTGGCGTTACGCCGAGTGGAACGGAGCGGCGCCAACGCAACGATCAAGAGCAGTCCGAGGACCTTGGGGGACTTTACTAGTCGACGCGGGCTTTGCCTGGCCTTGCCAATCGCCTATCCAACCTGCTGAGTCTTTTGGTCTTTAGGAACTTGGTCGTGCGCGCAGAGATCGCCAACTTAGCCGAGCAGATTGAATCCGTGGTGTCCTTACTTCGGAGGCGTCTTTGACTGGGATCGCGCCCAGGTCCGATTTGACGAACTAACCGCTCTCTCCGAACGGTCCGATTTTTGGAACGATCCGGAGAAAGCCCAAAAGCTCATGCGCGAGCGTAACAAGCTCGAAGCAGGCATGTCGTCGATTTTGTCACTCGAGCGCGATCTACGCGACTCGGTCGAACTCGCCGAGATGGCTGAGGCGGAAAGCGATGAGGGGCTCATTGACGAGGCGCAAGCGACATTGGCCAAGGTCAGAGAGCGTGCTTCAAAAGCCGAGCTTGAAGCGCTGCTTTCAGGAGAAGCAGACGGCAACGACGCCTACGTGGAGTTCAACTCTGGCGCCGGCGGCACGGAGAGCCAAGACTGGACTCAGATGCTGCTGCGCATGTATTCGCGCTGGGCGGGCGCGCGCGGTTTCAAAGTCGATCTGCTTGAGGAGCAGGGCGGCGACACAGCAGGCATTAAGTCGGCGACCATCTTAGTGCAGGGAGAAAACGCGTACGGCTGGCTCAAAACCGAGGCGGGCGTTCATCGGCTTGTGCGCATCAGTCCCTACGATTCAAACGCACGCCGGCACACGTCCTTCGCGAGTGTTTGGGTGTACCCCAAGATCGATGAGTCGATTGAGATCGAAATCAACGAGAAGGATGTCCGCACCGATACCTACCGCTCATCAGGCGCGGGCGGTCAGCACGTAAACAAGACCGATTCAGCAGTTCGACTCACACACATGCCAACCGGCATCGTCGTTGCTTGCCAGTCGGAGCGAAGTCAGCACAAGAACCGCGCCGCCGCCTGGGACATGCTGCGAGCGAGATTATACGAAGCCGAGTTGCAGAAAAGGGAAGCCGCCGCACAGGCTTTGGAGGACACAAAAACCGAGATCGGTTGGGGGCGCCAAATCAGGTCCTATGTTCTTCAACCCTACCAGATGGTCAAAGACCTGCGGACCGGTGTTGAAACCTCGGACACGCAGGGCGTTCTGGACGGCGATCTCGATCAGTTCATGGCCGCGTCCTTGGCGGCGCGCGTCAGCGGAGCGGCGGAAAAGCAGGTGGCCGACATTGAGTGAGCCAAGCCAATAGAAAAAGGCCCGACGGTTAAGTCGGGCCTTTGAGTTTGTATTCCAACCCAAAACTTAAACTAGTTCGATGACCCCGTCACAACCACGCCGGACGCCATCCGGTCGTCCGAGTCACCAAAAACCGAGCCGCCGCCAAACATCGAGGGGCGCTCGGGCGGCGATGTTGGCGCAGAAGGAGCGCCCTGGCCTGGTTGCGAAAGCGGGTCCTGTAAGTAGCGGCACTGCCCCTCAAAGACCGCACCCATCTCAACCGATAGGGATTGATGGACGATGTCGCCAAGGACGTGGGCGTTGCGGGCGAGCATCACCTTGCGGGCGCGCACGGAGCCTTCCACACGGCCGTGAACAGTCACGCTTTCTGAAATCACGTCTCCTTTGACCATGCCGGTGTCCCCGACTGTCAACGACCCGCCGCGAACGTTGCCTTCAACTTCACCGTCTACCTGAATCTCGGCGCCGTCCGCGTCGATCGTTCCCGTGATCTTCACGCCGTTCGCAATGATCGACGCGATCCCAGCACGTCCAGGAGTTCTGCGAGGTTGGGACATAGGCTCAGGGGTCGCCGGCATTGAATCTGAAGGTCTACCCTTGTTCGTGAACATGCCGTCCTGCCCTTAGAAAATTGACCGGGTCCACCGCGCGACCCCTAAACCACACTTCATAATGCAAATGTGTGGCGGTGCTGCGGCCAGTACTGCCCATTGAGCCTATCCGCTGACCGATGGCGACCTGGTCGCCGCGTTCGACTTGGATATCGCGCAAGTGAGCATAACGGGTACGGAACCCGTGCCCATGGTCAATCTCGACGGTATAGCCATACCCCGAGCGTGTCCCGGCGTACACGACCGTGCCCGGAGACGTCGCCACCACTGGCGCGCGCTCGAACGCGGCAAGGTCAAGCCCCGAATGGAACGCTGGCCGTCCAGTGAACGGATCAATTCGTTGGCCGTAGCCCGACGTTTCACGGTAATCAACGGCGACCGGAGGAGCGAGAGGCGTTGAGTTGGCGATATCGCCAAGCCGACGAGATTCGGTGACCCGTGCAGCGACCTGCGCAACCCGTTCCGCAAACGCCGGGTTCAGACCGCTATCACGCAGATAGGCGACGAAATCCTGAGGAACGAGCGGGCCAGCGTCGGAATCGGGACCCGTGAGGGAAGCCATGCTAACGCCAGTCAGCCTCAAGACGCCGCGGACTGTTTCACTCCGCTCCGCGACTTGATCCTCGAGCTCTGAAAGTGTCCGCTCTTGGTCAGCCTGCAATTGCTCGGCGCGAGCGCGGAACCCGACCGTCGTAACTCGGTAAGCTTCATTGGCCGTAGCGCGCGACTGCCGCGGTTCGGCTTCGTCAATCGAAGCCGCCATGATGATCCGCGCGCCGTCGCGCTCGATAGGGCGGGTGGCCGCCAGCTGTACGCTGTTACCGCCCGCATACTCCAGCAGAGACCGCAAAACTTCATGGCGGCTCTCAAAATCTTGCGTGGCTCGGTCGAACTGCCGCGTCCTCTCTTCGAGCAACGCCTGCGAAGCGGCCGCCTGGGCGCGCGATTCATTCAACCACCGGTCGTATTTTGCGCGCTCGCGCTCAACCTCTGCATTAGAAGCCGTCGCCTGCGGGCCTTCCATGAGCGTATTGGCGGTCGCGTAGACGCACCAACCCGCAAGCCCGACTGCGCCGAGCGCTAGTAACGCCTGCTTGCTCGGGGAAAGCGATACATACCTGACCGCACCACCGCTGCGGTGATAAATCTGGCGTTCTGGAAATACGCGATCAAAAAGCGCCCGCGCCTGCGATCCGAACTGGCTCATTGTCCGCCACCGCCCACTAACTTAAACAAAAAATGCGTAAGCCCCGCCGCAGACTGATCCAACCTGAATCCCCGCCGAATTGCAACAGGTCGGCTGCGCTGTTTACAACAATTTCAGGGTGCTTAACGCAAAGAGCCTGGATTTCTCGGGCGACTAGGCTAGCGGCGCTAGGTAGTTTCTGCTGCCGCGAGAACATCATCGACGTGGCCCCGCACGCCGACCTTGCGCCAAATTCGGGCTAGTTTTCCCTCCTCGTCGATCAAAAAGGTGCTGCGCTCAATGCCCATGAAGGTGCGGCCGTAAAGGGTCTTCTCGCCCCAGACGCCGTAGTCTCGGCAGACGTCGCCAGCTTCATCCGATGCTAATGTCAGTGAAAGCCCATGTTTCGCCGCGAACTTATCGTGCTTGGCGACGCTATCGCGGGAAACACCGATGACGGTGGTTTTTGCGCTTGCGAAGGCCTTGGCCTTTTCAGTGAAGTTTAGGGCTTCTTGTGTACAACCGGGTGTGTCGTCTTTCGGGTAGAAGTAAACAACGACACGCTGGCCCTTGAGGCTTGCCAGGCTGATGCGTCCGCCTCCGGCCGTCGGCAGATCAAAAAGGGGGGCGGGGTCGCCAGCCTTGAGTTCCTTTTTCTTCATCGTCGCACCCTTTCCGGGGATACAAGGCGGGCAGCAGGCTTGTTTTTGCCTGCGCGCGTTCCGCGGCGCTAGATGCCGTCCAAGGGGGGAGCAGGCGAGGCAATGATACGCCGCTCGACGCTCATCGCACTGGAGGTCGTTTTGGCGCTTATCGCAGCCCTGGCGATCGGCGCTGGTATCGCCTGGTGGCGGCTCTCTCAGGGGCCGATCGAATTGGGATTTCTGCGGGGCCAAATTCAAGCTGAACTGAGCGCGGCTCGCGACGGACGACCAGTCGGACTCGAACAGGTGCGGCTCTCCTGGGCGCCGCGAGGGGCGCTAGAACTGAGAGCCGTCGGTGTCACCATCGAAGATGGCGGCGGCAACATCTTGTCTCGCTCCGAGGAGGCGCGCATCGAGGTTGCGGTGCTGCCGCTTCTCATTGGTCGCGTGCATATCGTGCGCGCTGACTTTGAAGGCGGGGCAATTACGATTACGCGCAAGGCGGATGGCGCGGTCCATATAGCGTTTGGACCGGAGGGCGCGTCGCCTGATTTAGTCATTCCTCCGCCCCCGCCCAACGAAACGCTTGAGCAGCGCGTCGCACGGTTGCTGGATGGCCTGTCGGAAGCGTTTCGCCCAATCGGCCCTGGCGGTAGTTTGCGCGGCATAAGCCTCGGTAACGCCGCATTGGCGGTCGTTGACGAAGGTGGTGGCGGACGGTGGACCGCGAGCGGCGCAAATCTTCAACTTGAGCGCCGCGCACGTTCTTTGGAGTTGGTCGCGGATGCGCGGCTTGAGGGCGCCGAAGGGACAGCGCCGGCGCGCTTGCGTCTCTCGACGGACACACGGTTTCAGTCGGCACTCATAGAGTTCAGCACCGAGGAAGCTCGGCCACGTGCCCTGTTCTCGCCTGCTGCATTAGGGCCGTTCGCTGGCCTTGATGCGCCTTTGACGGCGACGGTCACCGTGGGTCTCGATCGCGCGTCAGGGGTCAATCGGTTTGAGGGGGAAGCGCGGCTCGGAAGCGGTTCGGCCGATGTCGGCGGCGAACGCGTGCGCATTGAGGGCGGTCGTTTTCACGGTCGTTATGATCTTCAGGGCGATGAACTCGTCATCGACGAACTCACGTTGGGTGGAGACCGGACCCGTCTGCGGGGCGACATTCGCGTGCGCGACGTATCCGCGATCATGCGAGCAGCGCCGGGGGAGCCTGCGAATTTCCGCGTTTCCTTACCTGCGATGACCTTGGAGGTGCCCAGCGCTTTTCCTCAACCGATCGCGTTGTCTGACGTCGAGGTGTCGGGCGCTGTCGCGGCCGGGGAGCGGACGATCACGCTGACGCAGCTCCGCGCGCGTTCTGGGGACGGTTTGGTTTCCGCGTCGGGTCGGGTTTACTGGGCGCCGTCAGGCGCCGACCGGCGGATGCGTCCAGGAATCGTTCTGACTGGCGCGGTGGAGGGCGCATTGGATGCGCGTTCCGTGATCGCGATGTGGCCGATTGGGCTTGGCGAGGCGTCACGAGACTATGTTGTGGGCGCGCTTGAGTCGGGGCGCGTGACCAATGCGCGCATTCAACTTGACATACGTCCATCGGATGTCGCGGCTGGCGTCTATCGCAATGAGGCCGTTGATGTCCGTTTCGACGTTGAAGGCGGTTCGTTCAGGTTCGCGGACACGATGTCGCCGGTGACCGAGGTGCGTGGCCAAGCGTTGCTTCGTGGAAACAGTTTCGAGCTTGTTGCTCAGCAAGCGCGCCTGAACAACTTGGCGATTTCGAATGCGCGCGTGGAGTTGCCGCGCTTCAAGCCGCGTGGCGCCATGGCCACGATAACTGGCCGCGTCGAGGGAGAGGTTCGGCGCTTTCTGGAGGTGCTGCAGCAAGAGCCAATTAATATGCGGGACCGCTTGCCAGTGGATGTCGCCACAGCGACCGGGCGCGGCGCAATGAACGTGAGGATACAGCGCCCGATGGTGCGCGAGGCGGCAAGAGAAGATTGGCGCTTTAGCATTGACGGCGAGTTGCGCGATTTCGCGGGAACCATGACGACCCGGCGGATTGCGCTGTCTCAAGGACAGCTGCGGGTCACCGGCGATCAGCGTGCTGTCACTGTAAGCGGCCCACTCAGAGCGGGCGCCTCGCAAATCCAAGACGCGAGGTGGACCGAGCACCTCCAGCAAGGTTCCCGTGCCGGCTATTCGGAGTACATGATCGCGGGTGTCTTCGACGCTGACGACTTGGAGCGGCTGGGGTACACAATCGCTCACTACGCGGAGGGGCGGGTCGGGGTGACCGTCACTGGGCGTGGTCGTGGCTTTGACGTCGACAATGCCGATATTGAAGTCGATGTAACTGACGCCGCCGTCCAGTCGCCCTGGAATTTTTGGCGTAAGCGTGCGGGTCAGGCGGCAAGCGCGCGGTTCACGGTGCAGCGACAGGCTGATGGCGGGCTCGCCTTCAACGCGATTGACGCCCGTGGCGCGGGTCTGCTGGCTCAGGGCGCGGTTCGGCTGGATCGAAGTAATCAACTCGCGGCGCTTGATTTCTCGCGGCTCGTTATCGAAGGGAGTTCCGATGCTCGCATTAGCGGGGCGAGGGGCGCGGATGGCGGTCTCGATGTCAATGTAAGAGGCGCGCTCTTTGACGCAGCGCCTTTTATGGCGCCAGCAGAAGGCCCAAATGGCGGTGCTGCCGAGCGCGAACCCAGCCCGCCGCTTCGCGCAAGTGTGGTGGTGGACAGGCTGAAAATGCGTGGCGGCGCAACGCTTAACAATGCGCGAGTGTCACTCAATACGAATCGTGGAGTGCTTCAAACACTGGCGGTTGAGGGTAGGACGCCCACAAACCAGCAATTCGAACTTTCGCTTGGTCCCCAACCCAACGACCCGCGCGGGCGCGTGCGCTTCCGGTCCGGCGACGCTGGATTTGCGGTCGCAGCGCTAACAGGGTCGGAGAATGTTGTCGGCGGAACCGCGAGCGCTGACGGCGATTGGCGCAGTGGCGCGTCTTCAAGCGCGCGCTTTAGCGTGCGGCTGGATGACGTGCGTGTGGTGCGTCTTCCCGCGATGGCTCGGTTGCTGTCATCGGCGGGTTCACTGAGGGGGCTTGTCGATTCGCTCAACGGTGACGGCATCGCCTTTTCAGTGATGGAAGCGCAGATGACGTATGCCAATGATCGCTTGGCCTTTAGCGAGGGGGCTATGCGCGGACCTTCACTTGGGCTGACGGCATCCGGCGCGTACAATATCGAGCGCGACAACCTTGATGTCGACGGGGTGGTGGCGCCGTCGCCAACGCTCAACCTCTCCATGCTTGGTGAGATTCCAGTACTGGGCAATCTGATTGTTTCGCGGCGCGGCGAGGGCGTCTTCGGCATGACATATTCGATCAATGGCCCGGCAGCTACGCCGCGCGTGGGGGTCAATCCGGTGTCAGCACTGACGCCGGGAATCCTACGGAGAATTTTTGAGCCGCTGCCACAGCGGGAGGAAGAGCCTCCATCAGCAAGCGAGCCCGCTGTCACGCCGCCGGCTTCGGACCAAAGCGGCTCGACACGTGGCGATGCTGAACCGCCGCACGAGTCGCAAGAAACGGCGGCGCTGCCCTACTAGATGGGGCGCAGGAGCGCGTGCTTCTTCTTTCCCAGCGATAGCTTGATGACGCCGTTGGTTGCGTCGGCACTCGATAAGTTGGCGAGCTCGTCCGTGATGACCTCGTCGTTCACACGAATAGACCGCTGCGTGATCTGCCGTTTCGCTTCACCGTTGGATGCAACGAGCTCGGCCCGTACCAAAGCAGCTGTTAGGCGCAAGCCAGAGGCGAGCTCGGCGCGCGCTATGTCAAAGGTAGGCAGATCCGTTGAAAGAGACCCATCTTCGAAGGTGGCGCGCGCGGCCTGCTCGGCCTTTTGGGCTTCGGTGCGACCATGCAAGAGCGCGGTTGCTTCCGTGGCGAGGACCTTCTTCGCGTCATTGATTTCAGCGCCGCGAAGCGCCTCCAGACGTGAGATCTCGGGGAGGGGCAGGTCAGTGAATATTCTAAGGAAACGCCCAACGTCAGCGTCTTCGGCGTTTCGCCAATACTGCCAGTACTCATACGGAGAAAGTATATCGGCGTTCAGCCAAACCGCACCCTGGGCGGTCTTCCCCATCTTTGCGCCGGATGCCGTGGTGATGAGCGGCTGAGTCAATCCAAACAACTCGGCGCCGTCCATCCGACGACCCAGTTCAACGCCGTTGACGATGTTCCCCCACTGATCCGAGCCGCCCATCTGCAGGCGGCATCCATAACGTCGATGCAGCTCAACGAAATCGTAGGCCTGTAGGATCATATAGTTGAATTCGATGAAGCTCATCGGCTGCTCGCGCTCTAGCCGGAGGCGCACGCTATCCATCGTCAGCATGCGGTTGACCGACATGTGGCGGCCTACCGTGCGAAGGAAGTCCAGATAGTTGAGAGGAAGAAGCCACTCCGAGTTGTCGACGAGAACAGCGTCCGACTTGCCTTCTCCAAACTGCAGAAACCTGTCGAATGTTCCGCGTATCGAGGCGGTATTTTTCAGAATTTGTTCCTCTGACAAAAGCTGACGCATCTCTTCCTTGCCGGAGGGATCGCCGACGCGCGTCGTTCCTCCGCCCAGGAGCACGATCGGTCGTCCGCCTGCTTGCTGGAGCCGGCGCAGGAACATGATCTGTGTGAGATTGCCGACATGCAGCGACGGCGCTGTCATGTCGAACCCGATGTACCCGGTGACGCCAACGCGGGCGGCCGCATCCAAACCGTCGAGGTCGGTGCACTGGTGAAACTGGCCCCGCGCTTTGACTTCGCGGAGAAACGGAGACTGAACGTCTGTCATGGCGGATGGGCGGATATCACGCGTGAGGCGCGGTGTCGAAGCGGCTCATCGCGGCGCTCGCTTGGCGAGGATGCGCTGCAGCGTGCGCCTGTGCATATTGAGGCGGCGCGCGGTCTCGGAAACGTTATGACCGCAGAGTTCGTAGACTCTCTGGATGTGTTCCCAACGAATACGATCGGCGCTCATTGGATTGTCTGGCGGTTCCGGCCTGTCATCTGGAGAAGCCAGAAGCGCCTTGACGATGTCTTCCGGGTCGGCGGGCTTGGCGAGATAGTCAACGGCGCCTGCTTTCACAGCGGCAACCGCAGTGGCGATCGCGCCGTAGCCTGTCAAAATGACAACTCTGCAGTCTGAGCGATGCTTGCTGAGCGCTTCAACGACAGTAAGGCCTGATCCGTCCTCCAGACGTAGGTCGAGGACCGCGTAAGCCGGGGGCGACTTGGCGGCTACGTCGGAAGCTTCCGAAACGGTCCCAACGGCCGTTACGTCAAAGCCCCGCTGTTCAAGCGCGCGCGCGAGTCGCGTGCGGAAGGCCGCGTCGTCGTCAAGAATGAGGAGCGATTTCTCGCCTTCGATCGGGGCCGTCATCATTACTCCGATGTGTCACACGTCCAGCATGTTCTTCAAGATCAAAGAGATGGAGCCTCGATCGCTGCGCGGGGCCATACGGTCTTGACGACCGCGCCCCGACCCGGCGGACGCTCGTTGCGAACATCGAGCCTGCCGCCAGTTCGCTCCAAAAGCGTTTTTGAGATGAAGAAGCCGAGCCCCAGTCCTCCGGCCACGCCTTCGCGGTCGCGTTCAGTAAGATAGGGCTCTCCGAGGCGGTTCAAGATAGCTGGCGCAAAGCCCGGGCCGTCGTCGAGCACCATGATCTCGACCTGCTCGCTGCTCCAAGACGCCTCAATATCGACCCTCGTGTTGGCGAAGCCCACCGCATTTTCGACAATGCCGCCCAACGCATGCACAATCTCCGGCATGCGGCGCACGTCGAGCGGGCCGTCTCCATGGACGCGAATGACGATCTCCGCGCCCAGCCCTTCATGTGGCGCCGCGATTTCCTCAAGCAGCGACCGGATCGGCGCCCGTTGAGTCATGATGTCGCCCTGTTCTCGATTGGCCGAGAGCTGTTTGAGGATCGAGCGACAACGCTCGCTTTGTTGAACGAGGAGCTGCAGATCCTCGGCGCGGGGATCTTCGGGTGCGGCGTCGCGCGCCATTTCCTTGGCAACCAAGTGAATGGTTGCGAGGGGCGTGCCCAATTCATGGGCGGCAGCGGCGGCAAGGCCGCCCAGGGCCGAGAGCGTTTGCTCGCGTGCCAACACAGCCTGGACTGCTGCGAGCGCGATGTTGAGGCGTTCTTCCTCCGCAGCGACGCGCCACGCATAAACAGACGTGAAGCCAAGCCCGACCAACACAGCGGCGGCGATTCCAAGCTCGTAAAGCTCAGGCACCTCGAAGGTCGATGAATCGGGCCAGGGCAGCGGCAGTCGCCACACCGAAATGGCGCCAACGCATGCGAAAGTGAGGGTAGCAAGAACCGCGGTCACGGTTGGCCGTAGAATTGTTGCGGACACCGCGACAGGCGCAATGAACAGAAACACGAAGGGGTTTTGTAGTCCGCCGGTCAGTGCGAGCAGCGCCGCGAGCTGAATAGCGTCGTAAGCGAGCAACGCGGCCGCTTCCCATTCGCGCGCGAGGTCCTGCGAGCGCCGCGTCGCTACAAGCGCGACGTTGAGAGCGACTGAAACGGCGATGAGCACGAATGCCCATTCAGCAGGGAACTCCACATTGAGCCCGTAGCGGACCAGCACAACCGCCGCGACCTGTCCGATGATAGCCAGCCAACGAAGAAGAATGAGCGTACGCAGGCGTACGCGGCTTTGCGCGGTCCAGAAGCTTGGAAGGGGCGAGGGGGCAGCCATTTCGCTGGCGCACACATGATCTAACTCTGCGCTGGCCTCAAGCCATTTGGGGCGGTTTTGTGTCATTAGCGGGCCCATGCGCCGCCTGCGCCTCTCCGCCGCGTTGAACCAAGGGGAAGTCTGGTGCCTAGCTTCGATGGTGACGAAACCCGCCGACACACCAAGACAGACTGAAACGCCACGCCGTAGCCTGACCGGCGCGATCATCCCTGTGCTGGCGGTTGCCGCTTTGGTGGCGACAGTCGCGCTCGTCGCGGTCAGCCAGCGGGGGCCCGCGGGAAAAGGTGCGCCGGTTGCGGAGAACTGCATCTTGGAAAATGCCGATGCTGTCGGCGGGCCAATTGATTTGATCGATTCAAACGGAGCTCGCGTCACGCAGGCGGACTTCGCCGGATCGCCAGCGGTGGTTTATTTCGGATTCACCCACTGCCCGGACGTTTGCCCCACGAGCATGTACGTGCTGGCGGAAGCGCTTTCCCAGCCCACCGGCTTTGATATCCAACCCGTCCTGATTTCCGTCGACCCGGCGCGCGACACGCCGAGCGCGATGGCGGAGTACTTGCAGACGCAAGGATTTCCAGCGGGTCTCATCGGGCTGACCGGCACGGAATCTCAGGTGGCGGCCGCCGAGGCGGCCTTCAGGGTCTATGCGCAGCGGGCGCCCGGCAACGTGGGCGATACAAACTACAATATTGACCATTCTTCGCTCCTCTACGTCCTCGATGGGAGCTGGCGCACGGTCGCGATTATCCCCACCATGAGCCGAGCGGACCCAGAAGATCCTCGGAGCCCAATGGTGGCCACAAGCGCGGAAGACATATCGGCATGTATCGCCGCTGGGCTGTCTCGCTCTTGATTATGGGAAGCAAGCTGCATTCCGGTGGCTGAGCACGGCTAGTTCTGACTAGCGGCGGAAGCGATGGCGGCTAGGCTCTTGTCTAAACGCGGAAATGCCCCGGTTGAGCGTATTAGCTTGTTGGCAATGGGGGGCGCCGCAGGATCGACGTTGCGGTGCAGCATGAAAGGGCGTGATGCTCTACTCGCTTTATGAATTTGGCCATTGGTCGATGGCGCCACTGCGCCTCGCGGCGATGATCCAATCGTCGGTGCTGCGCTCGCCGCTCAATCCTGCTTCGGGCACTGAGGCCGCGCGGGCCGCCGCCGCGGCTTCCGACCTGTTTGAAACTGTCACCAGGCGGTACCGAAAACCTGACTGGATGCTGCCAACGACGAACGTCGAGGGGGTCGAAGTTCCCGTCTCACCGACGGTCGTTTGGTCCACGCCTTGGTGCAATATGGTGCACTTCGCGCGCGACGCCGAAGCGCTCAGGGCCGCGCGCGGAGATAGGCTTGACCCGACGGTTTTGATCGTTGCGCCCATGTCGGGTCATTATGCGACTTTGCTGCGCGGGACCGTTGAGGCGTTCCTGCCAGAGCATGACGTTTACATCACCGACTGGGCGGACGCGCGCATGGCGCCCGTTCTGGCGGGGCGCTTCGACCTCAACGACTACATTGATCATATCCTTGGAATGCTGCGTGCGCTCGGACCGGAAACCCATGTCGTTGCGGTTTGTCAGCCTGGACCCGCCGTGTTGGCGGCGGTTTCGTTGTTGGCGCAAGAAAACGACCCTTGCTGCCCCGCGACCATGACGATCATGGGTTCGCCCATTGATGCACGACGCTCGCCGACAACGCCAAACAAGTTGGCCGAGGAGCGCGAGATTGAGTGGTTCAAGCAGAACATGGTCCATACCGTGCCTGCGATATATCCCGGCGCGTTTCGCCGCGTTTACCCAGGCTTCCTGCAGCTCGCGAGTTTTCTCGGGATGAATCTGTCGCGCCACGTGGACGCCCATCACGAATATTTTCAAAACTTGATCAAGGGCGATGGCGACAGCGCCGAGAGGCATCGCGAATTCTACGATGAGTACCTCGCGGTGATGGATTTGACCGAGGAGTTCTATATCCAAACGCTGGTCGAAGTTTTCCAAGAATATACGCTTGCCACAGGGCGGATGCGGCACCGGGGCGCCACGGTTGATCCAAGGGCGATAACACGAACCGCGCTGCTCACGGTTGAAGGGGAAAACGACGACATTTCCGGTATCGGCCAGACACAAGCAGCGCACGCCCTGTGTTCAAACATCCCGGAATCCATGCAACGCGACTACATCCAGCCTGGTGTTGGGCACTACGGCGTGTTTAGCGGCAGGCGGTTTCGCTCCGAGATTTATCCGCGCGTGCGTGCGTTCATGCGCGAATTTCAGTCTGCGTCGACACGCGCCCGTTTTCAAAGGGCGAGATTGCGGTTGGCCAGCGAGCACTAACGCTCCGTCAGTCCGTGCGTGTGAGAGCCCTTGGGCGTTAGCGGCAGTCGTGCGATTCTCGGGTATGGGTTTTGATTCGCGTGCGGCGCCCGCGCCCGCTCAGACCGAAGTTGAAACAAGCGATGGGCGCCGCGTTCCGATCAGGCTCGTCGTGAATCCGCGTGCGCGTCACGTTTCCGTACGCATCGATCCCACGCGGCGTGAAGCGATCGCCACGGCGCCATCCCAACGGCAACTCAAACGAGCTGTGCGGTTCGCCGCCGAGCGGGCGTTGTGGATCGTGTCTGAACTTGCCCGTTTGCCCAGTGGCGTGAGCTTGTCGCCAGGCGCTTTTGCGCCGTTGCGGGGTGCATCCCATGAACTCGTCTATGAGCACGGCCGTACGTCGCCGCGCGTGGAAGAGGGCGCCACGCCGCGGCTCGTCGTACCAGCACCCGATCCCGCGCTATTCGAGGGGAGGTTGCTCCGGTATCTCAAGGACCAAGCGCGCGCTGACCTTTCACTCGCCGTCGCGCGACATGCCGCAACGCTGCGAGTGCAGCCTGCGCGCATTCAAGTGAAAGAGCTTCGGTCCCGATGGGGATCTTGCTCAGCCGACGGCGTGCTCTCTTTCGCCTGGCGCATTGTTTTGGCGCCGCCGTTTGTGCTCGATTACCTCGCCGCGCACGAAGTGGCTCATTTGCGTGAAATGAACCACTCGCGCCGATTCTGGGCGCACGTCCGCGCGTGCACACCCGGATTTGAGCTGGCCCGCGACTGGCTTCACACTCACGGTTGCGCGCTTCACGCTGTCGGACTGGCGCGCCAATAGTACGGTAGCCGCTTATTGCTGCGCTTGCGGAGCCGATGGTGGCGGCACTCCTGGCCCGATGTGCTGATTGAAGAAGGCGAGCGCTTCAGTCAGCACAGTGGTCCAAGCTTCTCCCTGAATTGGAGTGGCGTAGTGATCGATGTCGTGGAGTACGACAAGGCGCGTGGGCTTTCCAGCGCGTTCCATCGCGCGGACCATAAGCTCACTCTGCTCAATCGGCACGGTTTGGTCCTCGTCGCCATGGATAATGAGCAACGGCATGCCCACACTCGCCGCGTTTCTTGCGGCCGAAAATTGGTCGAGGCGCTCGCCGTCGCGTCCAGGCTCACCAATCGCGTCCGTCCAATATTGATAAGAGATGGACTGAGAGCCGCCGCCGCCGCCGCTAACGACATCGTTTTCTGAGGTTCCAGCGCGCACCCAACGCAGCATCGCGCGGAGATCTGAAACTCCGGCGCCGGCCACGGAGCAGCGGAATGTGTCGGTGTTGAGGTAGGAGGCGCTGAAGGCGACATAGCCGCCGTATGACCAACCGTTGATGCACATCCGGTTTGGATCAGAGATGCCACGCGTCACGAGATAGCGAGCGCCATCAACGACATCTTGTTGCATGCGCTGGCCCCATTGGCCGTGCCCCGCTTCAACAAAGCGCCGCCCAAACCCGCCGCCGCCTCGAAAGTTGGGTTGAAAGACCGCGTATCCTTGGCTCGCGAACGAAATCGCAAAGGGATCAAAGCCCCACACATCGCGACCTTCCGGGCCGCCATGAGGAACAACGATGGTGGGCAGATTGCGCGCTTCCGCGATGCTGCGGACTCCCGGCGGCAGCCATAGATATCCCCACTGCTGCATGCCATCGGATGCTGCATATTCAACGACGTGCTGTGTCGGGAGCATCGCTGGGTTAGTTCCGGGGCGTGCCTGGAGTATCGCGTTGAGCGAGTGGTTTTGATGATTGTAGATGTAATAGGCGCCAAGGTTCTGCGGCCCATCGACAGAGATAAGCCAACGATTGTTGTCTTCGGAGCGTGCCAGTAGACGAACGTTGACATCATTTCCGACGGCGTTGTTGATGGATGTCCATCTTGCGCCGAATTCCGGATCCTTCGGCTCGCAGGTCCATCTGTACGCCCACCAGCAAGCTGCCAGAATGCTATTGTTCTCCGTGTCGCGGATTGCGTTCGAGATATCGAAGCGCTCATTCGTCTGGACTGTCTCGACGAACTCGCCAGAGGCAGTATCGTAAACGTACAGCCCGCTGGTATCGAAGCCGTCACGTCGCGCCAGGATGAAAACTTGTCCGGGCCTCAGCGCGGCGCCCACGGGCTGGAACGTGGGCCCCGAATTGGCCCCCTCGGCTCCGCGGAAGCGAGTCACTTCCACCCAATCCCGCGTGCCCGGCGCGCGCCGAAGCCAAGCATATCCTCTGCCGCCGGCGATTATGTCCTGGCGCAGGACGGGCGTTCCTTCCGAGTCGACGACCCAGTTGAATGTAAACAACGTGCCCTGGTCGACGCGCTCAAAGGTTGCGTCATGCACGTTCACCTTGCGCAGCTCTGCGCCCCCGATCGCGGGCACGATAAGGAGTACGTGGTCAGGGTCGCTGGGCAACCGGCTCACGAAAGCCGCATCAATCTCGCGCGGGAGGCCTTGCTGTGCAGAAGGATCATAAAGCGCGATGAGGTTGCTGCCGTCGGTATTGACCGCATAGATGCGCGAGTTCCATTCAAAGCCATCGTCGACGCTGGCGCGCCGCACGGCGCTTCCACGCGTGAACACTACCCGGTTCTTTTGCAGGAGCGTGAACATCACCCGCTGATCAGAAAGAAACCGAACGCCCGTTATTTCCAAGCTTTGGTCGGCACGGGCGCGCTGGATGGCGCGCGATTGCCGCGTCTCCATATCCACAACGATCAAGGTATCGCCAACATTGTCACGGCGGAGGACAGCGATGTAGCGCCCGTTGGGGGACATGGTCGCGTCCCTGTGGGTGTCATACCCGACGAACCAATCCAGGGGCGCGCGCTGCTGTGCGACGGCAAGGGGCGCCGTCCCGCAGCAAATCGTGACCACCAACAGCGCGAGTATTCTCTTGAGCATGCTGTTCCCCTTCAACGCGCACCAACCCTCTGGGTGGTCCTGTAGCCAATC
>DDSN01000040.1:1397-8409 GCA_002343395.1 Hyphomonadaceae bacterium UBA2389 | reverse complement strand
TGCTCGGGCAGCGCTCGATCTGGCGAGCGATCTCTGCGACGCCGGGGTGGTGCTCGCGCGCTTTCGCGACACTGACGGAGACGAAGCTGTCATCAAGAGCCGCGGGCCCAGGGCGTACCAGGCGGCGGTGCGCGTGATCGTCGACGGGCAGACGGCGTCGGCGNNTTCGCCGGGGTCATGGCCGTGTCGGGCGGAGCGGTGCTCGAGGGCGAGCGCACCTTCGGCAAGGCGACGGCTCAGCAGGTCCTCGCGGCCCCGGGGCGAGGGCCAGCCCGCTACGAGACGGTGGGCCAGTACCTCCTCGCCGACGGGACGTCCTTTCAGGGAGACGGGCTCGCGCCTACGGCGACGGCGCCTCGGCCGACAGCCAAAATGACCTGACCGCCGCCGGGAACATTCCTGGCTCGCCGCTGTCGGTGGACCCATGCCCCGTGCATCCCTTTGCATGCTCGGGCTGTTCGCCGTCACCGTAGGTCTGTCGTGTGGTGGGGCCGCTCCGAGAGAGAGCGCACCGCCGCCCGTTCAGGCGGTCCTGCTCCCCGAGCCGGGCCTCGCGCACGAGCGTCCGGCCCCGCCTCCGTTCTCGCTCACCTCGACGGACGGCGTCGGCCTGGCGATAGCCGCGGTCAGCGCGACCACCGTCATCGAGGACCCGGTGGCCGTCACCGAGCTGCGCCTCTCGTTCGACAACCCCGAAGATCGCACCATCGAGGGCCGGTTCACCTTCACCGTCCCGCCGGGGGCGTCGCTCAGCCGCTTCGCGATGAAGATCCGCGGGGCGTGGATGGAGAGCGAGGTCGTCGAGAAGCAGCGGGCCCGCGTGACGTACGAAGAGTTCCTGCACCAGAAGCGCGACCCGGCCCTCCTCGAGCAGGGGGCGGGCAACGAGCTGGCCGTGCGCGTGTTCCCCATCTTCGCGAAGGAGCGGAAGGAGCTCGTCGTCACCTACACCGAGACCCTGACCGAGCGCGCGCCCTACCGGCTTCGCTTCGCCGGCCTACCGACGGTGGCCAAGCTCGACGCCGAAGTGTTCCGCGGCGGGAACGCGATCGCGGTGCACCACGCGCTCGATACCAAGCCCGCCGGCGATCTCCTCGTGCCGCGCGACCAGTGGTCGAGCGACGAGGACGTGGGCATCCGCGCTGGCAAGGAGGCGCTCGTTCGGGTGAGGATCCCCGATGCCGCGAGCGCGCGCGAGGCCTTCGACAGCGCCGTCATCTTGGTGGATACGAGCGCGTCGCGGGCGCTCGACATGAGCCGAGGGGTCGCCGCGCTGCGTGATGTCGTCGCCGCGCTGCCTCCGGACGCACCGATATCGGTCGCGTGCTTCGACCAACAGGTCGAGCCGATCTACGCCGGCCCGGCCAAGGCGTTCGGCGACGAGCACGTGAAGCGGATCGAGCAGCGCGGCGCGCTCGGGGCGTCGGATCTCGCGCGCGCCCTGGTCTGGGCCCGCAAGACGGGCGCCGCGCTCGCGCAGCCGCGCCTCGTCATCGTCTCGGACGGCGTCGCCACGGTTGGCGCCAAAGAGGTGGGCGACATCAAGCGCATCACCGCGAGGCTCGGCGAGAGCGGCTTCGTCCGCGCCGACGCGGTGGTCCTTGGCGGGATTCGAGACGAGAGCCTCCTCGCCGCCGTCACCAAGAGCGAGCTCCCGAACGCCGGCGTGATCGTCGGGGCCGAAGAGGGGCGCGCTCAGATCGCGCGCCGCCTCCGGCGTGCGGATCTTCGCTGTGAGCCCCACAGGCAGATCGAGCACGACGTGACTGGCGCCCGCGGCGATTTTTTTGGACAGGACCGAGGCGATGAGCTGACCTTCGGTGTCGATATCAAGCGCGCGCTCGATGCGGATGAGCACGTCATCGGCTGGCGAGAGGCGCACGGCGCCGCCCCAGGCGATGCAGCCGCCTTCGGCCTCGACGACGCGGCGCATGGCGGCAATATCGAGATCGACGGGCGCCAAGGTCTCCATTGTGTCGGCCGTGCCCGACGGCGAGGTGATCGCGCGCGAAGAGGTCTTGGGCATGAGGAGCCCCAAGCTCGCGACGATAGCGACCACGATTGGCGTGGTGCGATTGCCAGGTAGGCCGCCCACGCAATGTTTGTCGACCACCATCGCCGAAGGCCAGGAGAGACGCTCGCCCACTTCCACCATGGCGCGCGTGAGCGAGGTGATTTCATCGAGATCGAGCGGAAAGGCCGAGCACGCGGCGATAAACGTGGCGAGATGAATGTCGACATAGCGACCACCGGCGATGTCGCCGATGATAGAGCGGAACGCGCGCTGATCGAGGCGGCCGCCATACATGCGCCGTCGCACGTCAGCAAGCGAGTCAAGCGGCGGCGCATGACTGACGGCTATGTGTTCACCATCGGCTACGGCCAGGCGTTTCCACGCCGCCTCGGACAACCCCGCTTCATCGACAGTCAGCCAATCGTTCTCGACCTGGTAGAGCGTTGCGATCACGCGCCGATCACCAGCGGTCAAGAGCACGCGAGCGCGCGCGGACAGCCCTTCGGACTTGCAGACGTGACAATCGGTGCGCATCAGAACGATCGCGTCGTCTTGCGAGAGAAGCTTGAGGCGCTTGGCCACAAGATGCGAAGCGTGTTCGCCCTCCCTGGTCGTTGGCGCGGCGCTCATGCGAGTTCATACCTGCGCTGATCATCGACAACCGCCGCGTCCCAGCCGAGTTCGCGCTCGATGCGCACGCGCAGCGCATCGGAAGCGTCCGGCTCGCCGTGCACTATGAAGGTGCGGCGCGGCGGCTTTTCAAAGCCGCTCAGCCAGCGGATGATCTCGCCGGCGTCGGCGTGGGCTGAGAGTTCAGGCAGGTTGGCGATTTCAGCCCGGATCGGAATCCATTGGCCAAACATCTTGATCTCGGTTTCACCAGCAAGCAGACGGGCGCCTCGCGTGCCGACGGCCTGATAGCCGGCAAACAGGATCGTATTCTTGGCCTCGGGCCCGAACGCCTTGATGTGGTGCAAGACGCGCCCGCCGGTCGCCATGCCGCTGCCTGCAATGACGATCTTGGGCATCGGATTTGACACAATGGCCTTTGAGTCTTCGACATCGCGCACATAGGTGGCGATGGCGCAGGATTGCTCGCAGGTCTCGGCTGAAAAGCGATGGTCGTCTAAATGGCCGCATAGGAGTTCGGTCGCATTGATCGCCATCGGACTGTCGAGAAAGATAGGCACGGACTGGATGCGTCCTGCGCGCTTCAGCATCCACAGGTGATAAAGGAGAACTTGAGTGCGCCCGACGGCGAACGCGGGAATAACGACGGTGCCGCCGCGGCGCACCGTCCGCTCCACGACCGCGCCCAAGGCTTCCATCGGATCGTTTTTGGGATGGATGCGATCGCCATATGTCGATTCAACGACCACATAATCGGCCGCGTTCACCGGCGCGGGATCAGGCATGAACACGTCATCATAACGTCCCAAATCGCCGGAAAATACGATTCCGCGCCCTTGCCAATTGAATTCGACCGTGGCCGCGCCGAGGATGTGGCCTGCACGGCGCAGCTGCATCTTGGCGCCGCCTTCAACGCTTGTTTCCGTCTCGAAGGCGATCGGCTTCAGCTGCTTCAATGCGGCCTCAGCGTCGCGCACGGTGTAAAGTGGAAGCGCGGGCTTATGCTTTGTGTGGCCTCTACGGTTGGCGTATTCGGCATCGTTCTCGGCTATTCTGGCGCTATCCTTCAACAGGATGTCGCAGAGATCGGCCGTCGCGGAGGAGCAATAGACGGGCCCCCTAAAGCCGTCGCGCACGAGCTTCGGGAGATAGCCGCTGTGGTCCAAGTGCGCATGCGTCAGCACCACCGCATCGATCGACTCCGGCGGGATCGCGAGCGGCGCCCAATTGCGCTCGCGCAGGACCTTAAGCCCCTGGAACATGCCGCAATCCACCAGAATGCGCCGGCCATCCGCCTCCAAGAGGTGCTTTGAACCGGTGACCGTTCCCGCTGCGCCGAGACTCGTTAAGGTCAAACTCATGTCGTTGGCTTCTTTCTACTGAGGTGCAACGCGTAGAACATTGGGGTCGCCGCGTCCGTCGAGTGCGTTCAGTTCGACCTCCGACAAAAACTCCTCGCGACCACAGCCCAGGATGCGAGCTGCGGCCTCAAGCGCATGCGCCCAGGTCGAGCGGTTGGCGAACAGCATGCCGAATACGTCGAGCGTGCCGCCCCGATTGATGAAGCCAAGCGCGCTGGTGCGTGAAGGTCCATCGTCGAGCCGGCGCAAAGCGCCAAGCATTGGTTCCGGACGCGTATGGGTGAGAAAAACGCGCAGCGTCTCCTCCGGGAAGAAATGTCTGCGCTGCGCCTCGCTCGCGGCATAGGCCGTTTCGATCTCGTCGCGCCCGGCGCGGAAGCGGCCAGGCTCTAAAAGCGCGGTGACGCATGCCGAACGGCCACGCGCCATCAAGCGTTCGCTCGCACGTAAGGCTTCCGCAGTTTGATAGGCGCCAATCGCGACGAATTGGAGGTCAGCCTCTCTAGGGTCGCCGAGGAGAAGTGCTGCGCCATCAGCCACGGCTTGGTGGGCGCGCGCCCCGCTGAGCAAGCGAGCCACAGCGCGCTTCGGCGTCACGAGGCACGCGATTTGACCATGCGAGGCGTAGACGCTGCGAAGCGCGGCCGCCGCGGAATTGGCGTCGATCGGAAACAGCACGCGCGCGGTGTCCGCCATTTCGCCCAGAAGCGCCTCGGGCAAGGTCGGATCCTGGTGCGACTGTTCGTTCTTGGCGTTTTCCCAGGTGTGGGACGTGGCGATAAGCGCCACCGTCAGCCAACCGGGCGGGACGCCGATCTCGCGCTGACGGCGGGCAAAGATGATGTCTTGGCGCAGCGCCCCCAGCATTTTCATGGCGAAGGCTTCGTAGCTCACGGCGAGATTGAGCCCGCCTTTATTGCCGAGCGCCGCGCCAATGACTGCTTCCTCATTGAGCGCGGTAATGACGGCGCCGTCCACCGCTTCGGGTGCGCCCGGCTCGGGCGCATTCACGCGGTGGCGCAACAAATCGAGCGTTGCACCCATGTGATTGCTTTTCAACTCGTCAGGGTTGCCGACACGCACGCGTAGATCCGGATTGGCTTTGACGATCTCAACGAAAAGTGCGTCGAGCGCCTCCATGGCGCAACTTGCACCCCCTTCGGGGGCCCAAGCCGGCTCAGGCAAAACCGGCGGCGGGACAGATCGCGTTGCCAGCGGATGACGGCTTTCGCGCGGCCGCTGTTGCGCATCGTGAACAGCAAATGCCTGCGCCGCCGCATCGAGTTCAGCTTTCGGCACAAAGAGCGCGCGTGCGCCCTCATTAAATTGCCGCCGCGCTTCCGCGTCGATGTGAGGATTTCCGGCAAGCGGCAAATTGTGCGCGCGATTTGTGCCCGCCCCCGGAAAGCCATAGCCCTTGACGCAGCGCGCGATCACATAGGGAAGCCGGGCTGGATAGGCCCGCCCCGACATGGATGTGAAATGCATGAGTGCAGATTCGGCTTCGATGATGGCGGCGGCGTAGGCCAGCGGATCGTGACCGTCGATGATGATGGGATCAAAACCGCTTAGCCGCAGATGCTGAGCGAGCCACTCGGCGCCGCCCTCCTGGCCGATTTCGGTGCGCTGCTCGATGCGCCTGCCATTGAGGATCATGACGGGCACGACAAAGCCGCTTTCTTCGGCGCGCCACCATCGCGGCGACCAGTCGGAGCCACGCTGTTCTTCAAACGCTCCGTCGCTCAAGAACGCGACCAATCGCTCTCCGGGCAAGGGCATATGGACGTATTGGGTTTCGGCAAAACCCAGATAGCCGCCTTCGGAGACGCCGCCAGCAGTGTGCGGATTGACGTGACTTCCGAGCGGCGCCGCTGGGCGCCCTTCTGGCGTCAATGCATAAGAATAAAAGTCGGCCGCGAGCCGCGAGAGACCAGCTTCGCTGCGCCCGTAGCGCCCCTGTTGGGCGGGAGATAGATCCTCCAAGAGCGCGTTCACCGCTTCGATCGCGGCAACGCAATGGCCCTGCCCCAACACCCAGGCGCGCGTCTGCCCGGTGAGCGCGTTGGCAAGATGGAACCCGACAAAGGCGATGGCTGCGTTGAGCGAGCCGCCCATATGGCCTTCGGGCGCTGCCTTAAAAGCGTCCGCGGCCAAGTCTGCGCCGCTTAGATCGACGCGCGTGGCGTAACTCATGTGCGCCACGGTCCACATTGCGGCGCTGGCGAGACGGTCAGCAGCCGCGCACAAGGTAAGCGCCCTGTCGCGATCAGCCAGCGCCCCGTCCATCCAGTGGCGCGCGACAAGGTTTTCGATTTTCGCGACGGTCTCGGGCCGGTGGCGGATGACGCCATACCCCTCCCGCCATGCGTCGCTGGCTGGTGCTGACACGACAATATCCGCTTGGGGCCGGCGCGCGCCCTTCTTCTCGCCATCAACCAATACGCACGCCAGCGTCCGCGCCCTGACACATGGGTGTGCGTCCAAATTAGCTCATCGTCGCCAGCGCAGCGCGGGTCTCACCCGCGATAACGGCTTCCTCGTCAGCGGCGCGCACCTCGATGATGATTTGCGCGCCGTCGCGCGAAATCACGCCAGCGCCCGCCTCGTTACGCCCCTTGTCGAGGTCCACCCCCATAAAGCTCAGGCCCTCGCATATCGCCGCGCGCACGCGCGGCGCGTTCTCGCCAATACCACCTGTAAACACCACCCGGTCGACGCCGCCCAGAACGCCCGCAAGACCCGCAAGCCAACGCCGACCTGTCTGGCAGAAGAGCTCCACCGCTTCCGCGGCGCGGGGGTCTGGCGAAACCAACAATTCGGCCATGTCGGCGCTCACGCCCGAAAGGCCGAGCAATCCTGATCGGCGATTGAGAAGATCCTCGACGTCCTCAAGAGAGCGGCCGGCGCGCAGCAGGTGCAGCACAACGCCCGGGTCGATGTCTCCGCTCCGCGTCGCCATCGGCAAGCCCGAAACAGTTGAGAACCCCATTGATGTCTCGATGCTGCG
>DDSN01000040.1:0-1313 GCA_002343395.1 Hyphomonadaceae bacterium UBA2389 | reverse complement strand
GTGGAAGGCGGTGTCGAAGCAGGCGACATGCGGGCGGTCGGGCCAGCGCGCCCGGGCCGCAGCGACGCCCGCAAGGTTGGCGCTTTGGTGCAAGGGCGCCATGGCGGTAAAGTCCAAAAGCCTTGCCTCGACCCCGCCCTCAAGCAGAGTGGGCGCCACAAAGTCGGCGCCGCCATGGACCACACGGTGGCCGATGGCGTTAGGCGCAATCGGCGGCAAGGCGTTGAAAAGCGCTTCAAGCGCCTCGCCATGATCGCCGGCGCGCGATGGTTCAATCGTTTTCATTTTGCCCGCGCGCCCGATTGTGAGTTGCGGGTCCTCGCGCCCAATGCCGCTCAAATGCGCACGCCATACGACATCGGGCGCAAAACACGCAACGCGCACGCTCGATGAGCCGCAATTGATTGTAAGAATGGGACCCATCTTCACGGCCGCCTCAAGCGTGCGATTTGTCCCATGCCTTCAGGGCCAAAGCTAGCGCTGCGGCGTCGCGCGGCGCGCCCTCTCGCTTGCGAGCAATTCGCGCGCGCGATGCACGCGATACTCAAGCGACTTCACTGAGCAGCCGAGCGTTGCGCTAGCGGCCGCTTGCGATAGACCGTCGACGGCGGTGAGCATCAGCGCCTCGCGCAGATGCTCGGGCAAGGCCGCCAGCGCCTGGCGCAGTATGCGCACTTCTTCGCGGCCTATCGTTTCCGCCTCGGGCGAGGGCGCGTCGTCGGCGACGCGCAGGTCCTCACCTTCGGGACACTGGCCCCAGAAACCTCGGCGGGTCGCGGCGCGGCGCGCGGCGTCCCGGCATTTGTTCAACGCGATCGCGTGGAGCCAGGTCTTGAACGAACGGTCTGGATCGAAACTCGCCATTGCGCCCCAGGCCGCGACGAAGGCTTCTTGAACGATATCGCTTGCCGCGTCGGCGTCAGCGAAGCGGCGGCGCACAAAGCGATAGAGATCGTCCTTATGGGCGCTCATGAGCGCACTGAACGCGGTCCGATCGCCACGCTGGGCCCGCGCGATCAAATCGTCGAAACCGCCGATGAAGGCGACGCGGCGCAATGGGGAACGGACCTGCCCCGACAGCGCTGAAGGCTGAGCCGCAATGGGTTTCATGATCGCCTCGCTGGCCGAGAAGAACGCGGCCCCATGACAAGGTCGCGCCTAACTTGCATCCATGTTTTGCTTTGGATCAAGTCCCTGCATTTGCGCCTTGGGCGTCTCGTCCTTGCTCTCGCGGAGCCCAATGGGCTAGCTCTACCCAGGGCGCGCGCCGCCGCGCGCGTATAGAAGAATGTGATCGCCCGGAGGCTTCCCTG
>DDSN01000140.1 GCA_002343395.1 Hyphomonadaceae bacterium UBA2389 | reverse complement strand
CCCCCTCTAGGGGAGGGGGAGGTCCAGCTCCTCGAACGCTGGCTCTACCACCGCCTCTGGCAACTCGACCGCGTCGTGCGCGAGGCCTACAACACCTACCAGTTCCGCGACGCGCTCTCGGCCATCGTCGAGTTCTGCAACGTCGACTTCTCCGCCTTCTATGTCGATGTGCGCAAGGATGCGCTCTATTGCGATGCGCCGACTAGTCTGCGCCGGCGCGCCTGTCGCACGGCGATCGACGAGACGCTGTCTCGTCTCACGGCGTGGCTGGCGCCAATTCTTCCGTTCACCACCGAAGAAGCTTGGCTCACGCGCCATCCCGAAGCCAAGTCCGTCCATCTTCGTCAGTTCCCCGCGACGCCGGACGCCTGGGAGGACGATTTCGCCGGTGAGGAAATGGCGCGCTTGCGTGAGGCGCGCGGCGTCGTCACCGGCGCGCTGGAAGTTGCGCGCCGCGACAAGGTGATTGGTTCGGCCCTTGAGGCCGCGCCGCGCGTTTTCGTCGCTGACGAGCATCTGCGCGCGGCTTTGCAATCGATCGATTTCGCAGAGCTCTGCATCACCAGCGGCATTGTGATCGAAGCTGGCGAAGGGCCAACGGAAGCGTTTCGCTCGCCGGATGTCGCCGGGGTGGCGGTGCTCGTCGAGAAAGCGCCCGGCGTGAAGTGCGCGCGCTCGTGGAAATATTTCGATCCCGCAACCGCGGACCCGCGCTATCCAGACATCACGCCGCGCGACGCCGAAGCGGTCGCCGCTTGGGATGCGCGCGAGGGCTAGGCGTGGGCAGCGCGGCGCGTAGCATGGTCTACGCCGATCTCTTCCAGGCCCTGCAATGGCAGTGGACGCGAGATAAGGTAGCCCTGGACGATGTCGCACCCGAGCGCGGTCACCAACGCCAGAGTGGCTTCGTCTTCGACGCCCTCGATCACGACGCTCATGCCGAGGCCGTGCGCGAGATCGATGGTGGATTTCAAAATGAGGCGGTCGCGCGGGCTGTTTGTGAGATCGGCAATCAGGGACTTGTCGATCTTAAGCTCGTCCGCCGCGATTTGCTTGAGGTAGCCGAGCGACGACAGCCCCGAGCCATAGTCGTCGATCGACACCTTGATGCCGGCGTCGCGGAACGCCGTGATCGCGGAGATGGCCGCCAGCGGATCGTCGATGATCGCGGTTTCAGTGATCTCAAAGCAAATGTCGGCGCCGGCTTCGCGAATGGCGTCGATGACGATGCCACAGAAGCCGGGGTCGATCAGGGATCGCGCGGAGATGTTGATCGACAGCCGCATGGAGCGACCTTGCGATTGAAGTTCCATCTGGTCCGCGACCGCACGATTAATCGCCCAAAGGGTTAGGTCGTGGATCGCGCCCGTGTCTTCAGCGGCGCCAATGAAGCGATCTGGAGAGATCGGCCCGTGAACGGGATGGGTCCACCGCATCAGCGCTTCGGCGCCGACGATAGCGCCCGTGCGCGTGCAGCGTTTGGGCTGATACAGGAGAGCGAATTCGTCGCGTGCAAGGCCGCGGCCGATATCGCTCACGAGCGCCAGCTGCACTTTGGGGTCGGGCATGTCGTGCGCATCGAACATCACGTACCGCCGGTTGCGCATGCGCGCGAGATCGATGGCCACGGCGGCTTGTTCGAGCAGCGTTTCAGCGCTCGCGTTCTCGGCGCTGGTCGAGGCGGCGGCGCCAATGCGGATCGCGATGTCGACCTCGCCGCCACCAATATCGATGGTTTTGTCCAGTTGGGCGAGGCACGCCTCGCACATATTGCGTGCAGTGTCGGCGCAGTCGGCGGCGATGACGAGCCCCACGATGGATGTCGAGAGGTGATGTACCGGCGAGCCGCTTTTCGCCGATAAGCGTTGGGCCAGCTCTCGCACCAGCGCGTTTGCGTTGGCGTAGCCGATGGCGGCGCGAAGCACGGGGAAACGGTCGATCCCAACTGTGATGGCGACGACGGCGCGGTCGTTCGTCGTGTTCAGCGCGCCGCCGATGGCGTCAAGCATCGCGCGTCGGTTGGGGAGGTCCGTTTCTGGATCATGAAACGCGATGTAGCTCAAATGCGCCTCGCGTTGGCGCCCGAGCTCAAACGCGCGGTGCGCGAGTTCGGTCTGAACCGCGGCGACGATGCACAAAGCTTGCGCTAGGAGTACGATGCCGATGTCGACCGTCACGGGGAGCAAGGCTTGTAGGGCAAGCGGCGCCAAGACAAGAAACGCCGCCACGCCCGCGTGCGTCAACATCACGCGGCGAACATCGAGCGGCGCGCGCTTCGGCCAAAGCAAAACAAGTACGCCGAGCGCGATAAGCAGCACCAAACCTTGGCTCAAGCGCACCAGCATGCGCCCCTGCGCGATGCTCTCGTAGGCAAGCGCGTGGATATACACGCCAGGCATGCCGGCGCGCGCCGGGGTGGCGAACTCGTCGCCCAGTTCAAGCGCGGTGGCGCCGATCAGCACTTGGCGTCCGCGTACGAGTTCTGGATCAAACGTGCCGCGGAAGACGTCGTGGAAGCTCAGTCGCGGGACGGCGCTCTCGTCGATGCTGTAGTCGACGAGGAAGGTGGACTCGTCTCCGTAGCGGGCGTTCGCAAGGACGGCGGCCACGGCTGGATGAAAATGCGCTCCGTGACCGTAGCCGAGCGCATAGCGCCGCGCCACGCCATCCGCATCGATGGGAATATTGACGCTCGCCACCAAGGCATCGCGCGAGAGGCTGGCGAGCGGCGTATTCTCGGCGAGATCGCCGCCTTGGATGAAAGTAGGCAGAACGATTGTCGAGGGGTCGTCGCCGATAGCGCTTGCCAAGGCGCGATCGTCTTCAGGCGCGGAACGCGCGCTGAAGTCCACGTCGAAAGCGATCAGCTCCGCGCCAGCGTCGCGGAGATTGCGGATGGCTTGCGCGTAACGCTGGCGCGGCCAGGGCCATTGGCCGGCGGCGCGCACGCTCCTTGAGTCGATTTCAACCACGACAACCGATTCTGTCGGCGCGCGCTCAAGCGCTTTAGAGCGCCAGGCGAAGAGCCTGTTGTCGAAGCCGTTTGTGAGGTCGCCCGCATAGGCGCCGGCGAGGACGAACGCCGCCAGGATGAACCCCGAGCGCGCGCGTAAGAGGCGCAGCGTCCTCGACGCCGCGCCCCTTACGTGCTGCCCGATGTGTTCGCCCCCGAACATGATTGGCTACGGACGGCCCGGCCGAGGCGGCGGCAGGTCGTCATCGTCGTCTGGAGGACCATTGCCGTTCCCATTGCCGTTGCCGTTGCCGTTGCCGTTGCCGGGCGGGACGGGCGGCGGGCTCGGCGGTGGACCGGGCGGTCCGCCGGAGTTTTCGTTGCCAGAATTGCCGCTTCCGTTACCGCCGCTTGAGGCGCCGTTCGCGGCATTGCTCGAGCCGCCGTTCACCCAAGCCGCAACGGAGCGCAGCGCGGCCATGACACCATTGCCGCCCGAGGCGCCGCCGTTCGCGTTGCTTGAGCCGGCGCCTTGGCTGCCGGAATTGGCGTTTCCAGAATTGCCGCCAGCGTTTCCTGTAGCGCGACCACTCGAGGCCGCGCCGAGATTGGCCTGCGCAGGGGGGCCCGTAACGAGACCATCGCTTGCCTCCGCATAGTCAAGCCCTGGCGCCGCATCGCGTGCATCCGCGGCCGCGTCATTGGGCGCGCCCATGTTGACCGCGGCAGGCGCGTCGCGCGAGACCCGCGCCGTCATGCCGGCCGCGACATCGCTTGGCGCGCCGCCGCCATTGGCGCTGACCTCAACGAGGCCCTGCGAGACGTGGACCATGTCCTCGCCGCCGCCTGCGGTGACTGTGAACGTCGTGCCTTTGACCACGGCGGCCAGAAGCGGCGTCTCCACCCTGAAATGTTGCTGTTCTCTGCGATCGACCTGGAACAGGAGCGCGCCAAGGTCCTGCATGATGCGCGTCATCGCGTCGGTGGAATCCGCCGCGATCGTCATCCGGCTATTGGCGGTCATGACGATGCGTTGCTGGCCGTTCTCCAACGCGGCGCGGCTTGCCGCGCCTGTGGTCACAGTTGTGCCGGCGGTGAGCGGCGCGGAAACTTGTGCTGACGCGGCTTGTTGGCCGGGTTCCGTCACCCGAACCGCGCCAACGGCTTCCACAATCCGCCACGGCGCGTGTTGCGCCATCGCGGGGGAAACGCCGGTGAGCGACGCGGCGACCGCTGCGCATAAAGAGAGGATTAGCTTTTGCATAGTCGGCATAGCCTTCCGAGGGTCAACGCTTCCGCAAAGCCTAACAAAACGGCGCTAACGAACTGATAAACTCCATGAAAACATCGTCGTTAAGGCGCTGTTGTTGATTGATGCGCACAAACCATGGCGTGCGCATTCTCGATCCCCTCGCGATCAGCCGCGATCGCGTTCGCGCGGCGTTGACCGCGACGCTGGCGCTCGCCGCGGGCGGGGTTGGCACGGCGAACGCAAGCGAGCTGCGCGGTCTGGCGAATGACGGCGTGCCGGAAACCTGCGCCAGCGGCAGCGCGGACTGTTTCACCTTGCTCGGCGTATCGATTGAAGGCGCTCGCGCAATCCCGAACAGCGAGCTCGCGGAAATTTACACGCCATTTCTGACCCGCCAGGTCGACATGACGGATCTCGCCCGGATCGCCGAGCGGATCACCGCCCGCTACCGCGCACGCGGGTATTTTTTGTCCTACGCGACTGTCCCGCCGCAACCGGCCGGAGGCGTTGCGCGCATCCTCGTGCATGAGGGGCGCATCGGAGAGGTTGTCGTCGAAGGCGATGGCGCCGAACGGATACAGTCGTATCTGGCGGGTTTGCAGGAAGCGCCGATCGCGGACCTCCGTGATCTTGAGCGCCGGCTTGGATTTGCAGGCGATGCGCCCGGCATGTCGGTGCGCTCGCGCATGGAGCCCATCGAAGGCGACATCCATCGGCTCGTGGTCACGGCGGACTATGAGGCGCGGTCGGCGAATGTCTTCGTCGACAATCGCGGTACGCCAGCCATGGATGAACTGCGGGCCTACGCACGCGTCGCCGCCAACGGCGTGTTCGCGGATCGCGACCAGGCTGCGCTCGCGGTGTTCACCGCGCCGCGCTCGCCCTCTGAGTACACGTTTGTGGAAGCCTCCTGGGCGTATGCGTTTGAGAACGGCGCTTGGTTGCGGGCATCGGCTGGCATGTCGCGATCCAACGACGGCGCCGACTTATTGTCCGCCGACATTGGCGGCGATAGCGAGATCGTCTCGCTGTGCTATGAGTTTCCAATCATTCGCACGCGGCGCGCGGGACTTTGGTTGAGCGCGGGCTTCGACTCGCTGCACCAAGAGAACGACTGGTCGGATGGCAGCGGCGCCTATGCCGATGAACTGCGTGTGGTGCGCGCCGGGATTCGCGGCACACTCGACGATGCCGGGCGATCGACCACCGTCATCGTGCAGACCTCCTTCGGCCTCGATGCGCTTGGCGCTTCCGAGGCGTCGCCGATGCGGCGGTCGCGCGCCGACGCGGACGCGCGGTTCTTCAAGATCGACGGCTTCGCTTCGCACTATCGCGATCTCGGCCGCCACTTCGGCGTCTATGGCGCGGTATCGGGTCAGTGGTCGGCTGAGCCGCTGCTTGGCGCGGAGGAGTTTACCGCTGGCGGGGCCGTTTTCGGTCGAGCGTTTGGATACGGCGAGATATCCGGCGATCGCGGGCTGGCGGCTTCGTTGGAGTTGCGCGCTGGATTTGATCCGGAGGGCGCGCTGTTGTCCTTCGCGCAGGGCTACGCGTTCGTCGATGCTGCTCAGGTGTGGAACGATGGCGGCGGCCAGGATCTGGCCTCCGCCGGAGCGGGCGTGCGGCTGACGCTACAGGATCGGGTCACCGCGGGCTTTGAGCTCGCGCGGCCGATTGATCGCACGCCTTCCGAGGAAACTGACCGCGATTGGCGCCAGTTCTTCTCGCTGTCCGCTTCCTATTGATCCTAGAGCCCCGATCCGATTTGAAACGGATCGGGGCTCTAGGTTTTTGTTTGGTCGCATTTTCTTACGCCGAACCGGCGTCCACTTCGTCGGAAAATGCTCTAGACCTGAACCGAGCGCGAGAACTCAGAGCTTGAGATGGCGGCGCCGAACGCCGCACTCAGTTGCGCGAAAAGCGCGTCGAAGTGGGCTGCGCTCGCAAGCGCGTTTCCCCAACGCGGGGTGGTCGGCAAATGAACGATGCGCACGCCGTGCGTATTCCAACGCGGACGGGTGACCGCACGCCGCAGCGCGGGAAGGCGTGAGCCGCCGCCGGCGATGACGACGCCCAGCTGGCGAATGCGCTCACGGCGGCAATTGCGTAAAACCTCATCGAGACTGCGATCGTACGTACGGATGATGTCCTTAAGGACGGCGCGAAACGACGGCTGACGTTCAAACTCTCCGGCCGAACATCTGATCGTTACGCCGCCGCCAGAAAAACGTGCGGACCCGCGTTCGAAGATTTCTTCTTTCAGGTCGCGGATGCGGGGCAGCAAACGCCGCCACAACGCTGTTTGTTCCGCTTTGCCGCGCAAGCTGCTCTTCGCGATCAGATAGTCGAGAAGAGCTGCGTCAAAGTCGTCGCCGGCGACGTCAATCGTGCGACGCGCCGTGCGCACCACGCGGATGTGTTCGCTTCCGGGCGCGCGCATGAGCCCAGCTATGTCTGTCGTACCGCCGCCGACATCAACGACCAAAAGGCACTTCGGCGCGTTCTTGTCGCTGAGGTGGCACAAGCCGACGGCGCTGGCTTCGTAAATGCCGCCGTCCAGATTCTGGAACAAGGACGGCGCGGCTGCCGCGCCATCGAGCGCCGCACGCGCATAGGAGTATTCCACGCCCTCCAGGTCGAGCAGCATCGCGCCAAGCGCTGCGTTCACAAGATGCGCTTGGCTGAAGAGGTGCATCATCGCGTCGTGGGTCGCGGCCACCCGTGACGGAATCCAGCCCGGCCTGCTGAAGCAGATGCGCGACGCTTCGATCACGCCGCCGGGCTCGTACGCGTAGGCGCGCGCGGCCGCGCGTTCGATCAGGGCAAGCAGGTAGGCAAGGAATAGAACGATCAGGTCGCGTAGCCGAAACACCCGGTCAGGGTCGACGTTCTTCGTGGGATAGAAATCCAGCGCGCCTTCGAAATTGTGGGCGCCCAGCACGGTTTTGAATGATCTCGCGAGTTCACGGTTGTCCTGCTCCGCTTCAAGAATGCGCGTGACCGCATGGTGGCCAAAATGGACGCGCGCACGGTCGAGATAGATCGAGGAGGGGATCAGGAAGGGGCGATCCCATCCCGCCGCTTCGCCAAGGCGCAGCGGGGTCATTTCGCGCAGCGCCCCGCCTTGATCTGTTGTCACCCGCGTGGCGGCGGCCTTGGAAAACGCCGTGCCGAAATCGACGCCGATCGACCACGCGGCGTCGACGCCGCGCCGCCCTCCCGCTTCTTCGACCAGAGTGTCCACGCTCGCAAACCTAGCCGAGGGCGGTCTGTCTGTGGATAACAAACTGGTCATGGGGGAGCGGACGCGGGCGCCCGCCCTTGCCGGGAGCGCGGCTCAAAGTCATAAGCCGGCTCATGTTGCGCCTCGGACTCGCCCTCGCGGCGGTTGTTTTCGTCTTCGATCAGATCAGTAAGTGGCTGATCCTTGGCCCCGGTCGATTCAGCCCTCCCGGATGCCTGGAGGGGGGCTATGGCTGTCGTTTCATCGAGATATCGCCCATCTTCGACCTGCAGATGGTCTGGAACCGGGGGGTGAGCTTCGGCCTGCTGCGCGCGAGCGAGGATATCGCGCGATGGGGGCTTGTTGCGCTTTCTTTCGCCATTTCGGGCGTGTTTTTGTGGTGGCTCCGCTCCGCCGAGCGCCGGCTTACCGCCGTGGCGCTTGGGCTGGTTATCGGCGGCGCCCTCGGCAACGTGATCGACCGGATCCGCTTCGGGGCGGTAGCGGATTTCCTGGATTTCAACGGCTTGTGGTTTCCCTGGGTGTTCAACGTCGCTGACGCCGCGATCACCGTGGGCGCCATCCTTCTGGCCCTGGACATGGTCTTTTTCACCGAGTCCGAGCCCGGGAAGGGCACGCCTTGGGAACAGGCCAAAGTCTGGTTCAAGGGGCTGGGCGGGGGCGAACCCCATTCAGGCGCCTGACGCCGCACAACGGACAAACTCACCCGCCATGCGCTTCTCAACTGCTGTCTGGCTTGGCGAGCGGCGTACGGCTCGGCTAGAAGCGACGGATTAGATTCAGGGAGCGCCCGGCCGATGACGTCCAAACCAATCGCACTGATGGCGGTGCTCGCCGCGGCGACGGCCGCGAGCGGTTGCGCCGGGTTCTCTCGAGCGGTCGGGGCGACGAAGGTTTCGCCCGACGAGTTTCGCGTCGTGACGCAGGCGCCGCTGACGCTTCCGCCCGACTATAATCTGCGTCCGCCGCGTCCGGGCGAGCCGCGCCCACAAGAACTCCAACCGCAAGACGAAGCGCGCGCGGCGTTGTTCGGCGCCGATGTGGGGCAGGGCGCCAGCCAGGGCGAACGCACCTTGGTCGCGTCCGCCGGCGCCGAAGCGGCGGATCCCGATATCCGCGACACCATCGACTATGAAAGCCAAGGCGTCGTCCGGCGCAGCGAGGGTTTCGTGAACCGCGTGCTGACATTCGGCGGGTCGGATGCGCCGCGCGCCGCGCCGCTCAATGCGGAAGAGGAAGCGCGGCGCCTGGAAGATGACGAAGCTATTCGGCGCACGACCGGCGGCGGCCGCGTCGTTATCCAGCGCGAACGTAGCGGCGGCATCCGCCTGCCCGGCACCTGAGCCGCGAGGCAGTGTTTCACGATTGGCGAATGGCCGTGCGCGCCGCGTGCGTCTTGGCGCTCACAGCCATTGCCTTGTCTTGGTCGTCAGCGTTCGCGCGTGATCTGCCGCGACCGGAGACCTTTACGCTCAACAACGGCTTGACGGTTGTGGTCATAACGGACCGGCGCGCGCCGGTTGTGACGCACATGGTGTGGTACCGCGTCGGGTCCGCGGACGAACCGCGTGGCCACTCAGGGATCGCGCATTTCTTCGAGCACTTGATGTTCAAAGGCACGCGCTCGATTCCAGAGGGCGAGTTCTCCCGCATTATCGCCCGCAACGGCGGCGTCGATAACGCGTTCACTGCGTGGGACTACACGGCGTACTACCAGCGCATCGCGCGCGACCGGCTGGAGCTGGTGATGCGCATGGAAGCCGATCGCATGCGCAACCTCCGCTTCTCCGAGGAGACGTTCCTGTCGGAACGCGATGTCATCGGAGAGGAGCGACGCCAGCGGATCGACAACAGCCCCGGCGCGGTCCTAGGTGAGCGCATGCGCGCCATGCTGTGGCCGCACCACCCGTATGGAACGCCTGTCATCGGTTGGTTGCACGAGATCCAAGCGCTCGATCGTGAAACAGCTCTTTCTTTCTACCGGACTTGGTACGCGCCGAACAACGCGATCCTTGTTGTCGCCGGCGACGTGAACGCAGCCGAGCTGCGTCCTCTCGCGCAGCGCTATTATGGACGGTTGCAGTCCTCGCGAAATCTGCCGGCGCGCGATTGGGTCTCCGATCCGCCGAGCGTAGGCCCCATGCGGGTCAGCCATCGCGACGAGAAGGTGCGCCAGCCTTCGCTCTCGCGCCTCTATCGTGCGACTTCGTATGGAACCGATGAAGGGCGCCAGGCGCATGCGCTGGATGTCGCCGTCGAGGTTCTGGGTGGTTCCGAAACGAGCCGTCTCTATCGCGCGCTGGTCGTGGAACAACGCCTCGCCGTGGCCGCCGGCGCCAGCGGCGCCACTTCGGGCCTCGGCGGCGGCAGCGTGTCGATTTCAGCCACGCCGGTCGAGGGCGTTTCTCTGGAACGCTTGGAGGCGGCTGTCGACGATGTCGTCGCAACGTTCCTTCGCGATGGACCGACGGAAGCCGAACTGGAGCGCGCCAAGTCGTCGCTGTCGGCGGCGGCGATCTATGCGCGCGACAGTCAGGAGAGTCTCGCCAACATTTACGGCTCGTCTCTCGCTCAGGGGGAAAGCATAGACGATATCGTGAACTGGGGCGAGGACGTCGAAGCGGTTACGCGCGACGAAGCGATGGCGATGGCGCGTGAAACGTTTGACATCAACGCGTCTGTCACAGGCTGGCTGCTTCCAGAGGACGCGCCGTGAAGCGATTGCTGATGCTTGTAAGCGCGGTGCTCGGCGTCGCGCTCGCGCCGATCGCGCCTGCGCTGGCGCAAACTCAACCCCATGCGCCGTCGCAACGCGCGGGCGTTGCCGTGCAGCGCATCGTCTCGCCCGGCGGCATTGAAGCTTGGCTGGTCTCGGACACGACCGTGCCTATTGTCGTGCTCCGCGCGTATTGGCGTGGGGGCGCGGCGGTTGAGCCGGCATCGCTTACTGGCGTCACCGGCGTCATGGCCGATCTGCTCACGGAGGGCGCGGGTTCATACGATGACACCGCGTTCAAGGAGCGCATGCAAGACCTCAACATGTCGCTGGCGTTCAACGCTGGATGGGATGGCGTCGGCATGAGTTTGACGACGCTGAGCGAGAACCGCGACGCGGCGTTCGAGATGGCGCGGCTTGCTTTGCATGAGCCGCGCTTCGATGCGGAGCCGCTAGCGCGCGCCAAGCGTCAGCTTTTGGTGAGCATCCGCACGCGCGACGCCAACCCGAGTTACCTCGCCAATCTCGCGGTCGACCAGGCTTTGTATCCGAACCATCCTTATGCGCGTCGCGTTTCGCGCGACAGCGTCGATGCGATGAGCCGCGATGCGCTGCTGGAGCGCCGCCGCGCGCTGCTTTCGCGCGCGACGATGCGGATCACCCTTGTGGGCGACATCAGCGCGGATGACGCGGGGCGTGCAATCGATCACGTGTTCGCGGGGCTGGCGCCGGGCGCTGCGCCGTCGGAGCCACCGGACGTTTCGCTGAACACGGCGACGCCGCTTATCGTGCGGAGCTTGCCGCAGCCACAGAGCCTCATCGTGTTCGTCGCGCCCGGCATTCAGGACGAGGACCCGGACTGGATCCCGCTCGCCGTCGCGAACTACATTTTGGGCGGCGGCGGTTTTTCATCGCGCCTGATGGCGGAAGTGCGCGAGGAGCGGGGTCTGGTTTACGGTATTGGAACCAGCCCGTCTGTGCGTGAGCACGCGGCGCTCATCCGGGGCTCGGCGCAAACTGAAAACGGCGATGTGCGCGAGGCGCTCGACGTGACGCGGGCGGAGCTCGCGCGCCTTTACGAGCAGGGCGCGACGCAGCAAGAGGTCGACGATGCGATCACCTATCTGACCGGATCATTCGCGCTCGACCTCGATTCCAACGCGAAGATCGCATCCGTCGTGCATGGCTACCAGGCGGCCGGGCGCGAGATCGACTATGTCAACCAGCGTAATGACCTCATTCGCGCGGTGACCTTGGCCGACGTCAATCGCGTGATACGGCGCCTGTTCAATCCTGACGCCTTCACCTTCGTGGTCGTGGGCGAGCCGGAAGGATTGGCGCCAGCCGATCGGCGCTGAGCCGCTCACATATCGCGCGCGAGATCCTCGTCCTCGAGATTGGGTAGTCCGATGCCTTGCGCGACAAGCGCGCTCCAAACATCCTCGGCGCTCTCGGCGAACCGGAATAGGTCGAGATCACGCGCATCGACCATGCCTTGCTCGACAAGCGTCTGGAAGTTCACGATCGACCGCCAATAAGCCTCGTCGAACAACACGATCGGTATGAGGCGCGCCTTTCCGGTTTGGCGCAGCGTCAGGATTTCAAACAATTCGTCGAGCGTGCCGAAGCCGCCGGGAAACACAACCAACGCGTTGGCCCGCATCGCCAGATGCATCTTTCGCATCGCGAAATAATGGAACTGAAAGGTCAGATCCGGCGTCGTGTACGGATTGGGTTCCTGCTCCTCGGGCAGACGGATGTTGAATCCGATCGTCGGGGCTCCCGCCTCGCGCGCGCCTCGGTTGGCGGCTTCCATGGCGCCAGGCCCGCCGCCAGATGCGATCACATTGTAAAGCGGTTGTCCCTCGGGCGCGACGGCGCCGCCGCGTTCCGAGGCGATGCGTCCAAATTTGCGCGCTTCGCCGTACCAGTAGCTCTGCCGGCCTGGCCCGTTCTCGCGGATGCGCGCCGAGCCGAACACGACAATGGTCGATCGAATGCTGCGCGCCTGCAGCGCACGATCGGTCTTTTCGTACTCGAGCAGGAAGCGCACGCCGCGCATCTCTCGTGAAAGCAGAAAGTCGGTATCGAGGGCGGCGAGTCGGTAGGAGGGGGAGGCGCGCTGCGCGCCGTTGGCGTCGTCGGTCATCGGTTTATGCTACTCTTTTCCCGAATCTCATGCCCATTCGACGCCTCCCACCGCAAGCCATTAATCGCATCGCCGCCGGCGAAGTGATTGAGCGGCCCGCCGCCGCGGTTAAGGAGCTCGTCGAAAACGCCCTGGATGCGGGGGCGGGGCGGATCGCGGTGCGGATCGAGCGGGGCGGGCTTGGACTCATTTCGGTTGCGGATGACGGCGCCGGTATTGCCCCGGACGAGTTGCCCTTGGCTGTCGAGCGTCATGCCACGTCGAAACTGAGCGCCAGCGCTGAAGGCGATGTCGACCTGCTCGACATCAACACGATGGGGTTTCGCGGCGAGGCGCTGCCGTCCATCGGCGCCGTCGCGCGACTGAGCATTTTGTCGCGGGCGCGCGGGCAGGCCGAGGCGTGGTCCGTCTCCGTGGAGGGCGGACGCGTTGATCCCGTCCGCCCCGCCGCCTGGGCGTCGCTGCATCCGTTTGGCGCGATTGTCGAGGTGCGCGATCTTTTTTTCGCGACGCCCGCGCGTTTGAAGTTCATGAAGTCAGAGCGCGCCGAGACGATGGCCGTCGCCGACGTGGTGAAGCGGTTGGCGATGGCGCGCGCCGATGTCGCGTTTTCACTTGAGCAGGATGGCCGCGTGTCACTGCGGCTTGAAGCGGAGGAAGACCCCAACAACACCGGTAGACGTGCGCGCTTGGCCGCGATCCTCGGGGCGGACTTCGCGCCCAATTGCATCGCGCTCGATCAGACCCGCGAGCGCGTGCGGCTTTCAGGCTTCGCTGGCTTGCCGACGTTTCATCGCGGCACCCGCGATCACCAGCATCTCTTCGTCAATGGCCGACCGGTGAAGGACAAACTCATCGTCGGCGCGGTTCGCGCCGCTTACCAGGATCTTCTTGCGCGGGATCGCCATCCCGTCGCGGCGTTGTTTCTTGATGTTCCCACAAGCGATGTGGACGTGAACGTTCATCCAGCCAAGACAGAAGTGCGTTTTCGTGACGCGACTTTGGTGCGCGGGCTGATTGTCGGCGCCCTCAGTCATGCGCTCGCGGGCGCGGGTCACCGCTCCGCGACGACGACAGCATCGTCGGCGTTGGCCGGATTCAGGACATTCGAAACGCCGCAACCGGCGCTGCGCGCCTGGAGCGCTGCGGAAGAGCGCGTTGCTCCCGATTTCGTCATGCCAAGCGCGCGCGTGGAGTTGGCGCGTGGCTCGCACCCGGTTGACGGAGATGACGTGGGCCCCGCCTTGAACCGCGCGCCCGTTCCGCCAGAAGACGCGCAGTACTTTCCACTCGGCGCCGCGCGCGCTCAGGTTCATGAAACCTACATCGTCGCCCAGACCGAAGACGGCATCGTCATCGTCGATCAGCATGCCGCGCACGAGCGGCTTGTGTACGAACGCATGAAGCAGATGTTGGCGAGCGGCGGCGTGCGGCGGCAAGCGCTGCTCATTCCCGAAGTCGCCGAACTCGATCCCGACGAAGCCGATGCCCTGATGGCGCGCGCCGAAGAGTTGGCGCAACTCGGTCTTGTCATTGAACCGTTTGGGCAAGGCGCGGTCCTCGTGCGCGAAACGCCCGCAATGCTCGGCCACGTCGACGCCGCTGGCCTGTTGAAAGATCTGGCCGACGACATCGCCGAGCTTGGCGAGGCCCATGCGCTGAAGGAGCGCCTTGAGGAGGTGTGCGCGGCCATGGCGTGCCGCGGCTCCGTGCGCGCGGGGCGGCGCTTGACGGCTGAGGAAATGAACGCGCTGCTGCGCCAAATGGAGGCGACGCCTTATTCTGGCCAGTGCAACCACGGGCGCCCCACCTACGTGGAGTTGAAGCTGGCCGACATCGAAAAGCTGTTCGGGCGGCGTTAAAAAGGCGTTCTTGCGGCTTGCTTTCGCCTTGGGCGGGGCGCGACAATGGCGCTCGCAAGGGATTCTTACGGGGACTGTCTCATGAAATCATTTGGACTGACTGCGGCGGCTGTCGCCGTGATCGCGTTGGCGACCGCCGCTCCGGCGCACGCCCAGCGTCTCAATACGGGCGCGACCGGATCTTTCGGCCAAGTGCGGCTCACGTCCGGCTTTGAGCCCGACCCACACACGGTTTCTGTCAATGCGGGCGGCGCCTATGACGCCGCGCAAGCAGACTCGAGCTGCGGCGGTTTCATCGCAACGCGTCCGAGTTTCTCGCTCCGCTACCGCGCGGGCGATCTGCCCCTCTATATCGCGGCGGTCTCGGACGCGGATACGACCATCGCCGTGCGCGCGCCGAACGGCTCATGGAGCTGCGATGACGACAGCGGCGGCAACCTCAACCCGCTGGTGAGTTGGCAACAACCGGCCAGCGGCCGTTACCAGATTTGGGTGGGCCGCTTCGGCGTGCAGGGCGAGACGACGCCGGCGACGTTGCATATTTCCGAGGTCGGTGGTCCGGAGATGCAAGGCACGTCCGGGCAAGGTCCGGACTTCACGCTTGAACCCGCATACGGCGCCATCGATCTCCGCTCGGGCTTCACGCCAGACCCTCACACGCAAGCCATTGAGGCCGGCGGCGCCATTGACGCTTCCACGCTTGGCGACAGCTGCGTTGGTTGGATTGCGCAAGCGCCGGACTACCGCGTGAATTGGACGGCGGGCTCGGGTTCCCTGCCGTTGGTGTTCTCGGTGCAAGCGGAAGCGGACACGACGCTTGTGATCAACGACGCCGAAGGCAACTGGGTTTGCGACGATGACGGCGGCAACAACGGGCTCAACCCGGCGATCACGTTCGCCAGCCCGGTTTCCGGTCAGTACGACATCTGGGTCGGCACGTTCGCGCAGGGCAGCCTTGAGCCGTCCACGTTGAACGTGTCGGAACTCTACGCTCAATAGCATAGGTCGACACACTAGGATGAAGAGGCCGCGCCGGATGGTGCGGCCTCTTTTGTCACCAGCTTCCAGTGTTGGGCATCGACGCCCACGGTTCTTGCGGCGCCAGCCGCTCGCCTTCTTGCAGCAATTCGATCGAAATTCCGTCCGGCGAGCGCACGAACGCCATGTGCCCGTCGCGCGGGGGCCTGTTGATGATAACGCCGCCGTCCATGAGCCGCTGGCAGACCGCGTAGATATCTTTCACGCGGTAGGCGAGGTGGCCGAAGTTACGGCCGCCAGCGTAATCGTGCTCATCCCAATTGTAGGTCAGCTCCACTAACGGCGCCTTGCGCTCGCGCGCCAACGCCACGTCATCCGGCGCCGCAAGGAAGACCAAGGTGAAGCGACCGGCCGTATTCTCCGTTCGATACATCTCAACGAGCCCAAGTTTGGCGCAGAAGAAGTCGAGTGCGGCGTCCAGGTCGCCCACGCGGATCATTGTGTGCAGGTAACGCATGAAAGCTCCTCTGCGGACAGTCTAAGCCGGGCGAGCGCGTTTCACCACATCGTGCTTGGCGCTTGCGCGTCGAAAATTTCGGCGAGACGCCGGTTCGTCCCCCCTGTGATGTCAGGAGGCAGCCGATCCAAGGGAAAGAAGTCCCGCGCCGCGATCTCGCCGTCTTGGCGCGGTGCGCACGAGCACCACGCCTCGACGCGGAAAACAAGCACATGATCGTTGGGAAAATTGGCGTGGTTGGAATAGACGCCGAACAAGATGGGCGTTTGCATCGGCGTGACGCCCGCTTCCTCCTCAAGCTCGCGCGTCAAGGACTGCAGCGCCGTCTCGCCGCGCTCCACGCCGCCGCCCGGCAAGTGCCAGCCGGATGAGTAGCTGTGCTTCACCAGCAGCACGTCGCCGCGCCCATCCGTGACGACGCCGCGCACGCCAAGCGTCATGGGGCGGCGCAACCGCCACCATGCGCGGAAGAAGGGCGTGATCAGAGCTTCGTTTCGAATGCGCCAGTTCATTGCACGGCCGTTAGTCTTGGAGGCATGGGGCTTCTGGGTTGCGCTTTTTCTGTAAGAATTGGTTGCACTGCTTTAGCGCCTTTGTCATGCGGCGCACACAATGGCTGATTTTCAATTCCCGCCGCCAAAGCTAACGGGCGGTCCTTACGTCATGGGCATACTCAACGTCACCCCGGACTCATTCTCCGATGGGGGCGAGGCGGATGGCGTCGCCGCGCCGCGCGCGTTGGCCATGCTTGAGGCTGGCGCCGACATTATCGACGTTGGCGGCGAGAGCACGCGACCGGGCGCCGCGCCCGTGGGGGAGGAGCAGGAAATCGCTCGCGTCGTGCCTGTCATTGCCGCGCTGAAATCGATAACGGACGCGCCGATTTCAATCGACACGATGAAGCCGCGGGTTGCGGACGCCGCTTTCTCCGTCGGCGCCGACGTCTGGAACGACGTAGCCGCCTTGCAGGCGCCGGGCGCGCTCGGCGTCGCCGCTGTCGCGCAGAAGCCCGTCATTTTGATGCACATGCAGGGCGACCCTCGTACCATGCAAGGCGCGCCCCGCTACGATGACGTCGTGCGCGAGGTGATCGCGTTTCTCAAGGCGCGCGTCGCGGCGGCCGAGGCGAAGGGCATTACCAGCATCTGGGTTGATCCCGGCATCGGTTTTGGCAAGACGCTCGAACACAACTTGGCGCTTCTGCGCAATATTCGGCGCATCCGTGATGAGGTGGGCAGGCCGGTTCTGGTTGGCGCGTCCCGAAAGAGCTTCATCGCCAGGATCGATCCCGCTGCAGTGGACGCGCGCGCCGATCGGCTTGGCGGCTCGGTGGCCGCCGCCATGCTGGCGGCGCAGGCCGGCGCCGACCTGGTGCGGGTGCATGACGTGCGCGAAACCGTGCAAGCGTTGAAGGTCTGGCGCGCGCTCGCAGGCTAGAGCCTGCGGAAGAAGCGTGGCGGCACGGCGTCCGTCAACCAGACCCTGTTTTCCGTGACATGGAACACCGCCCCTTCGGCGTGCATGGCGGCGGCGCTGACGACGAAGATGATTGGCGCGCCGCGCCGAGCGCCGACGCGCCGCGCCGTCTCAATATCAGGAGAGAGGTGAACGTGGTGGCGGCGCATCTTGCGAAGCCCCTCGCGTTCGATGGCTGCCGCAAAGCGCTCGACGGTCCCATGATAGAGTTCCGCGGGCGGCGTTGCGGGCGTGAGCGCCAGATCGACTGCGATGGTGTGGCCTTGGCGTGCACGGATACGCGCGAGATCGGGGGTCAGCTCGAAGCGTTGCTTGTCGTTGTCGTCGACAACGTGGAGCAGGGTTTCGATGTCTCCTGGAAGGTTCCGCGTCGCCAGCGCCGCGAGCACTGCGTCGACGTCCGCCCACCCCTGCGCGTCGAGTTCGAGCTCCGCGACTTCGGGGCGATGGCGCAGCCAAAGCGATAGCGTCTTGGAAATACGCACAAGGTCGGTCATGTGAAAGACATGGCACAAAGCGATCCAACGGCCAAAGGCCGCGTCCTGATTATCGCCGGTTCGGATTCCGGCGGCGGCNNGTGAAAGCGCGGTACGCTACCTGCTTTTGCCGTGTCGCGCAATTGTCAATGACTTGAATAATGACTTGAAACTCTAAATTCGGGAGAACGCGTGATAATGAACGGACGGGTACTGATCGTGGCCGGTTCGGATTCCGGCGGCGGCGCGGGAATCCAGGCCGACATCAAAACCGTGACGGCGCTCGGCGGTTTCGCGATGACGGCGGTCACCGCGGTGACGGTCCAGAACACCGTGGGCGTTACCGACGTCCATGCGGTGCCGCCTGCCATTGTGACGGCGCAGATCGAGGCGGTGATGAGCGACCTCGGCGCCGACGTTTGGAAGATCGGCATGATGGGCTCGGCCGCGCACGTGCGCGCGGTGATGGAGGCGTGGTACGCTTTTGGCGGCGGCGCGCCGGTTGTGCTCGACCCCGTGATGATCGCCAAGGGCGGCGCTTCGCTTTTGGCCGACGACGCCGTCGCCGTTATCCGCGATGAGCTTATGCCGGTCGCCGCGATCGTGACGCCAAATGCGCCCGAGGCCGAGGCGCTGACCGGCGCGCCCGTGCGCGACCTTGAGGGCCAACGCCGCGCCGCGGAGATCCTCGTGCGCAAACTTGGCGCGTATTCCGCGCTCGTGAAAGGCGGTCACGTCGAAGGGGACATCATCCGCGACGTGCTTCTCACACGCGAGGGTGAGCGCATTTTCGAAAGCCCGCGCATCGACACCCTGGCAACCCACGGCACCGGCTGCACGCTTGCGTCAGCCATCGCGACGCACATGGCTCTCGGCGAGCCAATGGAGGTTTCGGTTGAACGTGCGCGGCGGTACCTCATGGAGGCGATCCGGCGGGCGCCCGGCTTCGGGCGCGGATGTCAGCCCTTAGGGCACAATTGGCCGCTCAAGCTCGCCTGAGAGGCGAGCGCGCTGCACGCGGCGCGGAGTTGAGGCTGGCGCGGACGGGTCACAGCTTGCATACCGGGCTCATGAAGATCTGGATCGTACACGCCTTCACCGACCGCGTGTTCACCGGCAACCCCGCTGCCGTCGTGCCGCTTGAACGTTGGCTGCCGGATGCGACGCTTCAGACGATCGCGGCCGAAAATAACCTGAGCGAGACCGCGTTCTTTGTCCCCACGGGCTTGAAGGGCAATTACCAACTCCGCTGGTTTACGCCGACGACTGAGGTTCCGATCTGCGGCCACGCCACGCTCGCCGCGGGCGCTATCCTGCTCAGCGAGATCGATCCCAGTTCCGAGATCGTGGTCTTCGATACGCACGCGGGCGCGTTGGTGGTTCGCGCGACGCCTGAAGGGTACACGCTCGATCTGCCGCGTAAGCAGCGCAGCCCTTGGACGCCCCCGGATGAACTGGCGGATGCGCTAGGCGGGGCGGACATTGTCGACGCATTCATCGGCGAATACGCGAATGTCGTTTTGGAAAACGAAAGCGCCGTGCGCGCGCTGTCGCCTGATGTCGCCGCGATCAACGCGCTGGTCCGCGGACCGCGCCAAGGGTGCCTCGTGGTGACGGCGCCGGCCGACGAAGGCAAGCCGTACGACTTCGTGTCCCGCTTCTTTGCCCCAGGCGCTGGCGTCGATGAGGATCCGGTCACGGGTTCGGCGTTCGCGGATCTGGCGCCGTATTGGTGCGATCGCTTCGATATGGAAAGCGTGGTTGGATATCAGGCGTCGCGTCGCGGCGGTTACATGCGCGCCATCCAGACGCTCGCCAGCGTGCGGCTTCTGGGACAGGTTTCGGTGTATCTGCGCGGCGAACTCGACGCGTCGATCGCGCGCCTGCACAATCGCGCGGCGGAAGAACCAGAAGCGCCGCGCCGCAAGCGCCGTCGCGCGCGCACCGCGCGGCAGTTGCCCGCGATCTTTGACGAGCCGATCTTGCCCGGTCTTGAGCCGACGCCGATCGCGCGCATTGACGCCGAGAGGGCGGCTGCATCGCACCCAACGCCTGCGGATACGCCGGAGCCGACGGCGCCAAGGATCGTCCTGACCTCGGAGAAGTAATCAGGCGCCGCGCTGCATCCAGATGCGCCAACCCGCCAAAAACTCCTGCTCTGAAACGCCAAGCCGATCCATCGCGTCTTGGTTGCTGGTCGCGGCGAGGAGAGCGATCACTGTTTCGCGCCCGTAAGTGCGGTCGATGTACTGCACGAGAGAACCACAAACCCCATAACGATAGCGACCGCTCCATGCTTCCGAGAGTGCGTTCGGCGCCGCGCCCGCGGCGATTGCGTCGGCTGCGCTTGCGCCTTCTCGTGTTTCGAGCTGGTCGGCTACCAATACCGCCAGCCCCTCAACGAACCACCCCATGTCATCCATGCCAGTGAAGTCGCGCGTGGGGTTGTTTTGACCATGATAGGCGTGCGTCAGCTCATGGGTGATGATCCCGCGAAGATGCGCCCGGTCCCCGCCGTCATGCTCGCAAGCCTCTCGCGCCCACGCGGTGGGCGACAGTATCGCGAGGAAGTCAGCGGCGCCGACGCCGACCATCCAACATTCCGTTTCGCGCATGCCCCATTGCTCGGGCAACGCGGCGTTGAAGCGGGCGCGGTCAGGCGCGAGGACGACACGCAAGGGCTGAGGGAACGGCGATCCAAAAAAGGTCTCTACAGTGCCGCGCGCGGTGGCGATCTCGGCTTCGAGAGTTGGACGCGCCGGGTCGGACTCCGGAGCGTCGATCTCGAACGGCGCCGTCTCGGCCGGCGTTGTCGCGCACCCGCAAAGCAGCAAGCTGATGGCGGCGATCGCCTCTCTCATGGTGTCCTCCCAGACCTGGTCTTGCCGCTAGGATGCGGATCGGCCGCGAATTGGATGCGAATGCCGCATTGCAATTTCGATGGAACGCGCTCATCTGATCAGCGGGCCATCCGCTCCCAACGGCGGACGCCCATCTGTAAGGATGGGAGACAAGTTGATGACAATCCCCGCTAAGCCGGCGCTGCGCCCGGCTGACCCCCGCTTTTCGTCGGGACCCACCAAGAAACGCCCGGGCTGGAGCACCGACGCGCTGAAAGGCGCGGCGCTTGGCCGGTCGCATCGCGCCAAGCCGGGCAAAGCCAAGCTCAAGGAAGCTATCGACCGCACGCGAGCGATGCTGGGCGTCCCTGATGACTACAAGATCGGCATCGTCCCGGCTTCCGACACAGGCGCTGTCGAAATGGCGATGTGGACGATGCTGGGCGCGCGCCCCGTTGACGTGTTCGCCTGGGAGAGTTTCGGCGAGGAGTGGGTCACCGACGCCGTCAAGCAGCTGAAACTGGACGTCGCGGTTCACACAGCGCCTTATGGCGCGCTGCCGGACTTTACCAAGGCGCGCAAGGACGCGGATGTAATCTTCACTCAAAATGGCACGACCTCGGGCGTGAAGATCGCGAGCTTCGATTGGATCGCCGCCGATCGCGACGGCATCACCATCAATGACGCCACCAGCGCCGCGTTTGCGCAACCCGTGGATTGGTCCAAGTGCGACGTGACGACGTTTTCTTGGCAGAAGGTGTTGGGCGGGGAAGCTGCGCACGGCATGATCGTGCTCAGTCCGCGCGCCATCGCGCGGCTTGAGAGCTATGCGCCGCCCTGGCCGTTGCCGAAGATTTTCCGCCTCACCAAGAAGGGCAAGGTCGATCTCGAAATCTTCGAGGGCTCGACCATCAACACGCCATCGCTCCTGGCGGTAGAAGATTATCTCGACGCTTTGAAGTGGGCGGAATCGATTGGCGGGCTGTCCGGGCTGCACGCGCGCGCGGACGCCAACGCGAAGGTGTTGTTCGATTGGGCTGCGCGCACGCCGTGGGTCTCCAATCTCGCCAATGATCCCGCCACGCGCTCAAACACCAGCGTGTGTCTGAAGGTCGTCGATCCGCGCGTGACCTCTCTTTCAGAGGATGCGCAAGCGGAGTTCGCGAAGAGGCTCGGCAACCTGCTTGAAAAAGAAGGCGTTGCGCTCGACGCGGGCTCTTATCGCGCCGCGCCGCCGGGCCTGCGTCTCTGGTGCGGCGCGACGATCGACGTCGCCGACCTCGAAGCGCTTACGCCGTGGCTCGAATGGGCGTTCGAAACGCTTGTCGGCGAGATCACCACCGCGAAAGCTTAGCGCCACGGCGTTCCGGAGGCGCGGAACGCGCGACGAGGACCCGGCGCCGGGTCGCTCCGGACCGCCGACATCATTTTAGGAAGCATCTCATGCCCAAAGTGCTCATTTCTGACGAACTCAGCGAAGCCGCCGTTGAAATTTTCAAGCAACGCGGCGTCGAGGTTGATTTTCAGCCCAAGCTTGGTCCCGACGCGGCGAAGCTGAAGGAGATCATCGGCAACTACGATGGTCTTGCCATCCGATCGGCGACGAAAGTGAAAGCCGAAATCATCGCGGCGGCCAAGAACCTCAAGGTGATCGGGCGCGCCGGCATCGGCGTCGACAATGTCGACATCCCCGCGGCGACGGCGAAGGGCATCGTGGTGATGAACACCCCGTTCGGCAATTCGATCACGACCGCCGAACACGCCATCGCGCTCATGTTCGCGGCCGCGCGCCAAATCGCGGCGGCGGATGTCTCCACCCAGGCCGGCAAGTGGGAGAAGAACCGCTTCATGGGCGTGGAGTTGTACGCGAAGACGCTCGGCTTGATCGGTTGCGGCAACATCGGCTCCATCGTGGCCGACCGCGCGCTTGGCCTCAAAATGCGGGTTATCGCCTACGATCCCTTTCTCTCGCCCGAGCGCGCTGTGCAGATCGGCGTGGAGAAGGTCGAGCTTGAGGAGGTGCTGGCGCGCGCCGATATCATCTCGCTCCATGTGCCGATGACCGACATGACGAAGAACATCTTGTCGCGCGAAAATCTTGCGAAGACGAAAAAAGGCGTGATTGTCGTCAATGCCGCGCGCGGGGGATTGGTGGACGAGCAGGCGTTGCGCGAGGCGCTTGAAAGCGGTCATGTGTCCGCCGCGGCGTTCGATGTCTTCACCGTGGAGCCGGCGAAGGAGAACGTGCTCTTCGGCGCGCCGAATTTCATCGCGACCCCGCACCTGGGGGCGTCGACCAACGAAGCGCAGGAAAACGTCGCGCTGCAGGTGGCCGAACAGATGAGCGACTATCTGATCAACGGCGCGGTGACGAACGCGCTCAACATGCCGTCGATCACGGCGGAAGAGGCGCCGCGCCTGAAACCGTTCGCGGCGCTCGCGGAAAAACTGGGCGCCTTCGCGGGGCAGATCGCCGACCGCGGTCTCGAAGAAGTCGCGATCGAATACGAAGGCGAGGTCGCCAAGCTCAACATGAAGCCGCTGACCGCGACGGCGCTGGCCGGCGTGCTTCGCCCCTTGTTGCAGGATGTGAACGTTGTCTCCGCGCCCGCGTTGCTGAAGGAGCGTGGCGTGCCGCTGACCGAGAGCACCCGCGAAACCTCGCCGATTTACGACAGCCTCATCCGCGTCAAGGTGAAGACCGGCGGGAAGTGGCGCACGCTCGCGGGCGCGGTGATCGCGGGCAAGCCGAAGATCGCCGAAGTCAAAATGATGCAGCTGGAGGCGCCGTTTCATCCCTTCATGCTGTTCATCAACAACTCGGACAAGCCAGGTTTCATCGGCGCGCTCGGCACGCTTCTGGGCGATGCGAAGATCAACATCGCGACCTTCCATCTGGGGCGCGAAGCCGAAGGCGAGGACGCGATTGCGCTGGTCGGCGTCGATCAACCGGTGCCGGACGCGGTGTTGGAGCGCATTCAGGCGCTGCCGCAGGTGCGGTACGCGCGGGTGTTGCGGTTCTGAGCGCTTCCAAGCCTGGGAAGTTGACGCTAGGCTGAGCCGGCGGAGGGAAGATTCGATGCTGAAAACGATGGCTGGCGTGGCGGCGTTCGGTGCGGCCATGACGTTGGCGCCAGCGGCGCATGCGGGCATTGACGAGGTCCATGTCGGCGTGATGCAGCACAACATCTGCGTCACCGATTGTAAGAACGCCGATAAGGAGGACGGGCCTAACCTCGAACTGCAAGTCTCGTTCGATTCGCAGGGGTGGCTAGGATGGGCGGGGTCGCCTCAGCCCTACCTGATGGCGTCGATCAACACGGCGGGCGACACGAGTTTCGGTGGTTTCGGTCTTGAGTGGCGTTGGGACTTCGCTGAGGGATGGGCCATCGAGCCCGGCGTCGGCTATATTATGCACGACGGCGAAACGAATAATCCCTATCCGAACGGATCACCGGAAGCAGCTGCCTTCACCGAGGAAAATGTGCTGCTGGGCTCGGAGGACTTGTTCCGTACGTCGCTGGGGCTCACGCGCGATTTTGAAGGCCCGTGGGAGGCTCAAGTGTTCTTTGAGCATCTGAGTCACGGCCAAATCTTGGGCGAGGGCCGCAATCAAGGCATGGATCAAGCCGGCATTCGTCTGGGCTATCAGTTCGGCGGCTAGCACGCCGATAAAACCAGTCGAGTTTCCCGCCGAGCCAATTAGAATGCGCGCGCTCCAGAAGGGGGACGCGCCGTGACCAATACAAATCACCTGAAGGATCGCTTCCAACGGCCCGGGCCGAAACGCATTCTCGCGTTGGACGGAGGCGGCGTGCGCGGCCTGCTCACCGTCGGCATTCTGGCCGAGCTCGAAGCTGAGCTGCGTCGCCGCAGCGGTCGCCCGGATTACCGGTTGTGCGACTATTTCGACCTGATCGGCGGCACCTCCACCGGGTCGATCATCGCGACGGGACTCGCGCTGGGCATGAGCGTCTCCGAGATATCGGCTTTGTACAAAACCGTGATCCCGCGCGTGTTTCGCCGTTTCTGGTTTCAGGGCGTCGGGTTCATGCGCGCGATCTTTCCGAGCGGGCCGCTCGCGCGGGCTTTGCGTGCGGAGTTCGGCGGGCGCACGCTTGATTCCGCCGACCTTAAATGCGGCCTCGCCGTTCACTGCAAGCGCATCGACACCGGCAGCGCGTGGATTCTGCTGAACCACCCCGACTGGGCGTACTTTGACGAGAACAGAAGCTTCCGCTTGCGCGACATTGTGCAGGCCAGCGCCGCCGCGCCGCATTTCTTCAAGGGCGTCATGCTGAAGATGCCAGCCTCCGGCGACGGCGACAGATCCATCGATGCGTTCGTGATCGACGGCGGCGTCGGCGGCTACAACAACCCGGCTATGGAGTTGGCGCTGGCGGCGACGGATCCGGCTTACGGTTTCAACTGGAAGCCGGGCAAGGACCAGCTCTACATCCTCTCGGTCGGAACCGGGTTCATTCGCGAACGCACGAACGCGCGCAAGTATCGGAGCAAGACCTTCGTCGGCCAAACGCTCAACGCGCTGCGCGGCATGATCAATGACGTGTCGCTGCAACAGATCGCGTACATGCAGGCGATCTCGGAAAGCCAAGCGCGCTGGTTCATCAATTCCGAGAAGCGCGATCAGCCGTCCGCGCCCTATCTGGCCCCCGACCCGCTACTCCATTTTCAGCGTTTCGACGCGCGCATCGAGGATGTGGCCGCCGAAGATCGCCGCCCAGAGCATGCGCAGACCTTGCTCAATCGCGAGATCGAGGCCGCCGAGATGAGCGGGCTCGTCTCGATCACGAATTCCGATCCCGCCAATCTGGCCTTGCTCGATCAGATTGGACGTCGCGCTGGCGCGCACTACATGCGCGTCGCCGCGCCGCCGGAAAAATTCAACGCATGGTGAACCAAGCAGCGCGCATGGCCTCGACGCGGGCGATTGGCGCTGCTAGCAAGAACAACGACATTGTGATTCCGCCCGCGCGCCGAGGGCCTGTCGAAGGGCGCGCGCGGCCGTCCGGGCAGGCGGGGAAGTCGTATTCATGGCAGGCGTAGTTGTTGTCGGCGCTCAGTGGGGCGACGAAGGTAAAGGCAAGATCGTCGATTGGCTCTGCCATCGCGCGGACGTCGTCGTGCGTTTTCAGGGCGGCCACAACGCCGGCCACACCCTGGTTGTGGGAAACGCGACCTACAAGTTGGCGCTGCTGCCCTCGGGCGTGGTGCAGGGCAAGTTGTCCATCATCGGCAATGGCGTGGTCGTCGATCCTTGGGCGCTCGCCCACGAGATCGACAAGATCGAAGCGCAAGGCGTGCCCATCACGCCCGACAAGCTCGTGCTTTCGGATCAAGCGTGCCTCATTCTGCCGTTCCATCGCGATCTCGACGCCGCACGCGAGGCGCAAGCCGGCGCGGCCTCGATCGGCACGACCAAACGCGGCATCGGTCCCGCCTATGAGGACAAGGTCGGTCGCCGCGCCTTGCGCGTGGCTGATCTCGCCGACACGGACGCGATCGCGTGGAAGATCGAACGCCTCACGGCGCATCACAACGCTTTGCGCAAAGGGTTGGGCCTGCCCGAGATTGACGTGGCGGCGTTGATGCGGGAGCTCGCCGCCATCGCCCCGCGCGTGTTGCCGTTCGCCCAGCCCGCGTGGCGGGTTCTCGACACGGCGTTTCAACAATCAAAGCGCGTCTTGTTCGAGGGCGCGCAGGGGGTCCTGCTCGATATCGATCATGGCACCTATCCCTTCGTGACTTCGTCGAATGTCGTCGCGGGGCAGGCGGCGGCTGGCGCCGGCGTGGGACCCGGAAAGATCAGCTATGTGCTCGGATTGGTGAAGGCCTACACCACGCGCGTGGGGGGCGGGCCATTCCCCACCGAATTGGATGACGCGGTCGGGAAGCGCCTCGGCGAGGTTGGCCATGAGTTCGGAACCAACACTGGCCGGCCGCGCCGCTGTGGCTGGTTTGATGCGGTGCTTGTCCGCCAATCGGTCGCATTGTGCGGCGCCGACGGCATCGCGCTCACCAAGCTCGACGTGCTCGACGGCTTCGACGAGATCAAGATCTGCACGGGCTACAAGCTCGGCGACAGGATCATCGACTACCTTCCCGCGAGCGTGAAGGATCAGGCGGCGGTGACGCCAATCTACGAGACCCTGGACGGCTGGAAGAAGACCACGCGGGGCGCCCGCTCCTCCAGGGATCTGCCCGCGAAAGCGATCAAGTACGTTCGGCGTATCGAGGAGCTGATCGGCGCGCCCGCGGCGCTGGTGTCGACCAGCCCAGAGCGTGAAGACGTGATCCTGATGCGCGATCCGTTCAAGGCCTAGGCGCCAGCGCGGCGAGAACCCATGGCGTGGGCCGGGCGCGCCGGCTAGGATCGCCCAGCAGGAGGAGCCTTCGCATGTCCGCCGAAGACGGCAAGCCGCACGCCCAGCGTTTCAGCGTGGAGGACGCGCGCGTCCGCGCACGGGAGGCGCTCAAGAAGTCTGAATTCATTCTTTCGCGCGCCTGGGGATTGCTGCGCGAGCCCAAGAAGGAATGGGAGCAGATCAAGGCCGAGGAAACCACCGTTCCCGATATCCTGATCGGCTACGTCGCGCCGCTGGCGGCGATCCCTCCGATTTGCGACCTGATTGGCTCAACGCTTTTCAACCGCATGCTGGAAATCGCGCCAGGCGAAGCGGTCGTGCGCGGTTTTGTGACCTGGGTGGTCAGCATCGCGCTGGTGTTCTTGTTGGGTCTGCTGATTAACACGCTCGCGGACAATTTCGACGGCGATCGCGATGATCTCGGCGCGCAGAAGGTGGCGGCCTATTCACTGACGCCAGCTTTTCTCTCCGGCGTGTTTTCCTTGTGGCCGCCTTTGTGGTGGCTTTCGCTGTTCGCGCTCGCGGCGATGGTTTACGTGATGTTCCGCGGGCTACCCGTGCTGATGAAGGCCCCCGAGGACCGCGCCTTGAGCTATGCGGCGACGGTTACGATCGCGGCGATGGTCGCCGGCATAGTTTTGTTTTCGCTCGCAAGTTGCGTCACCTGATTCCGGGTGGCGAAAGCCCTTGAGGCGGCCTAGCATCGCTGCACCAGAATCGTTGCAGGGAGGCAGCAATGACCGACACCCCGACCGGCGCGCCGGCGCCGAGCATCATAGAGCGCGTTCAGAACATCATTCTCAAGCCCCAGTCCGAGTGGGACCGCATCGATGGCGAACAAGCCAACGTGCAGCAACTCTACACCGGATACGCCTTGCCGCTGATCGCGATCGCGGCCGTTTGCGGTTTCATCGGCATGTCTGTATTCGGCGTGTCTGGGTTTGGCATCAGCTACCGCGTGCCGATGGTGACGGGCGTCGTCAGCGCGATCATTCAAATCGTGATGGGACTCGTCGGCATTTACGTGCTGGCGCTGATCACGAATGCGCTCGCGCCGAACTTTGGGTCGCAACAAAACATGGGCCAGGCTCACAAGCTTGCGGTGTATGGCTCCACGGCGAGCTTCCTTGCCGGCGTGTTCGCGATCTTCCCGCCGCTCGCGATGCTGGGCATTCTTGGCCTTTATTCGCTCGTGCTGTTGTATCTTGGTCTGCCGCGCCTGATGAAGACGCCGGAAGACAAGCGGATTGGCTATTTCGCGACCATCATCATCGCGTCGATCGTGTTGTGGATCGTCATCGGTGTGATCGTGGGCGCCGTGCAGGGCGCGGTCGGCGGCAATCCTATGGGCCGCATGGGCGGTTTCAGCATGAACCAGAACGCGCCGGTGATCTCGGCCGAGTCGACCGCGCCGCAAGGCGAGGTGACGCTGCCAGGCGGCGGCACCCTCGACATTGGCGAACTGGAGAAGATGGGGCAGGCGATGGCCAACGGCGACACGGCGCAAACCGCCGATCCCGCCCTGCTGGCGCAGCGCTTGCCCGCTTCCTTGCCGGGCGGCTTCGCGCTGGAGACGTCTTCCAATGGCGCGGCCATGGGCGTGGCGAATGCTGAGGCCGTTTACGCGAACGGCGGCGCACGCATAACCCTTACCGTCACGGATATGGGGGCGATGGGGGCGATGGCCGCCATCGCCGGCGCCGCCAATGTGCAGCAAAATTCGACCTCGGCGGATGGGTATTCCCGCACGCAGACGGTGAACGGCCGCGTCGTCACCGAGGAAGTAAACGGCGACTCCGCAAAGTACGGCGTCGTTGGCCGCGGCGTCGCCATCATGGCTGACGGCGCGGGCGGCGCATCGATCGATCAGGTTCGCGCGGCGGTTAACGCCATCAACATCGAACAGCTTGAGCGCGACTTCGGCGCCTAACCTGCATGGCGCTATGCCGGGCGGCGGCGTAGCGTTCCGTTTGGGCGCGCGTTAAGCTTACCGCCCGAGAGCGCCGCCGATGATCTTTCTTGCCTATCTGCCAGAGATTGCAGGCTTTCTGCTGCTCATCATGATGAGCACGCAGCTGCCGGAGGTCGGCCCGTTTCTTATTCTTGGCGAGTTCGCGATCGTCGCGCTTTTGGCGGCTCGCTACACCACCACGCTTGTCGACGTCGTTTTGAAGTGGTGGTGGCTGATGCTTGCCCCCATCATCGCGCTGATTTCCTCGCTTTGGTCGGAGGCGCCGGGGCTTTCGGCGCGCTATGCCAGTCAGCTCTTGTTCACCTGCTTCGTAGGGCTCTTTCTGGCCCGCCTGTTGACGCCGCGGCGCTACATCACCGTGTTGATGGTCGCGATGTTCGTCTTCTCCATTCTCTGCATCCTCAACGGCAGGCAGGGCACTTCGGCGGACGGCTTCGTTCTGATCGGCCTCACCGGCTCGAAGAACCAACTGGGTTATGTCGCGCAAATCCTCTTCATGGCGGCGCTTGCCGTTCTCATGATGCGCGTGCAATCCATGCCTTTGCGCTGGATCGCCATTCTATCGCTTCCCCTTGGCGCTTATCTGCTCGCCGGCACGAATTCGTCCACCGCCGTGCTCATGGCCATCGGCGGGNNCCTTACTCGGGCTCTGGTGGGCGGAGCGCTTTCCGCCGGCCGGCCGAATTTGGGCGTTGCTCGGTCTGGCCGTGGTGGCGTCGCCGCTCATTCTGCTGGCGCCGGAGATCAACGACGCCATCAACCAGTTCGTCTTCGGCACGCTCAACAAGGACCCGACGCTGACCGGCCGGACCGAGTTGTGGGCGATCGCCGATACTCTCATCGCGCAGAAGCCGTGGCTGGGATGGGGCTTCCAATCGGTTTGGCTGGGCGATTCATCCACCGCGATCGGCCTCAAGCGCATCATCGGATTTGACGGACGTTCGTTTCACTTCCACGACTCATTCCGCCAGGCGGCCGTTGACACCGGCTATGTCGGGCTCGCGGCCTTCGCCGGGGTCATGATCGCTGTCGGCCTTGCGTCGCTTCGCACGCTGTTGCTGCGCCCGAACGTGGCGAATTCTTACTTTGTGATCCTGTTTATTCTCATGGTCATGCGTGCGTTCACGGACATGCTGCTTGGTCCGTTTTCGATCCACACGCTGCTCTACTTCGCCTGCGCGCTCTATGCGTTGAGTTCCCAGGGCGAGGGGGTGGACGCTCAGACCACCCCCGCGCCGCTACGGTGGGCGCCGCCATTTCGCGCGGCGGCGCGTTAGGCCTCGGCTGCGACCATGCCGCGCGCGACGGCGCGCGCTTTCATCGCCTTTTGCAGCTTCTCGAANNGATCTGGCGCACGCGCTCGCGGCTCACGCCATACTCTTTTGAGAGATCCTCAAGCGTCGCGGGCTCGTCCTTGAGGCGGCGCTCTTGAATGATGTGGCGTTCGCGTTCGTTCAATTCGCTCATGGCTTCTTGCAGGAGAGTCATCCGAGAGCCGAACTCTTCGCTGTCGGCGAGCGTGGTTTCCTGATTGCCTTCGCTGTCATCGGCGAGCCAATCCATCCATTCGCTTTCGCCTTCTCCGCCAGCGCCGCCGATCGGCGCATTCAAGCTGGCGTCGCCGCCGCCGGAAAGGCGCCGGTTCATCGACACGACCTCGTCCTCGGTGACAGCGAGTTTGTGCGCGATGGTCTTGACTTGATCGGGTTTGAGATCGCCCTCCTCGAGCGCGGC
>DDSN01000078.1 GCA_002343395.1 Hyphomonadaceae bacterium UBA2389 | reverse complement strand
ATCCCAAACAATCCGACCCAGTCCGCAGCGCGCGCACACTTGCCGCGCCCATGCAGCCTGACGCCGCCCCCATTCCCGATCGCACCGCGCCGCGCGCGCTGTGGGCGATCGCGCAGACGCTGCTGGACGTCTTGTACACCTTATTCGGCACGCCGGCCGATCTCGCCGCGCGCGGTTGGATCACGCACAAGGCGTACGCGCTGATGCGGCCGTGGCTGCGCGCGGGCGAAGTGTTGCTGCGCCATCTGCTGTTGCTCGAAGCCGCCGCGCTGACGGCCAAACCGCCGCGCGCATCGCGTCGTTCGCGCCCGCGCAAACGCGTCACGCTGACGTTCAGCGCTGACGCGCCGGAGACTTGGCGCGTGACATTTCCCGCGTTGTCGCCGCGCGACGCCATCGCGTCCATCGTTCGCACGGCGTCGCCAACCGCCGCGCCGCGCGATCCGGCGAAGGTTGGTCTACGCGGCCATCGCAACGCCTGGCCGATCGCCGAGCGCTTCGAGGCGTTGCTGCGTGTGTACGATAATCCCGCGCCCTATGCCGCGCGCCTCGCGCGTCGGCTTTCGCGCACCCCGGGCGACGTGTCTCGCGTGCTCGAAGCACCCGACGACGCGCCGCCGCTCATCGGCGTGCAATCCTTCGCCGACCTCCGCGCCGCCACCGACGCACGCGAGCGATGGCCGAATACCGGCTAAACGCGACTCACAAAGCAGCGATGCCCCGCCCCGGCGCTCCGGGGAACGCGAACGCGCGCCGGCCGCCTTAGAAGCGGAAGCGCACCGCCGCGTTCAGGCTGTGGCGGTCGATCTGGTCGCCGAACTCGCCCTCGTAGCTGAGCGAAATCGTCGAGAAGCCGTTGGTGGCGTCGAGGCCGATGCCGACCAGCGGGCCGCCGTCGCCCAGCGCCTCGTCGGTCAGCGTGAAGTCCGAACCGGCGGCGATGAACCGGAAGGTGCGCTCGGCGGCGTCGTCAATGGCGTTGGCGCGGTAGCCGCCGTAGATGCGCGGCGAGATGAAGCCGTTGGCGCCGAAGCGCCAGCGCGCGCTAAGCTCGATGCCGGCGTCCGCCCACAGGCGCTGCGACGTGACGCTGTCGCCCTCGATGTCGAAGGCGACGCCGCCGCCGGATTCCTCGTAGGCCTGCTCGTTGAGCGCCACATAGGTCAGCGCGGCTTGCGGCGTGACGACCAGCCAATCGGTCAGCGCCAGCGGAACCGATGCGCGCGCCGCGCCGTGGCCCTCGAAAGCCCACCACTCCGCCTCGGTCTGGGCTGAGAAGGCGTCGCCGATCTCGATGAAGCGGCGGGAGCGCATCTTGCCGAAGCCGCCGCCGACGACAAAGTCGAGATCGACCGGGCCCATCGCCGCGCCGAGATAGGCGTTGCCTTGGGCGAGCCAGGTCGAAATCTCGCCCTCGGGTCGGCCCGCTTCCTGCGCTTCCGAAGCCAGGAACGAGGCTGAAAGCCCGAACAAGGCGCCGTTCGCCAGCGGGCCGTCGATGCCCAAGGCGATGCCGAAGCCCTGGCCGTCATAAGCCTGGCCATTGACGGTCGGCGGGGTGCGCTCGAGGCCGTAGCCGATCTCCTGGGCCCAAGCCGAAACCTCATCGAGGCCGTGCAGGCGGGTCGTCGCGAGACGGTTCGAGGCGGCGCTTTGCGATTGCTGAATGGCGGTGGCGGCCAGCTCGGTCGCGGCGGAGGCGAAGCTTGGCATCAGATCGCCGTACGCGTCGAGGAAGTCGCCCTGCGTGGTGAGCGAAGCGAAGGCGGCGGCCGCGTCGTCGTCGAGGCGCAGCGCCTCGATCAACGGATTAAACGCCTGCGTTTGATTCGCCGTCAGGCCCAATTGCGTCGGCGTGCGCATGATGTAGCTGGCCTCAAGCGAATTCGGATCGCCCGAAACCGTATTGACGCTGAGCGAGTAGAGGTACGGAACATTGCTCCCCGTCACCGCGCCGACGACAAATTCCTCGCCAACGAGGCCGCCGGCGGCGGTCAGGAATGTGTGTGAGCCGGAGTTCGGCAAGCCGATCGGCACAATCGGCGTCACCGTTGCGCCGTTCGCGAAGGTCACGACGCCGGAGGCTTGAATAAGCGTCGACTGCCCAACGATGTCCGAGATCGTGATCGCTAGCGCGCCATCGGCGCCGAAAGTCGCCGAGGTGAGGTTCGTCGTGCCGCCAGCATGCGTGAGAACGCCGTCGATCACATTGATGGAAAGCTGTCCGTCGCTGTCGCTGATCCGGCCAGCGAACACTCCGCCATTGTCAATGACGAAACTGTCCGTGCCTGCTCCAAACGAAACATCGCCGATAATGTCGCCAGAGAGGAGGTTCAGGTCATCATTGCCCGTGCCGAAGAGAATATCGCCCTCGATCTTAACATCCGGGCGGAAATTGACGTCGGAGTCCACCGTGTCATCATCGGGAAATGGGACATCGGCGATTTGGCTGATCGTTACATCAATCGTCGATGCTGAGAGATCGATCGCAATCAGATCGCCTGTGGGCGTTGGAGGCGGCACGTCGTCCGCGGGATCGGTATCCGTCGCGATCGCTCGTGCGATGATCGAACCTGAATTGGTGATGCTCGCCAGGGTGTTGGATTGATCACGAACGGCGACGGCGTCGCCGGTCTCTCCGAACACCTGGGCGACCAAAAGACCTGAATTGCTCAGCGTCGGCACATTGGCGCCTGCGTTGAGCGTCAGTCCATAGGCGGTGCGGTCCAGATCGGAGGAAACCGTGCTTGTTATTTCCCGGCGCGCGAGGATCTCGGAAATGGAAGCGCCCGCGCCGATAACCACGCCATAGGAGTTAGCGTCGAATGAAGTTGAACGGACAGTGCTGTCGATCACGACGCCGTCAGCGATCATGACCGTCGATGCGCCGTTGCCGGCGATGCGAACCGCTGTCGCTTGAACGCCATTGTAAACGCCGAACCCGGTCAGGGCGCCACGAACGTGCACGCCATAGCCCGTGGTCGACGTCGGGCCGATGACCACATTATTGACGCCATCGGCTTCAATCAGCAACGCCTCGCCCGAGCCATACGACGTAATCGCCGCAGTGGCATCGTCATCCGTGTCCGCCCCAGTGTCATCCAAGCCGTCAAAATCGTCGTCGAGATCGTCTTCGAGACCGAGGCCTTGAATAGTGACGCCGCCAAGGACGCTTTGGTGGATGGCGATGGCGGGCGCCGAGATGAGCAGATCATCGGCATCGAGCCCGGTCGTCGAGGATCCCGTCGTCGTGCTATGAAACCCAGTCACCGTCCAAGCGCCGTTGACGTTCAGCGCCCCGGTGATCGGCGCGTCCACCAACAACCCGCCGCTGTTGGCGCCGCGAACTGTCACGCTGCCCGCGATTCTCACGTCCCCGTTCACGCCGGCGGCGGGGCCTCCAGTGATCGCCACGGCGTAGGAATTGTCCCCGGTGACCGAGAGCACGCCAGTGTGATTGAGATCGCCAACGAGCAGCGCCTCAAGCGTGATGCCGCTCGAATTGTTGCCCTCTATCGTCGTGTTTCCAGAAATCGTGATGTCGCCGGTGAAACTCGGACCGCTGTTGAGCAGAACGCCGTGGCGGTTCGTGCCTTGCGCCCAAGCGCCGTCAAGGTTTCCATCGCTGTCGCTGTCAGTAAGCGCGTAGGTCTCGTCCAGCCGAATAATGCCGCTGGACGTCAAGTTTCCGGAAAAGCCTCCGGTCAGCAAAACGCCTGTTGAATTGTCCGCGTCCGCGGAGCTGATCTCACCAGCGTTCGTGACGTTGTTGTTCGAGTTGATCGTCACGGCCGTCTGATTGGCGTTAACCCGCACAACGCCGCCGCCGGACTGGATCGTGATGTTTCCAGGCGTGACGTTACCCGGCGGTTCGGGTTGCGCGGTGGTGACAGGCGTCGTCGTTGTTGTCGAAATGGTTCGGTCAGTCGCTTCGGCGGGGTTGGCTGAAACCGACCCGGCCAGTGCGGCGGCGAGACCTGCGAGCTTGATCTTGTCGATGCGCATCCGGATCCGTCCCCTTCCGTGCCGCGGAGGTTATCGGATGCGTGACGCCTGACGGTCGCATCAGCGCCGCCCGTGCATCCTGAACACCCCGCGCGCGACCGCCTAGCGTCCAGGCGATCCTTTCGGGATGGCATGCCGGCTTTGCCCGTTTTTGTCCATAGCGGGACGCATGGCGCTGGTCGCAAGCCGCGCCTTGGGCCGCTTATGAACGAGGATAACTCGTCAGCGGGGCGAAACGACCGAAGCGGCTAGCCCAACCTGCGTTGAGACTGCCCAACCGGGCTCATTTCGGAGTCCCCGGCGCCGGCGAACCGAGCCACAAGCCCGGCCACGTCATCTGCGGGGACAGCCCGTGAGAAGAAGAAGCCCTGCAACTCGCTCACGCCGACCAGTTGCATGACGGACGCTTCGGTTTCCGTCTCCACGCCCTCGGCGACAATCTCCATCCCGAGGCCGCGCCCAAGCGTCACCACGGATTGAATGATCGTCAGCGCGCGCTTGCGTTCTTGGATGCCGGTGACGAAAGCGCGATCGATCTTGATCTTGTCGAACCGGAACTCGCTCAGATAGCGCAGCGAGCTGTAGCCCGTGCCGAAATCGTCCAGCGCGATGCGGAAACCCAGCCCGCGGATGGTATCGAGAATCTGGCGATTGCGCTCGCTGGTTTCGAGCAACACGCCCTCGGTGACCTCAAGCACGATGCGTTCTGGATTGACGGCGTGCTTGACGAGCAGAGCCTTCAGCAGCTCTACGAGATCCATATGCCGGAATTGAACCGGCGACAGGTTGATCGCGATTTCGAGATCGGGCCATTTGGCGGAGTCCTCGAAGGCGCGATCGAGCACATAGGCGCCCAGCGCTGGCATCAAACCCGCCTCTTCCGCGATCGGGACAAACACGCCGGGGGGCACATCGCCCTTGGTTGGGTGCTTCCAGCGCAACAGCGCCTCAAGCCCCGACACCCGCCCGCTCCCGCAGGCGATCAGCGGCTGATAGTGTAAAGTCAGCGAGCGCTGTTGAATCGCCGTATGAAGATCCAATTCGATCTCGCGGCGCCGTTCCACCGCGGCAGCCATCTCCACATTGAAGATCATCGCGCGGTCACGGCCGTTGTTCTTGCCTTCGTAGAGCGCGATATCGGCGTGGCGCATCAACTCTTCCGGCGAAGCGCCATGATCTGGGGCGCAGGCGATGCCGATCGAGGCCGTCATGCGCACATGCTGACCGTAGAGATCGAAGCTGTCCTCGAATGCGGCGCGCACGCTTTCCGCGAGCGCAGCGGCCGCGTTTGGATCGCCTGAATACCGCAGCAGCGCGAACTCATCGCCGCCAAAGCGCGCGAGGAAGTCGTTTGGCGTCACGATCCGGCGCAGGCGCTCCGCGACCGCCATGATCAGCGTGTCGCCAGCGGCGTGCCCCATCGTGTCATTCACGTCCTTAAAGCGATCGACATCGACATAGGCGACCACGATGCGGGCGTTGTTGCGATGCTGGACGAGTGAATCCAAAGACTCCTGCAAGCGAAGCACGAAGTGGCTGCGGTTCGGCAGGCCCGACAGAGCGTCGTGCAGCGCTTCGTGACGGGAGCGCTCCTCGCGATCCGCAAGGTCCATGGACGCGCGCTTCAAGCGGCCGATCATGATCCACGTCAGACTTGCCGCGCCCGCAACGCCCAGCGCGACCAGAGGCAGAATGAACAGCAGCAGGAAGTCGCCCGGGCGGCGCGGAGTCCAGGTCAAATAACCGATCGGCGCGCCGTCATCGGCGCCAAAGCGCTGCGACACCGCCCCGCTCTCCGAGATCGGTCGCCGCGACAAGCGCAGATCAGGCATCAGCAAGGTGCGCCCGACCGCCGCCATGAAATCCTCGTCCATGTGGACGATCGAAACCATCAAGTGGGGACGGCCCCTCAAAACCTCGGCGTCGACGCTCGGCACGATCGCCATGGCGCTGACCACCGCGGGTTCGCCGCCAACCATCAAAATATGGCCAGACCAACTCGCGTTGCTCGCGCCAAGTAGGAAGGAGTAGCGTTGCTGGTCGGCGGTGAAGGCGCCATCACGCACGCGCAGATTGGGGTCGGCGTCGCCGCGCGCGGCGCGCACGACGCCATCGAGAATGTTGGCGCGTCGTGAGAAGGCGACGACTGGCTGGGCCTGAAGTCCGCCGCCAACGTTCGCGTATATGGGACGATCACTACCGTCGACGAGATACATCTCGTCGTGCCCATAGGTTTCGTAGAAATAGACGCCAATGTTCGTCTCGATCCACTCCAGGTCGAGCGGTCGGCGCTGGGCGTTGATGACGGCGTCGTCCCACCAGGCGATCGCCTTTTCCTCGTTGAGCACCCTGCTCACGGCTTGATCGAGCGCGTTCTCGATGAGCTGGCGTTCCCGCGCCACAGCGTCGCGGTTCGCCGACCAGCCCGAATAAGCGACGACGCCGAGCAAGATGAGGCCAAAGAAGGTAAGCACCGCACCCAGAATCAGGGTGAGGCGGCTCAGATCGTTCTTGTATTTTCCCGCCCCTTGGACAGCCGCTGGCATGGTAAAACCAAAGTAAATATCGGCGGCCACTCCCGCACTTGACCGGAGTATGGCACTTTTTTGCAAATATAATCTTATGGATCACAGAAATTAGCGTTACCTGGGAGGTATTTATCTACGGGAAGTTGCCAATCCATAATAAACGTCACAGATATTAACTATACATTTTTACCTTGGTTAATACAGTTTGAGTATTGATTATTTCGCGTTTACACCTTATTAGGGAAATCGCGGGTGACGCGTAGCTTCTGCGGTGAGACGCACAGTAATCGCCGGCTCGCACAACAGTCTTGGTTAACTCTTATCGGAAAGGCGACCGAATGAGCCGGTACGTCGTGAGAACACGCGCCGATAGCCCTGCCCTCAAGCGCGCGGCGATCGCCATCGAGCAGTCAGCCTGGAATGCGCTCGGGTACCTAAATTTCACGCGCGCCCACTTCCAGCACTACGATGAGCTGCTGGAGCGCTACGCCGACTTTCAAATCTGCTTGGTCGACGAGGACACAGGCTACCCCGTCGCGATCGGCTGCTCCGTACCGTTCTACTGCGCCGACCCCTCGCGTCTGCCCGCGGAAGGTTGGGACTGGATCGTGGAATCCGCCGGACGCGCGGAGGTCGCGCCCAACATGCTTGGCGGCCTCGGCATTTCGGTGCCACACGTGCATCGCTCCAAGGGACTGGCGCGCTTGGTGATCGCCGCGATGCGCGACCTTGCGGTGAAGTGCGGGTTCGAAGGCGTGGTGATCCCGGTGCGGCCGACGGCGAAGTCGCGCCATCCCGACGTGCCGATGTCGGAATACGTGACCTGGACCGACGACAAGGGGCGCTCCTACGATCCCTGGCTCCGCAGCCACCTGGCCTCGGGCGGCAAGATTGTCGGCGAAGCGACGCGCTCAATGGTGGTGGAAGAGCCTATCGCGTTCTGGGAGACCTGGACGGGCCGAACCTTCGACCATAGCGGCGAGTTCGCCATTGATGGCGCGCTGGCGCCGATCAAAGTTGATCTCGACGCGGGCGTCGGACGTTACGCCGAGCCGAACGTCTGGTTTGCGTACCAGGCCGCTTAGCCGGCGGCGCGCAGGCCAGTCACGTTCAAAGTTGGACGCGCAATGGGCGTACCGAAATGGTAGCCCTGCGCGAGCTGGCACCCCATCGCCTGCAGCCGCGTCAGCGTTTCCGCATCCTCGACGCCCTCGGCGGTGACCTGCAGGCCGAGCGCGTTGCCGAGCGCGATCAAGGCGCCAACGATGGTTGCGCTTTCGCGGTCGCTGGTGATTTTCATGACGAACGACTGGTCGATCTTGAGCTTGTCGATCGGCAATTCGCGCAGCAGAAAGAGCGAGGAATAGCCCGTGCCGAAATCGTCGAGCGCGACGCGAACGCCTTGGTTCTTCAGCGACTGCAGCGCCGCCTTGGCGCGCGCGACATCGCCGATCATCGCGCTTTCAGTGACTTCGATCTCCAGGCGGCGCGCCGGGAAACCCGCTTCACGCAGAGTGCGCAATACCTTTTCCGGGAACCACTGATCGCGAATCTGGCTCGGCGAGATGTTCACCGCGAGCGAAAAGTCGCCCGGCTCGTCCAGCGCGCGGCGGCACGACTGGGCGAGCAATGTCCAGAACATTGCGTCGACGAGGCCCGCCTCCTCCGCGACCGGAATGAAGTGCGACGGCGAAATCATGCCGCGCGTCGCGTGCGGCCAACGCGCCAGGACTTCAAAGCCGTCGAGCGCTCCGTCAGCCAAGCGCACGACCGGCTGGAAGTAAGGCACGATTTCACCGTTTGGAATTGCGCTACGCAGCTCCGTTTCGATCGCCGCCTTCGACTTCAGCTCTTCATCAATCGAAGAATCGAAGAACTTGAACGCGCCGCGCTCCATCTTGGCGCGCAGCATCGCGGCGTCGCCGCGCTGCAGCAACGTGGCCGCATCCGCCCCGTCCTCCGGACACAACGCCAGCCCGATAGACGCGCCAACCGAAAGCTTGAGGCCCTTTATCAAAATCGGCGCTGACAGCTCATGCAGAACGCGGCGCGCCACCACGCTGACGCCGTCGCGTCCGTCGGGACACTCCACGACAATCGCGAATTCGTCGCCGCCCAGTCGCGCGGCGAAGCTGTCCTCGCGAATGCAGCTGATGATGCGGTCGCCGATCACCTGCAGCAACTCATCGCCGATCGCATGGCCATGCACGTCATTGATCGGCTTGAACCGATCGAGATCGATGAACATCAGCCCAAAGGCGTGCGCCTCGCCGTCGATGCTCGCCAGGCGGCGATCCAATTCTTCGAGGAAGTGACGGCGGTTGGCGAGCCCGGTCAACGGATCATGGCGCGCCAATGTCTGCGCGCGCGCCTCCGCGGCCTCGCGTTCGGTGATTTCCGCGGAGAGCGTTTGGTTCGCAGCCACCAGATCCTGGGTGCGCTCGGCCACGGTGCGTTCCAGGTTGTTCCGGATCGCGTCGAGTTCAAGCACCGCCTTGCGGCGATCCAAGTGCGCGCGAATGCGCGCGCTCAGCACGCGCAGATCGATCGGCTTAGTGATGTAGTCGTTGGCGCCGGCCTCAAGAGCCTGTGAGACGACATCGCCGTCGTCCAGCGCTGTGACGACAATCACGGGCAGGTGTTCGGCGTCAAATCTGCGCCGCAAGCCCGCGAGCGCGTCGAGGCCGGAGCGCACGGGCATCATCCAATCGAGGAGGATGAGCTCAGCGCCATGCGCGGCGACCGCCTCTTCTATGCCGACCGCGCTTTCGAGCAGCACCACATCATAGCCGCGCCGCTCAAGACGGCGGCCCAGCATGTCGCGATTCTGCGCCTGGTCGTCGACCAGCAGAATGCGTCCAAGCCGCGCCGCGTGCGACGCGCCGTCACTACCTTGCGCCGAGGACATCGTCTCCCCGCACCCCGAAAAACCCATACCAAGTAGGAACTTACCGCATCGAGGTTGAGGACGCGCTAATGCCGCGCGGAATTGACCGCGCACGCTTCACCGATCGCTAACGTTAATCCTCGGAAACAGCGTCTTCAGGCGGCGTATTTTTCGATAAGCGCGACAAGGCCCGCGAAATCCACGGGCTTGGTGGCGAAGTCATCGCATCCAGCTTCGAGGCACTCGCGCCGCGCGCTGTCCATGGCGTGCGCGGTGAGCGCGACAATCTTAATGTGGCTCACCGCCGGCGTTTGGCGAAGCACCTTCGTGGCCTCAATCCCCGACATCACTGGCATGGAAATATCCATAAGGATCAGATCCGGCGCGCAGCTTTGCGCCTTCTCGACCGCCTCGGCGCCGTTTTCCGCGACATGCACCTCGTAGCCGCGCCGCTCCAACCGGCGGGTCAGCATCTCGCGATTGTCGGGATGATCTTCGGCAATGAGAATGCGCATCGGTCCACCCTCTTTGGGCGACCCTGCCAGCGCGCGGTGAATAGTCTGCTAAGGATTTCCGTAGCCGGAACTACACCCGATGGGAGACGATAATCGCCACGTTGACGAAAAACGCGGCCACCGAAATCGCGAACATCCAGGGAAAGCCCAAACTCGGCGACCGCTGGCGCGCCAACACCTCAAGCAGAGCGCCGAGCGCGACCAGTCCACCAGACACGGCCACGATCCAGATTTCGTAGCGGTGCAAAAAATTATGAATAAAATTAACACTCTCGGCAAAAAGCGCCGTACTGGATGTGACACCGGAAATGCCAACGGCCGCCAATGCCAGCACCGGAAGCCCGCAGCAGATCGCGTGCAGGCTGACAACCGCAGCATGAGCCGCGTGGGCATGATGACGCGATGCGTTATGTTGTAACATTACCGCCATCTTCCTGGCGCCCGGCCCCTCGCCCGTCAAGCGAGGTCGGCCAAGTCACCAAAATTTCAGACTATTGCGCTTGTAGCCTTCCTCGACGCGGCGCACATAGAACCCGCGAAAAGCGAGGTAAGCGGTCATGTTGACGGTTCTGGTGGCGATCCGCGATTTTTTGATCGCGATGGCGCTGGCCTGGGTTGGCGTCACCCTGAACGAGAATGTCGGGGCCGATCGCTGCGTCGGCGACTCCTGCCAAGCGCAGGATCAAGACAGCCGGTAAGCGAATAAAGTCGCCCAATCTGCGACGCGCCCTTGAAAACGACCAACTTGTTGCGTTTCGGTGAGATCGATGGCGCGCTGGCGCGTGCGCCGATCGAGGTTATCCATGTCCGCGAATGAACCCGACCGCTTTCAGCAACCGGGCGCCCTCTCTGGCGTCTTGGCCCTGATCGTCGCTGGACTTTGGATTGCCGGCGCGGCGATCGCCGCCGTGGTTCTGCTGGGCCCGGACCGTCTCGCTGACGCCTCCCTGGCCGAATGGGGGGCTCTCATCGCCGCCATCGTTCTCCCAGCTTTGATGGCGCTTTTTTCCGGGCTGGCGGCGCGTGACAGCGCCCATGCCCGCGCCGAAGCTCGCCGGCTTGCGGAAGCCGCCGAGCGGCTGATGAACCCGGAGCGGAGCGCCGACGAAGCCGCGCGTCAGCTCGCGCAAAACGTTCGCGGCGAAATCCACTCCCTGGATAACGCGTTGGAGAACACCCTGGCCCGCCTGCAGGAGGTCGAGGGGCAGATCGCGCGGCAAGTTCAAGTCGTCGACGAGATGGCGGCTCAGGCAAAGGCCGGCGCCAACCGCATGATCACGGGCATGGAGCGCGAACGCCAGGAGCTCCTGAAAATCTCGCAAGACCTCACCCATCATGCGCAGTCGATTGGCGGTTCTATCGCCAAGCACACGCACGCGATCTCGGAAGCGGCGCGGGTGGCCGAAGCGGAGGTCCGCGCGGCGGATCAAGCGCTCGACCATCGATTAACCTCGTTTGGCGCGGCGGCGGCGCTGATCAACGACCGCACCAGCAACCTGTCGGCAGCGGCGCAAACCAGCGCGGACTCAGCGCTGCGTCTGGAGCAAGCGCTCTCCAACGCGCTCGAAATTCTCGCCAAGGCGACCAATCTCACCGATGCCGCGCGTCAATCGGCCGAGGCCGCCTCGCTCGCCGCGAACTCCACCGCGGGCGCGGTTCGCGAAACGACCAACCGGGCGATCGAGGACGCGCAGCGCGCCGCCGATATGATCCGCGGCGAGGCGGTTAATGTCGAGCGTGAGGCCGCGCTCGCCTTGGACCGGCTCCGCGACGCGGCGGATGCGGCGCGGGACGCGGCGCTCGAAGCGCGCGCCGCCGTCGAGGAAGAAGCAGCGCCAGCCATGCGCCGCGCACGCACGCGTTCCCGCGCGCCGGAGCCGCGCGAAGATGGCGGCTATGACCGTTCATGGCGCGACGAAGCCGACAGTTTCGACGACCCGCCGCAACGGCCGCGCCGACGTGCAAGTCAAGAAAGCGAGCGCCGCGTCGGCGCCGACGGCAACTGGACGTGGCGCGATCTCTTGTCGGACGCTCCCGAGGAAGCGGCGCCGGCGATGCGACGCGAAGCCCGCGATCCGGTCGCGCACCTCAGGCGCCGCGCTCCAGAGCCTGCGGAGACGCATCTCCCAATCGTGGACATGATCGAACGCGCCGGCGTTAACTTCGACGCCGCGTTCTCGCCATCGGCGCTCGAACGCATCGCGCAACGCGCACGCGCGGGCACGCAGGCAAGACGCCGCGCTGTCCAAGACGCGGCCCCTGACTCAGCACGCCAATTGGCGGCGCATCTCTCGCGCGATCCGGCCGCGAACCTCGAAGCCATGGAATTCTTGCGTAGCGAGGGCGCGCGCATCGCCGAGCTGATCGGCCGTGGCCGCGCCGCCATGGACGCCGAAGCGACGCGCGCATTCCTGCTCATCGACGCCGCGGCCGGCTAAACCCGTAACCTTAGCGAACCATGGCACGTTGATTGCACGCCCGGGCCGTTAACGCTCGGAAACCGTCCGAGCGACGGAGTTTGCGCCATGTACGCCACGCACCGCGACCGCGACTGCATCGGCAACGAGACCGAGGCCGTGGAGCCGAACGATCCTTTTGAAGGTTTCGGCGTTCTTAACGAGGTAGAAGAGCCAGACGCGCTTTTGGAACCCGATGCGCCGGCTTCGGAGCCGCGGCGCGCGCCGACGAAATTGCGCGTCCCTTTCTCGTGGGCCGGATTCTCGGGAGGATTGGCGGCGCTAGCGTGGATCGCCGCGGCGTTCGGCGGGGTAATCACGTATTTTGGCGTCGAAGCCGCGATGGCGATGGACCCCGCCGCGCAAGCGGGCTTGATCGCGCTTGCCGTGGGGCCGGCGCTGTTGTTTTGGCTGATTGGCGCCGCGGCGAGCGAAGCGTTCAAGGCGCGGCGACTCAGCATGGATCTCGCACGCCTCGCCCAAGCTTCGCGCATGCCGTTTGAAGCGAGCGAAGCGGACGCGCGCTATCTCTCCAGCGCCGTAAAAGGCGAAATCGAAAGCCTGAACGAAGCGGTGGCGCATGCGCTCGACCGCATGGCGGAGTTGGAAGCCGCCGCGCAGCGAAACCACGAATTGTTCGATGACGTGGTCAGCGCGTCGCGCGACGCCGCCGAAGAAGCCACGCAAGCGCTGCTGCGCGAGCGCGAAGTGATCGCCGAACTCAATGGTGAGCTGAAGGGAAATTCAGAAGACCTCGCGGCCACGATCGGCCGCCAGGTTCGCTTGTTGCGCGAGGCGTCGCGTCTGGTTCGGACGGAAGCGCAAGCCGCTGAGTCCGCTTTCGAAACCCACGTGTCCTCGTTCGCCGCATCAGCGAACGCCCTGGGCGATCAAACCGCCGCGTTCCGCGAGGCCGCCCAAGACGCGGCCGAAATGGCTGGATCAATTAATGGCGCGTTGGGTCAAATGCTTGAAGGCTTGACCGAAGCCACGCGCCTTGGAGAGACCGCGCGCCGCTCAAGCGAAGAGACCATTATCGCCGCCACGGAAACGGCGTGCGCCGTCCGCGAGAGCACGCGCGCGGCTATCCTTGAAGCAAGACGCGCCGCGCAGCTGGTGCGCGCGGAAACCGCCACTATCCAGGATGTCGCGAACGATACGCTGGCGAAGCTGCAAAGCGCCGCCGCGGCCGCGCGCGCTGCCTCCGATCAGAGCGCCGCCGCGGTCGCCGGTCAGCGTCGCCGCGTTTCGATGCGCGCGGAAAAGACCCAGGGCGACGTTCACGCCTGGACCGCACCGCTCGACCAGCCGCCCGCGTCGGCAAGCAGCCCGCGCCACGCGGCGGCGAAGAGTTTCGCGAGTTGGAGCCACTTTGTCTCACGCGCGAAGGCGCCGCCTGCCGCCAACGAAGGCACGCACGTCGACTTCGACTTGCCGCCCCTGAGCCCTGATGCGGCGCTGCAGTCCGACGCTGTCGACCTCGTGACCGACGCTGGCGTTGACCTCGGCGAAACGTTGCACGCCAACGATCTCGATCGCATCGCGCGCAAGTCGCGGGACGGAGCCTCCGCGCGCCGCCGCGCGGTTCTCGACGCCGCCCCCGGCGCCGTCGGGCGCGTGACACGCTATGTTCAGCGCCATGAAAAGGCGCAGGCCGTGGCGAAATCGTTCCGCTCGCGCCCAGACCTGACCAAGAGCGCGGACAAGCGCGAGGCCGCGGACCTCGTGCGCGCGTATCTGCTTATCGACGCCGCGCTCGCGTGATCATTCTGGCGGGTTTTCCGCCGCCGCCTCTGTCGCGAAAGCCGCAATGCGCGCGCTGCCCTCCCGGGCGGCGCGCGTCAACGCCTGCGCCGCGACCGCCGATGAGCGCGAGGCGACGGGCGCTTCTGCGCTGATGATGCGCTGCGCCACGATCCGGCGGCCCGGCGCGCGCACGATGCGAACATCGGCCACGAAACGCGCAGTCATGCTGTCTTGCGCGATTTGGAAATCCAGCACCTCCCAGCGAATTTCATAATCGGCGCGTCCATCGCCGCTGCGTGTGGCGGCGCGAAATCCGCCCTGGCGCGCGAGCGTCTCGACCAGCATCGATTGAAGAGCGAACTCGGCGCGAGTGGACCATTGTGTTTGCGCGACAAACGCGAGTTCATCGCCAGTACGCCACACTAGGTCCGTGCCGAGGATCGCGCGTTCGCCCGCGGGCGGCCCCACCGCGATCACCGCATCGACCGGGCCAGGCTGGACAAGCGGCGCCACATCGCCGGACTCCAGCGCGAAAACGCGCGGCGCGGGCGGCGGCTCCGGCAAGAGTGAAATGCATCCGCCAAGCAAGAGAACAGGAAACAGGATTGGAGCGCGCATCATGGGTTTAACTCGATGGTCGGCCGCGGCGAGCGCGGCGTCAGAACAGATGGGTTTTCTTCAAGGTTGTTCGCGACGCGCGCTATCGCGGCGGAAGCGCGGCGGATTTCCTCGGCCGCAGAGGTCAGCTCCGGCAAGGTCTCGCCCGACACCACCAGCGCCGCATCGTTCACCTCGCTCATTACGGAGTCGAGTTCCGCCAGATCTTGCCGTGTTTGTTGCGCCAGCGCGGCGACATCGTTAGCGGCTGAGGTCAACGCGCCCGCGGCCTCGCCCGAGCGCACAATCACGCCCTCGCGATCAGCCAACTCGTCGGAGACGCGCTCAAGGTTGTTCAATATAAGGGTTACGCGGGCGATGTTTTCGTCGGTGAGAAGATCGCGCACCGACGCCAGCGCCTCGCTGGCGCGCAGCACGATGTCCTCCGACTGCTCGACGATAATGTCGATCTGGCTGCCGTAGCCGACGATGCGGGGCGTGCTGCCGAAACTCGGGCGAAGCAATGGCGAATCCGGCGATCCGGCGGAAAGCTGAATCAGCGTAACGCCAGTCAAGCCAATCGGCTCCAAGCGCGCCTCGCTATCCTCGCGCACCGGCACTTCGCGCGACACCCGCACGCGCGCGATGACGCGGTTAGTATCATCGGGATCAATACTGAGCGTGTCGACCTCGCCGACCTTGATGCCGTTGAACCGCACTTCGCCGCCTTCGGTCAGCCCGCGCACGGGATCGTCGAAAACGATCTCATACTCGTTGAAGCCTCGGCGAAAATCGCCCGCCGCCATCCACATGGCAAACAGCATGATGGCGACGGCGCCGATCACGGTGGCCGCTCCGATCAAGACGTAGTTGGCCTTCGTTTCCATGGCCTATCCTCCGACAACGCCGCGTATGGCGGCGCGTCCGCGTGGTCCTGAAAAATATTCCGCGACCCACCCCTCGGCGTGCGCGGTGATTTCCGCGATCGTGCCGATTGCGGCGACCTTGCCGCCGTACAACACGGCGACGCGATCGCAAATCGCGTGCAGCGTGTCCAAATCATGAGTGACGAGAAAGACCGTCAGACCGAGGGACTTCGCCAACTCGCGCGTCATGCGATCGAAGTTTTCGGCGGCGATCGGGTCCAAGCCGGCGGTCGGCTCGTCAAGGAAAAGCAGTTCTGGATCGAGCGCCAGCGCGCGCGCCACCGCAGCACGCTTACGCATGCCGCCCGAAATCTGCGCGGGCCGCTTGTGGTGTGCGTCTTTTCCAAGACCAGCCATCGCGAGTTTCAACGCCGCGATCTCCCGGCGCAGATGCGGGGAAAGGCGCGTGTGCTCCCGCAACGGCGCCTCGACGTTTTCCAGAACCGTGAGGTTGGAAAACAAGGCGCCATCCTGAAACATCACGCCGACACGCGGCTCTCGCCCTTCCGCTTCGAGATAAGGAAAGCTGATTTCGCCGGCGGTCGCCGGTTGCAGCCCGACGATTTCGCGCAGCAGAACCGACTTGCCGCAACCGGAAGGGCCAACGACGCCGAGGATTTCGCCGCGCCGAACGTCGAGGTCGAGACCCTCGTGTACGGTCTGCGCGCCGAAACGCGTCACTAGGCCCCGCACGCGGATTGCGATGTCGCCGCTCACCAGTCCATCTCCAGGAACCAGAGCGCGAAAAACGCATCCAGAAGAATGACCATGAAGATCGATTGCACGACCGACGTCGTCACGCGCTGACCGAGCGAAGCCACGTCGCCGCCGACAGAAAGACCCTGCTTGCAGCCAATGATCGCCAGCACCATCGCGAATACCGGCGCTTTCGACATGCCGACCCAGAAGTGCTGTTCCGGTACGGTTTCCGAGATTCGCGCGAAGAACATATGCGGGCTGACGCCCAGCTCCCCCCACGCCACCAAGACACCGCCGGCAATGCCCGCCATCATCGCCGCGAACGTCAGGATCGGCGTCATCACCACCATCGCGATGAAACGCGGCGCCACCAGTGCTTCCATCGGGTCGATGCCGATCACCTGCATCGCATCGATCTCCTGGCGCATCTTCATGGCGCCGATCTCGGCGGTGAAGGCGCTGTCGGTGCGGCCCGCTAGAAGCACCGCAGTGATCACCACTGCGAATTCGCGGAGAACCGAGAACGCGACCAGTTCGATGGTCCAGACTGAAGCGCCGAAGTCGCCAAGGATGCGCGCGCCGAGATAGGCGACGACCATGCCGATGAAAAACGAGAGCAACGCCACGATCGGCATGGCGTTCAAGCCGGCGACCTCCATGGAATGGACAATCGAAACCCAGCGAATGCGGCGCGGATCGCTCAGCAGGCGCGCCAACACAACGAGCGTCTCGCCAAAGAAGCCGATGGTTTCGACCGCCTCTTCCTTTATCGCGGCGACGGCGCGGCCCACCCCGTCGAAGAAGCCGGTAAGACCTTTGAGCCCCTGCGGCTCGGAAACTTCGCCGCCATAGGCTCTGCGCGCGGCTTCGAACAAGCGCCGCGCCGTCGGGTGCTCGCCCCGAACATCCATGCGCGCTTCAGCCAGCGCCGCGCGCATGGTGCGTTCGACAAGATACGCGCCAGCGACGTCGATGCGGCCGAGTTGTGCGACATCGACCACCGCGCCGGCGCTCGGGCGACCCGCCAACGCCACCGCGGCGAGGTCTTGCTCAAGCTTCGCGATGGTGTCGACTGTCCAGTCGCCGCGCAGCGCCAACACGGTCGCTGCGCCGTCCTCCCGGAAGTCAAATGCGGCCTCAACGGCCATAACTCGCGTCCCCTGACGGCGTTCTGCCTTTGCAGAGATAAGCGCTAACAGAAAATATTGCGCAAAGAAGCCCGGACCCCAGTCGCGGGTTCGTTAACGGGGCGTTGCCGAACGTGTCGGCGCGCGGAGGAGCAAAGCGAGTCCCCCGCCGAAAAGGGCGATGACCGCCATGGCCCAATACCCTTGAGCGCCAACAAGATCGTAAAGATACCCGGAAAGAAGCGTGGACGCGCCCATCAGCACCCCGCCGGAGAGAACCGCGTACAGCATCTGGGCCATGGCGGCGCCGTTGTCGGCGAATTCGCGTGACAATAACCGCATCGCCCCGACATGGGCCGCCGCGAAACTCAGTGTGTGCAGGGCTTGCAGCGGCCAAAGGACAAAACCAAGCGGCGCGAAACCCAGCACGGCCCAGCGCAGAACGCCGCCCGCCGCGCCCCAGACAATAAGCGTCTCGGGGGAAATGCGGCGCTCGATGAGCGACAAGCTCCAAAGAAACGCGACCTCCACCGCGACGCCGAACGCCCAAAGCAGACCGACCATATCGGGGGGAACGCCCTGCCCCCGCCAAACGAGCGTCGAGAACCCGTAATAAAAACCATGCGCGCTCTGAATGAGTCCGCATGAGACGATCAGTATGAGGTATCGGCGCCGGCGCAGGAGATCGCCTATTGCGGCGCCGCGGCGGACCGTTGCAGGGGTCGGGCGCGGCTCCTTCGGCAGCCCAAACCAGGTCGCGCAGTTCAGCGCGAGCATGCTCGCCAACACCCACGCGATCACAGCGTCGAGCCCAAAGCGCGCCACCAGCGCACCGCCGGCCACGTTCGCGCAGATGAATGCGATCGAGCCGACGCCACGCGCGAAGCCGTACCCGAACCTGCCCTGAGCGGTGGCCTGCAGCGTCGCCGCTTCCACCAGGGGCGTCATGGCTTGGCTCAAGGTGAGCGCGATGAAGCCGAGCGCCAAAAGCCCCCAGAAGCCGTCAGCGACAAAAAAGAAGACGCCATAAGCGCCTAAGGTCGCGAGCGACATAATGCGCAGCGGCGCATACTTGTCAGGCGCGGCGTCCGCCCACATCGCGATTAGCGGACCAGTGATGACGCGCCCAAATTGCGCCAACGCCAGAATGGCGCCGATCTCCGCGCCGGTCAGCCCACGCTCGCCTTCAAGCCAACGCGGGAAAAACACCATGATCACGCCGCTCGCGGCGAACAACGCCGACATAACAAGCGTGACCCGCGCGGCGCGCGAGGAAAACAATGATGCAAGGGCGGGGTTCACGCGCACAACGTCCGGCCAGACCGGTAACCGCCGCACGGCGCTTGCGCAACCACCTTGCGTTCAAGGTCGCGCTTGCCTAACCCAGGCCCCATGTACGGCCAAACCCCGCCGCGCCGGCGCGACCTCTATCCGCAGATCGAAGCGCTCGACACCGAAATGGTGCGCGTTTCCGACCTACACACGATCTACGTCGAACAAAGCGGCGCCAAACGCGGCCGCCCGGTGATCGCGCTTCATGGCGGCCCCGGAGGAGGTTCGTCGCCCGAGATGCGGCGCTTCTTCGACCCGCAACGTTATCGCATCGTCATGTTCGATCAGCGCGGCTGTGGCCGCTCCACGCCGCATGCCGAGCTGCGCGAGAACACGACCTGGGATCTGGTGGCCGACATCGAGCGCGTGCGGGTTCGGCTTGGCGTCGACAAATGGCTGGTGTTTGGCGGCTCCTGGGGATCGACGCTGGCGCTCGCTTACGCCGCCGCGCACCCCGAGCGCGTCGCTGGACTCGTGTTGCGCGGGATATTCCTCTTGCGCAGGAGCGAGATCGATTGGTTTTACCAGGAAGGCGCGAGCCACATCTATCCGGATGCGTTCGCGCGTTACGTGACGCCTATTCCAGAGGACGAACGCAGCGACCTCGTCGCGGCGTTCCACAAGCGCCTCACCTCGCCGGATTGGGCCACGAGGCTCGCCGCAGCGCGCGCGTGGGCGCGGTGGGAAGGCGAAACCATCTCGATCGCGGGCCCAAGCGCATTGCCCGCGCGCTTCAATGAGGACCGTTTTGTGGAAGCGTTCGCGCGGATCGAAAACCACTACTTCGCAAACAAGGGCTTCTTCGCCCATGACGCATGGCTGCTCGACCAAGTTCCACGTATGCGCCACATCCCGTGCCGCATCGCTCACGGGCGTTACGACATGTGTACGCCGCTGCGCAGCGCGTGGGACCTGAAGCAACGCTGGCCCGAGGCTGAGCTTGAGATCATTCACGACGCGGGACACTCAAGCCTTGAGCCGGGAATTGTCGATGCGCTCGTGCGCGCGACCGACTGGATGCTCGACCGCGCCGACTGGTAAGGTCAGAAGCGCTCCTTGTGCAGGTCGATTGAAAGCACGACCGCATATCCCGCGAGCAGCGTCGTCATCGCGGTGCCGCCAAAGGAAATGATCGGCAACGGGATGCCCACGACAGGAACGAGCCCGATCACCATCGCGGTGTTGATGAAAACGTAGCATGCAAGCGTGGCGGCGACGCCGGCCGCCGTGAGTTTGCTGAACAGAGACCTTGCGTTCATCGCGACCTGCATCGTGAGCCATAGCAGCGCGCCGAAAAGCCCGAGCACAATGCCGCCGCCCACGAGGCCGAACTCCTCGACGATCATCGTAAAGATAAAGTCGGTATGCTTTTCGGGCAGGAAATCGAGCTGCGCCTGGCTGCCCTGCAAATAGCCGCGTCCGAACAAACCGGCGGAGCCGATCGCGATTTTCGACTGAAGGACGTGATAACCGGCGCCGAGCGGATCATCGGTGATGCCGAGGAACACATTGACCCGATCGCGCTGATAGTCGTGCAGAATGTTGGTGTAGGCGAAAATCGCGCCTCCAACCGCCACGATCGCGCCCGCGGCGATAATCCGCCAAAGCAATCCTCCGAGGAACATCACCGTCACGCCCGCGAACAGGATCATCAGCGCGGTGCCCAAGTCCGGTTGATGCATGACCAACGCCACGGGCGCGGCGATCATCAGGAACGGCGGGATCACCCAGAGCACGGTGCCGGCGCGGCGTGGATCGAGCTGATGGTAGTAGCGCGCCAGCGCCAGCACGATCGCGACTTTCATCAACTCGGAGGGCTGAAGCGAGATGGGGCCGATATCGAGCCAGCGCGTTGCGCCCATACGCGTCGCGCCCGCGACCTCGACGGCGATCAGGAGCAGCAGCGCGCCGCCGTAAAGCGGGTAGGCCAACTCCATCCAAAAATTCTGCACCTTGGAAAACACCGCGGCGATAAGGACCACGCTGATCAGCAAGGCGAAACGCAAGCCATGCGTCAGCGGCATGTCCGTCCAGGCGCCGGACGAAACCGAAAAGTGCATCGCCACGCCGATTAGCGCGAGGATCACCAGAATGTTGATGACGCCCCAATTGAGCTTGGCGAACCGGTCGAGAATGGTCTGCGGCCCTTGTTGAGAGGCGATCGTCATGCGCTGCGCCCCATCTGCTGCTCCAGGGTGGCGAGTCTCGCCGGCGCCCTGCGCGCGGGATCGCGAAGTAGCGTCGCCTTCATGATCTCCTTGGCGATCGGTCCCGCGACCGCCGAACCGGCGCCGCCGTGCTCAACAACGACCGCGCACGCATAGCGTGGTTCGTGCCATGGGCCGAAGCAGCAGAACAACGCGTTGTCGCGGAAACGCCATTCGATCGTGGAGTAGTGACGACCGCGGTTTGACCCCAGCGCGCGCACTTGCGCGGTGCCGGTTTTTCCGGCGATCTGCACCGGCTGCCAAGCGCGCGTCTCGGGCGTAAGCGGCACGGCCGCGCCAGTTTCTGGATGCCGCACGAGTTCGAGCGCGCCTGCCCGTACAGCGGTGCCGCCCGGCTCATTGCACACACCGAACATGCCGTCCCGCACGCGCGCAAGGTGATCAGCCTCGATACCGGACATATGCAGCGGTTGACCTGGATCGACGATGCCGGGGCCCTCTCGCACGAGCCGCGGCTGCACGGCATAGCCATTGTTGCCCAGGCGCGCGGCCATGACGGCGAGTTGCAGCGGCGTCACGCCCATGGCGCCTTGGCCGATCCCGTAATTTACGGTGAGACCGCCTGTCCATTCCTCGCCGCGATTGGCGCGCCACCATGTCGGATCAGGCACGAGGCCGTCGCGAATGTTCGGCACGTTGACCTCGAAGTGCTGGCCAAGACCAAATTGCCGGGCGACGGAGGCGATCCGCTCAGGTCCCGCGCGCAACGCGGCTTGATAAAAATATACGTCACAGGAATTCTTGATGGCGTCGTGAAGGTCCATACGACCGTGGCCGCCCGCGCGCCAACAATGGAACGTGCGCCCGCCGTAGTAGAAACCGCCGGAACATCCCACGGCCCAATCGTCTTCGATGCCGGCTTGCTTGGCGGCGATGCCGACCATCATCTTGAAAGTAGAGCCCGGCGCATAAACGCCAGTCACGGCCTTGTTGAACAGCGGCTTCTTCTCGTCCTCATTCAGAAGACGGAACGGTTCGCGGCCGATCCCGTTCACGAACTCGTTCGGATCGAAGCCCGGCGCGGAAGCCATCACCAGGAGGTCCCCGGTGTAGATGTCCATAACCACGGCGGCGCCCGACTGCTCGCCAAAGTTCTGCATCGCGATGCGCTGCAGATCGTGATCCAGCGTAAGCACGAGCCCCGATCCGCGAACCGGATCGCGCCGCTCGCGCTCGTCTTCGCCCTGCTCTACGCCGCGCGCGTTGACGATAACCTTTCGCCAACCAGCCTCGCCGTGAAGCATGGGCTCCATCTCGGCTTCTAGTCCCGCCTTGCCCACGCGCACGTGCGGATTCCGCAGATAGACAGCGCGGCTTTGCCCCTCCTCGGGGTTCTCAAGCGCGCGATCGATGTCGCGTTGCGTCGGCTTCTGAACATACCCGATCGGATGCGCGTACACGACATCATACGGATAGGCGCGCACGTCCACCGATTGCGCGACGATGCCGCGCAATTCCGGCAGCCGCACATTGATGGCGTTGAACTCTTCCCAGGTCAGCCCTTCCTGAAGCGGTTGCGGCTCATAGCGCGACCCCCCGCGCACGCGAATGATCGCGCGCCGCGCCCACTCCGCGCTCAATCCCAGAATGCGGCGCACCCGATCAACGACGTCCTCCAGATCGTCGACATCGTCTTGCACGACGGCGACCTGGTAGTCCTTGCTGGTTTGCGCGAGAACCGTCCCGAAGCGGTCATAGATGACGCCGCGCGGCGGCGCGACGATGCGCGTGTCGAACCGGTTTTCGTCGGCGGCTTCCGAGTACTCGCCGCTGAACAAGTTAGTCGCTTGCAGCTGCCCCATGCGGAACATGATCGAACCGATGACGCCGCCGCCCACAAACGAAAGCAACGTTGCGCGGCGATTGAAAATAACGTTGGCGTCGCGCTTCGGCAGCGTCGAACCCACGCGCTTGCCCTTGCTCATCGGCGGCCTCCCACTTTGGCGCGCGGCGTCACCGTAGCGCTCATGTAGAGCGGGCGGACGATGGGAAAGAACAATGACGTAATGAGCGCGGCCTCGGCGTAAGGCGTGACCGCGATGGGCGCCAGGAAGCGCGCGACCAGCGCGGCGATCGCGACCGTTGCGGCGGCCGTGACAACAAATCCTCCCCAGAGCGAGATCAGGTTCGGCGCCGACATGTTCACCGACACGATGCGCCCCATAAGGTGCGCGGAAAGGTACAACAACACGAACAACCCGTAGGGCCCGCCCGCAAGCTGGTCATGCAGCAAGCCGAGCGCGGTCAGCGCGATCGGCGCACGCAAAGCCGCAAGCATCTGAAGCCAGTGCTCGCCCAGCGGACCGCCCTCCCGCTCCGCAGCCCATCCATAGGCGGCCCAAAGTACGGCGAGCGGCATGGGCGGTTGCGCGAACAGCGGCCCGAACGGAAGCGCGGGCAGCACCACGCTCGCCAACGCCAGGACAAATCCCCATGCGCGCGGCGAGAGCATCACTCAGTGGGTCCGTTCGCGGCCGGCGGCGTTTCCGGAGCGGGTTGCGTTGGCTCGGGCGCGGGTTCGGCGCTTGGCGGCGGGTTCTGCTGCGCCGCGGGGCGCGCCGGGCGCGGCGTTGGCGCTTGCGCGCTCGGCACGGTGGGCGGCGGCGGCGTCACCTCGCGACCGATGACCGCCACAGAAGAGACGGCGTTCAGCGGCGGCCCCTCGTCCGCGACGCTGGTCTCTTCCGGCGTTTCAACACCCACGAAAGGAATGATGCGAACGTAATCGATCGGGCGCTGCGCTGCCGCGGGCGCGACGCGCCAGCTCCCGTCCCCTTCGCGATGCGCGACGCCGACCGGTATGCCGCGTGGAAAAATTCCGCCGTCGCCGGACGTGATCACGCGCTCTCCCTCGCGCAAGTTTTGCGCACCGACGATGAAGTCGAGCCGCGGCGATTGAACCTGGTAGGGGTAGAGCACCAGTTCGGGCGGGCGCGTCGCTTGCCCGGCCATGACGGCGCGCACGCGAGACGCCTCGCCCATCACTGGGATGCGGGACGTGTAATCATCAAGCATGAGCACGCGGGACGAGCGACGCCCCACCGTAACAACGCGACCGATCAGACCGTTGGCGTTTACGACGATGTAGCCCACGCGGACGCCATGATCGGCGCCGGCGTTGGCGACAAGCGTGCGCGTGAACGGCCCCCCGGAATCGAGCACCAATTGCGCGGCTATGGCGCGCTCAACGTCCGCGCCCTCGCCGAATGAATCCGCCGGCATGCGCAACAATTCTTCGTAGCGCCGATTGCGCTCCGCCAGGCGCTCGGCGAGCTCCCGCCAAGTTTGCAGATCCTGGTTTTCTCGCTCCAACTCATCGATGCGCGCGCTTGCCGTCCACATTGCGCCCAGACGCTCAAGGAAGGACTCGCCGGCGCGCACCGGACCAGTCGCGACGCGCCCAGCGGCGGCCGCGCCATCGTCGCCGGTTTGCATGACGCTGGATGAACCGCCGGCGCGCAGGATCAACAAGGCGATTGCGCCAACCGCCAGCACGACCGCCAGCAAAACCGCCGCCGGCGCCCGCCTCCCCGCGCCCGCCCGCCGCACACTGCTTCTGCGTCTGGCCACTGGTTCCGCCCTCGCTCCGCCGCACCCGCTTAACGCACGCGCGCGATTCCCGCGGCGCGCTCGTGCCTAGACTTCCTCTGTCAGCAGACGCCGCGCTTCCGACGAATTTATGGTGTCGAGAGCAATGCCGCATCCTTTGACGACGCAGCGGAGCGGATCGTCCGCCACCGACACGCGGATCGAGATCCGCTCCTGCAGAACCGTGTCGAGATTGCGCAGCAGCGCGCCGCCGCCCGTAAGCATGAGGCCGTGGTCATAGATATCCGCGGCCAACTCAGGCGGCATCTGCTCGAACGCCTGACGCACGGCGTCTACGATGCGGGTGACGGGTTCCGCCAGCGCATCCGCGACCATTGCTTCGGTGACGATGATTTCCTTCGGCACGCCGGAAAGGTTGTCGCGGCCCTTGATCGGCATGCTCATGCCTTGGCCGTGATCGGGCGCCTTGGCGGTGCCGATTTCCTTTTTGATGCGCTCGGCGGTGGAGTCCCCGATCATCAAATTTTCCTGACGACGCAGGTACTGAATGATGGCTTCGTCCATCTTGTCGCCGGCTTCGCGCAAGCTGCGCGACCAAACCAAGCCGCCAAGCGACAACACCGCGATCTCGGTAGTGCCGCCGCCGATATCAACCACCATGCAGCCCGAGGGATCGTCGATCTGGAGGCCCGCCCCCAATGCGGCGGCGACCGGCTCCTCAATGAGCTTCACCCGGCGCGCGCCAGACGCTTGAGCGCTCTCCAGGATTGTTCGCCGCTCCACCGGCGTCGCCCCGGTCGGCACGCAGATCACGATCTGGGGCGAAATCAGCGCCGGACGCGGCAACACCTTGCGGATGAACTGTTTGATCATCTCCTCGGCCACGTCGAAATCGGCGATCACGCCGTCGCGCAGGGGCCGGATGACCTCCATGTTGCGGTGCGTTTTGCCAAGCATGGTCTTGGCTTCCGACCCCACCGCGTAAACGACCTTGCGGCCGCCCTCGTTGACGTAGGCGACGACCGACGGTTCGTCCAAGACGATGCCGCGGCCCTTGACGTGAATCAGCGTGTTCGCGGTCCCAAGATCGATGGCCAAATCTGGCGCAACGAGACCGAACAAGTTGCCGAGCATGCGTTTTCTTACCCTTCGACCAACCCGCTGACCGAATCAGCTCGCATTGGAGCTAGCGCGGCAAGCTTAACAACCTGAAACGACGCCGACCTGATGGCCGAAATGAGAGCGAACGGGGCTTTGCGGCGCACGAATGACGCACGCCGTGTAAGCCGCCGACCGCCCCCGTCGCCGACGGACTGGACTTGCCGCGATGCGCACACCGATGCAAGGGCCGCAATGCAAGGGCTGGGCCGCATTTTGGCCGCACCTCAAGCTGGCGCGCGCGCTTGCGGGACGCCGCGCGGCGCCCGATGATTGCGCTTGGGCAACGCGGGTCCGGCGGGGATTGCTTGGCTTTCAAGACGTTAAGATTTCTGGCGGCGGCCTGCGCGGTCGCGCTCGCGGGGTCCGCGGCGGCGCAAACAAGCGTCGATGAGGCAGAACGCGGCATCGTCCGCGTCGTCGTCATCGCGCAAACGAGCGAGGGCCGGATGCTTCATGGCTCCGGCTCGGGCTTCGTGGTCGCCCCCCACCTAGTGGTGACGAATGCGCATGTCGTCGCCCCCGCCCGCGAGAGCGGCGATTACGGCGTCGCGGTAGTGGCGCCGGATGGTGACGGCCTGCTGCCGGCCACCATCGTGCGTTATTCGCCGCTCTCGGAACTGGCGCTGCTCGAATTCAGGGGCGGCCCGGACATCGCCCCCCTGACGATTTCCACGGTGGAGCCGCAGTCCGGCGACGGCGTCGTGGCGCTTGGCTATCCGGACGTGGACTATCAGGGCGCCTCCGGCGCGGATCTGCTGCGCCCCACCCCGCCCTCGCGCACGTCCGGCCAGATCGCGTCGCTGCGCGACCGAGCCCCAACTGGCGATCCCATCCCCACCATCAACCACCAAGCCGTCATTTCGTCGGGCTCCTCGGGCGGGCCGCTGCTTGATGAATGCGGACGCGTGCTTGGCGTGAATTCGTGGCATGTCAGCGGCGCCGATACGCGCGAGACCCGCGGCATCGCAACGCGCGCGGCGCAGTTGCTCGATTTCCTCGACCAAGCCGGCGTCTCCGCCACGCTCAGCGACGAGCGCTGCCTCTCGTTCGCCGAGCGGGTCGAGGCCGAACGCGCGGCAACGATTCAAGCGCTGCAGACCCAGAACACCGAGTTGGCCGCCAAGCTGGAAACAGCGGATCGGCTCACGCGCATCGCGGTCGTTATCTTGATCGCTGGCACGCTGGCGTTGTTCGTGGCGGTATGCGTGCTGGGCTACATCGTCTTGGCGCGGCGGCGAGGCCACGACTTCACGGCGGCGCAGCCGCGCGCACACCCGCACCAGCAGGAGCCGCAGATCCAAGCGCCGCGCCGACGGTTCGGCGTTGTAGCCATCGTCGGTGGGGCGGCGCTCGCCGTCGTCCTCATCGTGATCGCCGGGATCGCGCTGCTCAGCGCGGGCGACGGCGCGCCCGATGAGGAAACCGCCGAGACGCCCGCGGCGTTCGAGGGCGCAATCACCTGCACGCTCGACCACGCCGCGAGCGTCGGCGCGGAGGGCGTGTCGGACATGAGCTTCACTGCGTCCGGCGCGCTATGTGTCAACGAACGCACCTTATACGCGCCAACGTCTGACGGCGCGCGCTACCAACGAGCGATCGTGCTCGGCGGCGCGAGAGCGTTGGATGTGCTTACGATCGACCCCAGCACTGGCGAGTTCCGGCGCGAACGCTTTCCGCTCGACGACGAAAGCTTCGCCGCGGCGAACCAAGCGGTCGCTGAATCGCGCGCGGGCCGGGGCTGCCAGGGCGCCGGCGCCGTCGAAGCCGTCGAAGAGCGCAACGCAACCTTGATGCGCTTCGCGCAAGGCACGCCGAGCCAACGCCTGATTTGGCGTTGTGAGCCGCGGAATTAGGCCTACGGCGCGGCGGCTTCGGCTTGTGGCGCGACCCGCCAGACAATATCGCCGACATCGTCGGCGACCAGGAGAGCGCCGGTCTGATCCATCACGACGCCGACAGGGCGGCCTTGCGCGTGACCGCGCTCGTTCAGGAAGCCCGTGAGGAAATCTTCCATCTCCCCAGCGGGGACGCCACGCTCAAACGGCACAAAGACGACCTTGTACCCGACGCGCGCGCTTCGATTCCATGAGCCATGCTGCCCAATGAACGCGCCGTTCTGATACCGCGCGGGAAACGCATCGAACTTATAGAAGTGCAGCCCAAGCGAGGCGGTGTGCGCGCCAAGCGCATAGTCAGGCGCGATCGGCGCCTGCAGGCGGACATTCGCGGGGATCTCGACGCGCTCGTCACGATGATCGCCCCAATAATAATAAGGCCAGCCATAGAACCCGCCGTCGCGAACGCTCGTCATGTAGTCGGGCACGAGGTTGTCGCCCAACATGTCGCGCTCGTTCACAGCGACCCAGAGCGCGCCAGTGTCGGGCGCCCAATCCATCCCGACGGGGTTGCGCAAACCCGAAGCATAGACCCGCGCATTCGAGCCGTCTGGATCAAACTCCCAGATAGCGGCCCGCCCCTCTTCCGACGCCACGCCGTAGTCGGCGATGTTGGAGGCGGAGCCGACCGCGACATAGAGCTTTGTTCCGGTTTCATTGGCGATGAGGTTGCGCGTCCAGTGTCCATTATCGCCGTCACGATGCGGCAACTCCAACACCTGCTCCGGACGTCCTTGCACACGCGTATCGCCGAGCGCGTAGCGAAACCGCACAACGGCGTCCGTGTTGGCCACGTATAGGTAATCGCCCAGGAGAAGCATGCCAAAAGGCTGGTTCAAATCCTGCGCGAACACATGGCGCTCGTCGACATCGCCGTCCCCGTCGCCGTCGCGCAAAAGCGTGATGCGATCAGCGCTTTCATCGAGGGCGCCGGCGCGCCGCTGCACGCCGTTGCGGATCCAATCGATCAGACCGCCGCCGCCCGACGGACGGGTGGAGCTTTCGGCGACCAACACGTCGTTGTTTGGCAGCACGTAGAGCCAGCGGGGGTGCGCCAGACCTTCCGCGTAGCGAGTGACGACAAAACCATCCGGCGCGGTCGGCGCCGCGCCTTCGGGCCACCCAACCGCGCGCGCGGGATTGACCGTCGGCAGGGCGCTTGATTGCGGTTCGGGCAAATTTGGATTGGCGCCTTGCCCCGCTTCCGGCGGCGGCGCCGCGCCGCCACACCCCGCGGCGAGCAAGCCAAAGGCGACAAGGATCGATCTCAAATTATTGCGCGCCATCGCCGTCATCGCCCGCCCGCTCCTCTCTCGCCCGCAACCAACGGCGGACCAGCACCACGCCAAAGAACCACAATGCGATGGCGATCACGCCCATCAGCGCCGCCGATCCCAGATTGCCCTCAAGCGCGTCCATGATGCCATCGCCGGCGAACGCGATGATCGCCGTCTTAGGCAACACACCCAGCGTTAGACCACCCATGAACGCCCAGAAATTCACGCGCGCCGCGCCGAACGCCATGTTCACAACGATGAAGGGCGCGGTCGGCAGGAAACGCACGATGAAGCTGGCCCAAAACGCGTTTCGGCCCATGAACCGTGTGAACCGGCCACCGGTGGCGCCGCCGAAGCGTTTCCTGGTTTCGCCGCTCGCGAACCGACCAGTCAGATATGTGATCGCGCCGGACGCGATGGTGGCCGCCCACGCGTACCAAAAACCGACTTCCGGTCCGAACGCGACCACGCAGGCCGTGATCAGCACAAATTGGGGCGCGCCGACATAAGCCGTCAGCGTGAAAATCAGGATCGTGGCCGGCAGACCCCAATGGTCGCGTTCAGCGCCGCCGAGCCACGCATCAATAAACGCTTCGATTTCCTCTTGATAAAAGAGCCGGCCAATGACCAGCATCACGCCAGCGACGACGAAAAGACCGATGGTCACCGCAAGCGAGCGCCACGCGCGCGCGTCCATGTTGGTGACGAAGTCCTCGATGCGCGCGCGCACGCTGCGCGGACCGCTTAGCGGCTGGTTCTGAGGCGCCTCAGGCGGCGAAGTATTCATACCGTCCGGCTGTGGCGCGGCCAGCGGCCAGGGTCAAGCAATCAAGCGCGTTGCGGACGCTTGCCCAACAGCAGCGAGAAGTCGAACGCCCGCGCGGCGGCGGCCCGCCTTGGCTTCGCCTTAGCGCCCTTGGCTTGGGGGATCTCCATGTCGTTCATGCGCGGCTTTAGCCCGCGTATCAGGTCTTCCTCGACGCGACGGCGGTCTACTTCATCATGGATCGGCCCCATGACGTAGCGCTCAGTGGCGCCGTAGTACCAGTATGCCCGCGGCCACTTCTCATGCCCCATCAGCCGCGAGCGCAGGTCGTGCGCCTTGCCCACGTAAAGCGGCTCGAGGAAGAACACCCAGCGGCGGCGAACAAAGACGTAGATGCCGCCCTGCCCCCCTTCGGGGAGGCCCTCCTTGGTCAATACGCACTTGAAACGATAACGCTGACCGCTTTCGCCGCGCCAAGAATGTCCACCGAACAAAAACATGCGCGATCTCCAGAATCTCGTCCGCTTCAAGCTCGGCGGCGAATCGTAAATGCGTCGTTAAGACAATTGCGCGCGCGCGCGGGCGGCGTCATGCTGGGACATGCCGCTCAAAACTTTGCCGCCGCTCTCCATGCGCGATCGGGCCGACGACCCCTCGGGTTTCGCTGAAGCGATTGGCGATTCCTACCGACAATTCGGGTTCGCCATTGTTCGAGACCATGGGCTGGACCGAGGCGTCATCGAGCGCGCGCTCGCCGCCACGAAGGCCTTTTTTGCACTGCCGGACGCGGTCAAGCGGCGTTACCATATTACTGGCGGCGGCGGTCAGCGCGGCTACATCCCGTTTGGCGTTGAGGCCGCGAAAGGCGCGGAGAAGGTCGATCTCAAGGAATTTTGGCACGTTGGCCGCGAACTGCCGGACGGGCACCGTTTCCGGCCGTACATGCCGGAGAACCTCTGGCCCGCGGAAGTGCCAAGCTTCAAGCAAGACGTTTACGCGTTGTACCAAGCGCTGGACGCGCTTGGGGCCAAGCTGCTGGAATCGCTCGCGCTCTATTTGAAGTTGCCGCCCGATTTCTTTGTCGAGGCCGTGCGTGACGGCAACTCAGTGCTTCGCCTCCTCCACTATCCGCCCATTTCGCCGAACCCGGAAGGCATTCGTGCTGAAGCGCACGAAGACATCAACGCCATCACGTTGTTGCTCGGCGCGGAGGAAGCTGGTCTGCAATTATTGACCCGCGAAGGCGAGTGGATTGACGTCGCCCCGCCCGAGGGCGCGCTCGCGGTCAACATGGGCGATATGCTGCAGCGGCTCACCAACCACGTCTTGCCGTCGACGACGCATCGCGTGCGCAACCCAAGCGCGGAGCGCGCGCACCTGCCGCGTTACTCGATCCCCTTCTTTCTGCATTTCGCGCCGGATTTTCTGATCAAGACGCTGCCCGGTTGCATCACGCCGGACAACCCCGACCGCTATCCGGCGCCGATCACAGCGCAGGATTATCTGCTGGAACGGTTGCGCGAGATTCGCCTGATGTAGCTAGGCGCACTCGAATGCGATCGGCAGCGCCTTAAGGCCGTTGACGAAATAGCTTTCCACATATCGCGGCTCGCCATCGAGCCGTACGCTTTTCAGGCGCGGCAACAATTCCTCGAAGAGCACGCGCATCTCCAACCGCGCCAGGTGCTGCCCCAAACACAGATGCGCGCCGAAACCGAAGGCCAACTGCCGGTTCGGCGACCGATCGATGTCGAACTTGTCGGGGTTCGAGAAGACGTCCTCGTCGCGATTGCCCGACGCGTAGCACAGCATTAGCCAGTCGCCCTGTCTGATCGCGCGCCCACGCAGCGTCGTGTCGGCGGCGGCCGAACGCATGAACGTCTTAACCGGCGTCGCCCAGCGGATCGCCTCCTCGATGAGCGCGGGCACGAGCGAAAGATCGCCGCGCACGCGATCCAGCAGCCCAGGTTGCGAGGCAAGCGCCCACATCGCGCACGCTGTCGAGGAGGATGTGGTGTCGTGACCGGCTGTCGCGACGATCGTGTAGTAACCCGTCGCCTCGATCGGCCCCATCGGCGCGCCGTCGATTTCAGCGTTGGCGATCAGGGTCGCCAAATCGTCGCGCGGATGCTTTCGCCGCTCTTCGCTGATTTTGCCGAAATAGTCGCTGAAATCCTGCACCACAGCCATCATCAGCTGCAAGTACTGTTCGGTCGTGAGCGCCGCCTGAAAACGCTGCGTGTCAGGGTCGGTAGCGCCGAACAATTCCTGCGTAAGGCGCAGCATGCGCGGATAATCTTCCTGCGGAACGCCCAAGATATTCATCACCACGCGCAACGGATAGTGCAGAGCCACGTCCTTCACGAAGTCGCATCGACCAGGCAAAGCGACGAACTCCGCCACGGCGTGCTTCGCCAGCGCGCGAATCTCCCCTTCGCGCTTCTTCACGTTTTGCGGCATGAACCAACCCTGCGTAAGCGCGCGGTATTTCATGTGCTCGGGCTCGTCCATCTGGACAAGCGACTTGACCAGATGCGGCGTTCCCGTGATGGCGCGCGCCCGCGCTTCCGCCTCTTTGTTCGTGAGCGTCGTCGGCCTGACCGCTGAAGGAAACAGCGCATTGTTTTTGCTGACCTCCAAGATATCCGCGTGCTTGGAGACCACCCAAAAAGGATCAAATCCATCAGGCTGTGCGATCCCCAAGGGGTTATTGGCGCGCATCCATCTGTAAGCGTCAAACAACGCCTCCGTGGCGTACGCCGCTGGGCTGACGAGAGTCTCGGAGATGTGGGAAGGCAGCGTGAGCGTTGACATAATCACCTCGGTCGCCGCCAAGCATGCGACGCGCGTCGCGCACCCGCAAGGACGAGGCGCTTGCGCGCGCCTGCCCTTGGGGTAAGACACCCGCATGTGGCGCAACATCATGCTTTATGGCTTCGCGGCGCTCGCGGGGCTCGTTCTTTATGGCGCGCTTCGCGCGACCCTTGGATTCGGGCTCACGATGCTCTTGTCGGTCGCAGCGCTCATCGTCGTCGGTTTTGTGATTTACCGGAACCTTCAAACCAACCGCAAAGTGCCGGACGCAACACCCGAGATGCGCCAACGCGCGCTGCTTTTTACCCCAGAGCCGGGAAAGGCCGCGCTCTACCTTGTCCGCACGCAATTCGTAGGCAAGGCCGTGGGAATGAACATCACGATCAACGGACGCGACATCACGCAATTGAAGAGCCCACGGTTCACCCGCGTCGACCTAGCGCCGGGAGCATATTCTGTTGGAGCCACGATCGCAGCGCAGGCCAAGAGCTTCAGCGAGTTGACGGTCAATGCCAACGCCGGCGATGTCATCGTCGTGCAGTGCGCCATGGAGCCGCAAATGATCGGCTCAATCTGCAAACTCGTGCGCGTTGACCTGGACAAAACGCGCAAAGACATCGAGCGCGCGCGCATGGTAGCGCCGGACGCGTCACCGTCATGAAAGAAAAAACCCCGACTCCAGTGGAGCCGGGGTTTTCAAGCAGAATCCCGCAACGACTTAGAGGATTGCGCCAATCCGGGCGAACCCGGCGTTGCGTGTCAAACTCGCGCCGGAGCGATCGCGATCGAACAGCGAGCCGCCAAAATTCCAGCGCGCGCCGATCGTGAACATATCGGCGTCGACGCCGCTAAAATCAGCTGTTGTGTAACCGCCGTAGATGCTGATCGGGCTCGAAGAGAATTGATATTCGGCGTTGACGCCAAACGATGTCAGATCATCACCCTCAATATCCGCATAACCCAATGCGCCGCCGATCGAGAAATTGTCGGTCGCGAAATGGGTGAGCCCGAGGTCGATGCTTGAGATCTGAGCGTCGAGATCGCTTGAGTCCGAATAGGTGATCGCGCCGCTCAAGGTTGTCCGCGCCATGTAGTAGGCGCCCTCGGCGCCGATATTCCAATAGCCATAGTCGAACGAACTGCCGAACTCGGTGTTGCCAAGACCGACAAACGCACCAAGCATGGAGCTCTCGTTGCGGGTAAAGATGTGCCCCGCAAGGTTGTAAGTGTCGACCTCAGGGCCGCCGCCGCTATATTCGTGCATGCCATACGAGCCATCGATCTGAAACCCGATAGAGCCGTCGCCGCCCCAAGCCGTGGCGCCGCCAAATTGCCAGGTGTCGATATCGCCGCTGCCAACTTCAGTGCTCGAGTAACCTGCCTCGACATAACCCGATTGCGCCATCGCAGCGCCAGGCGAGGCGATGGCTAGCGCGGCAGCCGCACCGTACAAAAACTTCTTCATGAGGCTTCCCCTCCTTCTTAAAACGAACTCCCAATTTGGGACGATATTGACACTGCCCCCACCCGCCAGCCCAAAGGTGAGCAGATCGCTGGTTCTCAGCTTCATGTGGTATTAGCGCAACGCACGCTGGACACCGTCTACACTGCAATCGGCGCCTTGATGCCCGGATGCGCACTGTAATTCGCGAGCCGGAAGTCACCGTATTCAAACGCGAAAATATCCATCCGCTCAGGATTGAGCGCCATGGTTGGCGCGGGATATGACGTGCGCGAGAGTTGCAAACGCGCTTGATCGAAGTGGTTGTGATACAAGTGCGCGTCGCCAAACGTATGGACGAATTCGCCCGGGCTAAGCCCCGTGACCTGCGCCATCATCTGCGTCAGCAAGGCGTAAGAGGCGATATTGAACGGCACGCCGAGAAAGACGTCAGCGCTGCGCTGGTAGAGCTGGCAGCTGAGGCGTCCATCCGCGACGAAGAACTGAAACAAGCAATGACACGGCGGCAAGGCCATCTGGTCAACATCCGCCGGATTCCACGCGCTAACAATATGCCGACGCGAGTTCGGGTTGGTTTTGATCGCGTGAACAACATTGGCGATCTGATCGATCACGCGCCCATCCTTCGCCTCCCAGCTGCGCCATTGCTTGCCGTAGACGGGGCCGAGCTCGCCGTCCTTGTCGGCCCACTCATCCCAAATGGTCACGCCCTGATCTTGCAGCCAACGCACGTTCGAGTCGCCGCGCAGAAACCAAAGAAGTTCGAGGATAATGCTTTTCAGATGCAGCTTCTTCGTCGTGAGCAAAGGGAAGCCAGCGCTCAGATCGAACCGCAGCTGGCGTCCGAATACGCCCCGCGTGCCCGTTCCCGTGCGGTCGCCACGGTCAACGCCGTTCTGCAGGATGTCCGCCAGCAGTGAGAGGTACGCCACGTCGGCTGGGCTCGGCTCGGCCTGGGCGACGGGTAGGGGCTGAACGCTCATGAAAGCAATATGGGCCGACTCGGCCCTCCTTCCTATGTCGCACATGCTCCCCGTCCGCCGCGCCGCACTTGCCGGATCAACGGTCCCGCCAACCAAGCAGCGCGCGCGTTCACGTCGACGCCCGCCGCGCGCAACGCCCGCGCCATCCATTGGTTGCAAACATTGAACAGGTGAAACGAGCCGCGCGTTCGCAGGAACGCCGAGCGACCCACCACCTTGCCGTCGGATGTCTTGATAGGGTCGCCCTCGGCGTCGAGCACGAGGGCGCGGTCGATGTAGGCCACAAAGCGCGCCGCGCCCTCGCGGGAGACGCCAATCGCCATATCGTCATTGGGTCCGAGATACGCAGAAGACGGCCCGGCATTGTAAGCGACATGAAGTACGCTCGGGCTCGGCGGAATAATCGCATCAAGACCCAACAGGAGGTCAGTCCCGTTGGAATAGTAGAAGCGCTGGTCGCCCCATCCGATCAGGAAGCTGTGCGCGGCGGGGAACATTCGGCGCAGCGGATGGTCAGCCGGAAATATCTCCGCCGGCGCGCCGATGTCGCTGTGGAAGCCGTTTGAGTAGAGGTGCAATTCCACGCAGTCGCCCGCGCGTGGCGGCGGCGCGTCTGGCGCGGCGGTGGGCACATACAAGTACGCCAGGAGCGCGAAAAGCGCGACGATCAGCGCGTCAACAATGGGGCGGCGACGCCTTACCGTTCGCTCAACAGCCTCACCCTGAACGCCCATCCCGCGAGCCCCGCCCCCGCCATCGGCGCCACAATGAACAACCATAGCTGGCCGATCGCGTCGCCCATGACCCAAAGCGCGGGCCCGAGCGACCGCGCCGGGTTCACCGATACGCCCGTCACTTGGATGCCGACAATGTGAATCGCCGCCAGCGTGAGCCCGATGGCGAGCCCGGCGAAATCACTCGGCGCCCCTGGTTGGGTAACGCCCAGGATGGTCACCAGGAAAAGAAAGGTCGCCACAACCTCAAAGACCGCCCCGGCGGCGAGGCCATAATGACCGGGCGAGTTGTCGCCGAAACCGTTTTGGCCCAACCCGTTCACGTCGAGCGCATAGTCTGGCGAACCGGACGCGATGACGTAGAGCACGCCGGCCCCCACGATAGCCCCCAGACATTGGGCGGCCCAGTAGCCAAGCATGTCACGCAGCTCCATGCGCCCCGCCGCCCAGCATCCGAAACTCACGGCCGGGTTCACATGACAGCCGGATACCTGGCCGATGCCGTACGCCATCGCCACGATGGCGAGGCCAAACGCCAGCGCGATGCCGAGCTGGCCGACAATGCCAAAGCCCGCGAGCACCGCGGCGCCGCACCCAATCACAACCAAAGCGAACGTGCCGACAAATTCGGCCGCGAGTTTTTTGATCATGGGATCCTCCCGAAATTCTACTTACCGCGAGTCGGGCATCCGCTGCGCTTCCCCTGAGACGCGCGCGCGCCTATATTCCGACTCGTCCGGGCAACCGGACTATGGCGATAAACGCGCAGAGATAGGCGGATCGGACCCGGGTGCGATGCCCGGCGGCTCCACCATTTCAGGTGTCAGGCGCCAAAACTCAGGTGTCAGATTCATTCGCTGATACCCGACACCCGACACCCTCGTTATGGGGCCGAAATAGGATCGACGGACGTTGAAGGCTGCTGCTTTTGCTCGGGTGGTCCCGTTACAGGCCGAACAGCATAGTTGCGAATGACAACAACGCTGAGGAATTCGCCCTCGCTGCGTAAGCAGCGCGGAGTTTTCCGACTCTCAAGTCCTACCGAGTAGCATCGCTAGGCGGGGCCCCCCGGCGCCCGGCAACAGAAGCCGGGGATTTCTCCCCTTCCGCCCGTCAATCCTCAGAACCGCCAGAACACATGGATAACGTCAACATCACGCGCACCGGCCGGTGCCTCTGCGGCGCGGTGCGTTTCGAGACCCGCGGCGCGCCGCGCTTTATTTCCAACTGCCACTGCGAAAGCTGTCGCCGCGCCGCGTCTGCGCCATGCGTGACCTGGGTCGGCTTCCTGGCGGAGAATGTCACCATCACCGGTGAAACCCTGCGCGGATTTGCTTCGTCGCCCGGGGTCACGCGCTCTTTTTGCGGCGCCTGCGGCTCGCCGATCGCCTTCCAAGGCGAACGCTGGGCGGACGAAACGCATGTGCCGGCCTGCGCCTTTGACGATCCCAGCACGCTTGCACCGGCGAGCGATTTTTTCGCCGAAGAGAAGCTGCCTTGGGCGACGTTGCTTGCCCCCGCGAAACCCGATTGAGTTATCCACACGCGGCGACCGCCGCCGCGAACCCCACGCGCGAAAGATTCCCGTTTTCGCGCAAACATTTGCGGCGCGTTCGATGTCGCCGCACTGCTGCGCGCTGCATTGCGCGCAGGAAACGTTTCGCCTGCGAAGTCGTGCTGCAACTGCTTTTCGCGCGCGATGGAACAACAATTGACGCCCCGAAATGAGCCGGTAAGTGTGAGCGCGGGAGTCAGGGGAGTTCGCCGCGTGGCCGACGATAAGATCGGATATGAACAGCTGATGCAGGACGCGCTGCGCAGCGTCGTGCGCGCCGCGTTGCAGGAAGCTGCAAGCCCCCGCGGCTTGCCGAGCAAGCACCACTTCTACATCACCTNNGATCATTTGCGCGCGCGCTATCCGGACGAAATGACCATCGTGCTGGAGCACCAATTCTGGGATCTTGAGGTGTACGCGGATCGTTTCCGCGTGATCCTGAAGTTCTCCGGTCAACCGCATCCGATCACGATCCCGCTCAAGGCGGTGACGCGCTTCTTCGATCCCAGCGTGAAATTCGGGCTGCAATTCGAGCAACATGCAATGGACGAAGCGCGGCTTGCGTCGGGAGACGACGCCGTGCAAGCGCCGCCGGCCCGTGAAGCGAACCCCGAGCCGGCAGCGAGCCAATCCTCGATTGTCAGCCTCGACGCGTTTCGCAAAAAATAGGCGGCTTCAAGCCCGCCGCACGGCGCGCAAGCTGATCTGATCGCGCTCGCCGGTTACGCGCTCGCAAGCGAGCTTGGCGATTTGGCTGTCGTCGAAGAACACGTGCCCCTTCAGCGCGTCGAGAAGCGCCTTGGCCAGATTGTCGAGGTCAAGGCGCGGCGGCTCGCCCAAGTAAGTCATCGTGATGTCGACCTCGAACTCCCCGTACCGGGGGCGAATTTCGAAGTCCTTTCGGAAAAACTCATAGACAAGCGGCTTGTAGTAGCGAGCCTGCGTGGTCACGCCTTCGATGACGATCTCAACGCCCTTGTCGATCTCGCGGGCGCGCACCTTGCCGCGCCCGTTCCAAGCCTTCATGCGGAAACGCCGTGCGTCGCGCGCATCGCCGCCAAGATCGCGGCGCGAAACGCCGCGCGGCGCTGCATTTCTCCGTCCGGCGCATAGTGAAAACACGGCGCATCGATCCCATGCGCGCGCAGCGCGGCTTCCGCCTCGTCCAGCTTCCCCCAAATCGACACGAACACGCAGCGCTTCAGCACGTCTGGGTTTCCAAGCGCTTCTTGCGCCCAGATCCCGCCGTCCGACAGGTCGACGACGATCACGTCGGATGACGTCACCAACAAATCCAGCACAAGCGGTCGCCACCCCGCGGCAGCGCTCAACGACATCGCTTCCGCGCCCAAAAGAGCGTTGAAATTCATGCCCGGCAAATTGCTCAGCGCGGAGGCGCGCGCCCGGTAGTCCGTAGCGCCCCGAATGGCGCCGCCGCGTTCGCCCGGCGCAAGGCTGACGACATGGCCGTACGGGCGCAACTCAGCAGCGATCATTCTGCGCAGCGGCGCATTCGTCATGGCGCTCGCCACCGGACGCAACAACGCCACGCGCGCCGGCTTGAGGCGCAAGAGCGACGCCATCCCCCAGAGCATCGCCAGACCTCCCGCAATCGCGAGCAGGAGCGCGCCGATTGGCGCCCAACGCGCCAGCACTGGCGCCACCTGCTGTGCCGCGAGCACGGCCAGCGCCGCCACGGCCGCGCAGACCGCGCTCCACCCTGCAAGCGCGCGTGCGCCCCTGCCCCAGCCCAAGAAGAGCCGATCGCCGCGCGCGAGATCGGCGGGGCGGATGAAGGCAGGCGCGGTCACATGCCAGGGGTCAGGGTTTCCGCCGCGGGCGCGGAGTTCCGCCGCCGCCGCGGCGCGGGCTGCTTCGCTATGGTCTGGGTTTTGCGCGGCCGCCATCAACGCGCGATCGGAAAGCCGCCGCACCGCGTCTTCCGACGGCGCTTCCTCACGCAACGCATTCTGCGTTCGCATGTCCCGCAAGTGCATGCGCCAATCCCCAGCTTGATTGACTGACTTCATGCCCATATCCCCTCTAGGCGCAACGCGTCAGATTTTCCCAAGGCACTCCCGATGACAACCCGCACTGAAACAGACACCTTTGGCCCGATCCAGGTGGAGGCTGACAAATATTGGGGGGCGCAAGCTCAACGATCCTTGGGAAATTTCAAGATCGGCGAGGAAAAGATGCCCAAGCCGGTGGTCCGCGCCCTGGGCATCGTCAAG
>DDSN01000077.1 GCA_002343395.1 Hyphomonadaceae bacterium UBA2389 | reverse complement strand
GGCGAAGTGTTGCTGCGCCATCTGCTGCTGCTCGAAGCCGCCGCGCTGACGGCCAAACCGCCGCGCGCATCGCGCCGTTCACGTCCGCGCAAACGCGTCACGCTGAGCTTCAGCGCCGACGCGCCGGAGACCTGGCGCGTGACATTTCCCGCGTTCGCGCCGTGCGACTCCATCGCGTCCATCGCGCGCACGGCTTCGCCAACCGCCGCGCCGCGCGATCCGGCGAAGGTCGGTCTACGCGGCCATCGCAACGCCTGGCCGATCGCCGAGCGCTTCGAGGCGCTGCTGCGTGTCTACGATAATCCCGCGCCTTATGCCGCGCGCCTCGCGCGTCGGCTTTCGCGCACGCCAGGCGCTGTCGCGCGCGTGCTCGATGCGCCCGACGACGCGCCGCCGCTCATCGGCGTCCAATCCTTCGCCGACCTCCGCGCCGCCACGGACGCGCGCGAACGATGGCCGAATACGGGGTAAGGGCAGGACACACGCACCCTTCGTCCCGGGCCGCGTCTGAACGCGGCGTCTGAGCGACGCAACTCGTTGCCGCCACCGGCGTCGACGACCGCACCGCGCGTAGCGCTGCGTGATGCCGCCGGCGGCGCCAACGATTTTCGGATGTTAGCGGAAGTCCCGGGAGGGGGTGCTGGTGCCTGGGGCCGGAATCGAACCAGCGACACGCGGATTTTCAATCCGCTNNCTCTACCAACTGAGCTACCCAGGCCCCGTCCAAGCCCGCACCGCCAAGCGGGAGGGCTCAAAGGAGGGCGGCTTATAGCGGCCAGTTCGCCGGCTGTCCATGTGGGGCGGTGATCGTGCGCCGACCCCTTGTGTTCACGCGCGCGGCGTTGCATCCCAAGCAGGTTCAGGAGGGTCCGCCATGTGCGAAATCTGTTTTGGAACAAATGCTCCGCGGACGGTGATCAGCTGGAAACGGCGCGACCTGATGCGCGCTTTCGCGGGAGGCGCGGCGGCCCTGGCGTTGCCGGCATGCGAAACGACCACCAATCCCGAAACCGGGCGCGGGCAGTTCATTCTCGTCAGCGACGAGCAGATGTCCCAGGCGGCCCTGCAGGCGTGGGCGCAAGTGCGCCAGCAGACGCCGGCGTGGAGCAACAGAACCGCTCAGCAACGGCTCGAGCGGGTCGGCATGCGCGTGGCGCAGGGCGCCGGACGCGGCGGACAACAATGGGAGTTCCAACTGTTCGATAGTCCGCAAAAAAACGCGTTCGTCCTGCCCGGGAACAAGGTCGGCTTTTACCGCGGCCTCTATGAAATGTCGGAACGCGACGACTGGATGGCCACGGTGCTCGGCCATGAAGTCGGCCACGTAACCGGCCGGCACGCTGCCGAGCGCTACAGCAGGGAGCTCGCCACGCAAACCGCGCTGCAAGTGGCCGGAAGTCAGATCAACAGCCGTATCGCTATGGCCGCGCTCGGACTAGGCGCCCAAGTCGGGTTGAGTTTGCCGTTCTCGCGCGAGCAAGAATCGGAAGCCGATATCCTGGGCATCAACTATATGCAGGCGGCCGGATACGACCCGCGGCAGGCCATTCCGTTCTGGAATGCGATGAATTCCGGGGGCGGTTCACGGCCACCGGAATTGCTGTCGACGCACCCCGATCCCGCCAACCGCATCGAGCGCATCCGCAATTACATCAACGAACGCGGGTGGGGACCAGCGTGAAGGTAGCGAGCGCCGCGTGAGTGTCGAGGCGTTCGCGTTCAAGAGCGCGCAGGCGCGTTACGCCGCGCATACGGCGCGCGTATGCGGCTACGTATTTCGCTCGCTCGATGGCCAGGACGGCTATTGTTTCGCGGTGAGGGATGGCGAGCGCGGGGCGGTGTTCGCGGCAGGCGGCGGTTCACCCTACGCCCTGAACGATGTCCGCGCTGCGTCGGTCGCCCGCGACAAGGTTTTCTGCGCCGAGGCGTTGCGGCTGGCGAACGTGCCGGTCTTGGAGGGCCGCATGTTCTTCGCGACGGACAAATGGGTCGACATGCGCTCGCCAGGGCGCGAGCCGTCGGACGCGCGCGCCTATGCGCGCCAGCTTGCGTATCCGGTGTTCTGTAAGCCGATCGCCGGCTCGAACGGACTGTTCGCGGAAGTGATCGATGACGCCGCAGCGTTCGACGCATACCTCGATCGCGTTAGCGAGAAGCACTTCGCCATCCTCATCCAACCCTACGTCCAAGCGCCGGAGTATCGCGTGTTCGTTCTGGAGGGAAAGGCGCTGTTCTCTTACCGGAAGAGAATCCCAGAGATTGAAGGCGACGGCGTGAGTTCGGTGCGCGCGCTTGCGCGGGCGAAGGGAGTGGACGGCGACAACATCCATCCTCGCTCCGTGCGCGGCGAACGTCGCGAACCGGACTGGGCGCCCGCGCGTGGGGAGCGCGTCGTGCTGGCGGGGCCGGCCAATCGATCGGCCGGCGGCACAACATCCGACCTGCGCGACGGCGCGCCGTCGAAGCTTGCGGCGTTGGCGCTCAAGGCGGCTGAAGCGCTGCGACTTCGCATTGCGGGCGTCGACATGTTCGCTCCCGCTGATGCGGAGCCGCTGGTGATCGAAGTCAATTCCAACCCAATGATCGCCACCTTGGAGGATCACGGTCGCTGGGATTTGATAGAAACGATTTGGCGGACGAATTTCGAAGTGGCGCTCCGTTGAAGCCCTGGCGCGTGCCGTTTCCGAAGTTTGGGGATGGTCCGTGCCTAGCGCGGGTGGCGCGCGTCGCTTCGGCGCTCCAACTCGACCTTGCGAGCTTTGGAGCCGCGGGCGCCGTTGTCGTGGGCAGTAACGGCAAAGGTTCGACTGCGGCGATGACGGCGGCGCTGCTGCAGCAAACGCTGGGACGCGTGGGCCTGTTCACGTCGCCCCATATGCTCGACCTGAACGAGCGATTCCGCATCGACGGTGTCGACATCGCCGATGACGACCTCAATCATCACTGGCGACGCGTGCTCGCCGCGGCCGCGCGCGCGGGTGAGGCGGCGGCCATGGGTGGATTCGAGTTCTTGTTCCTGGTCGCCGCGGACTGGTTTGCGGCGCAGTGTTGCGCCGCGACCGTTTGGGAGGCGGGCATTGGGGGGCGCTTAGATCCTACCCGCCTCATCGCCGCGCGGCGCCTTGCTATCACTTCGCTGGACTTTGAACACACCGCGCTTTTGGGGGGCGCTCTCGACGATATCGCGCGCAACAAAATTGACGCGGCGCCCGAGGGTGCGGTGGTTTATGTGAGCGAAAGCTGCGCTCCCGTGCGACACGCCATAGAGGCGCACTGCAACGAGCGCCGTGTGTCGTGCGCATTCGTCTCCGCGGACGCGTCGCTCAAACCAACGCTGGTTGGAAACCATCAACGTGGCAATGCGACACTCGCTGTAAGACTGGCGACGGATATCATGCCTATCGACGCGGCGCAGGTGGCATGCGGATTGGCCGCGACGAGATGGCCGGGGCGTCTGGAGGTGCTGCAAAGCGATCCCCTAGTCGTCATTGACGTGGGGCATTCTCCCGCCGCCGTTGGCGCGGCCTTCGCGGGATTTGCGGGCCTGCGCGGCGAGCGGCCCGCGGTGCTGGTGTGCGGTGTTTCCGAAGACAAGGACGCCGCCGCGATCCTCGCGCCCCTTGTTTCGCAATTCGACGTCGTGATTTGCACCGCCGCTCGTCACCGCGGTCTGGCGGCAGCGCTTGTTGCCGCGCAAGCCGCCCAGTTCGGCGCCGCACAGCTTGTCATCGCCGACGACATCGCGGAGGCGCGCCAGCTTGCGCTGCATCGCGCGGGTCCGGCCGGTGCGATCTATGTCGCGGGCGGGTTTTTCGTGGCGGCGGAGTTCAAAGCCGCCCATCTGGGGCGGGACCCCGCCAGCCTGGTCTTCTTTTGAGCCGGGGAGACCGCTACAAGGGGGGTGAGGGGACCCATGGCGCGGACGCTATTTGAACACTTGTCGCCCGACACAGGGCCGAAGCGCATCCTGTCGCTCGATGGCGGAGGCGTGAAAGGCATCCTGACGTTGGGGTTTTTGAAGCCCTTGGAAGATGAGTTGCGGCGCCGGGCGGGCGGGCGCTCGGACTTTCGGCTGTCGGACTACTATGACCTCATTGGCGGCACCTCGACGGGCGCGATCATCGCCTCGGGGCTTGCGCTTGGGCTGACCGTCGATGAGTTGATCGCGCTCTATATGCGGTTGGGTCCGGAGGTGTTTGGCCGCACAGCCGGCGACGGCGTCTTCCTGCAGTCCAAGTTTGAGTCCGGAAAACTCCGCCGGGCGCTTCAAAGCGTACTGAGCACCAAGACAATCGGCTCGGAGGATCTCAAAACCGGTCTCGCGATCCACGCCAAACGCATCGACACGGGGTCGGCGTGGGTGGTCACCAACCACCCCCTTGGCCTCTATTATGATCCTCCGCCGGAATCGAACATCTACCCAAACAAGCGCTATCGATTGGTGGATGTGGTGCTGGCGAGCGCCGCCGCGCCGACGTTTTTCGACGAGATCGTGATCGATATCGAGTTCGACGAAAAACGCCGCCCGATTCAGAAAGGGTACTTCGTCGACGGCGCCGTCGGCGCGAACAACAATCCGAGCATGCAGCTGTTCATGCTGACCTTGGAGCCGTCCTATCGGTTTGGCTGGAAGGCGGGCGCCGACTCTCTGATGATGACCTCATGCGGAACCGGCATGCGCCGACCGACGGTGGACGGCCGGACGTTTCAGGGATTGCCGCCTGGCCTTCGCGGCGTTCATGCTTTGCGCGCCATGGTGTATGACACTCAAGTGCAGGGCGTCATGATGATGCAGGCCTTCTCGCAACCGCGCAAACCCTGGCGCATAAACTCCGAGATCGGCGACATGGCGGGCGCCTGCATCAGCGGTGCGCCGCTGTTGGACTATCAGCGCATTGATGTTTTGCTGGAGACAAAGCCCAAGGCGCGGCGCGCTGGCGATCCTTCGCCGCCCATGACCGCATTGGAGCGCGTTATCGGGCGCGAACTCAGCGCCGACGCGCTTGAAGCGCTCGACCATATGGACAATGGCCGCAAGGACAATATGGAGTTGCTGCTTGAGCTTGGCGTTGGCGTGGGACGCACCTATGTGGACGCCGCCTATCCCGATCCAAAGTTCGATCTTGCCGAGTGGCGCGCGGCATGAGCAGCCAACGCGCGTTGGTCGTCGCGGTAACCGGTCATAGGCTCAACCAACTGCAAGAAGCGGAGCGTCCGCGGATCAAACGCGAGATTGAACATGCCCTGGAGGAGGCGGAGAAAGCCGCGCGACTTGCGACGGGCTCGCTGGCGCGCTGCGTGCTCTATTCGGCGATCGCCGAGGGAGCGGATCGCTACGCTGCCGATGCGGCGCTCGCACGGGGTTGGCGGCTCATCACGCCGCTGCCGTTCTCGATAGAACGCTACGCGGAGGACTTTGCTGATGCTGAATCGAAGGAGCATTATCAGCGCCTGTTGTGGGCTTCGCGCCGGGTCGCTCCAGCGCCCGATGATCTGATCGCGCAAGTCGGCGGTGGCGGCGCCGCGCCATATGCGGCGGTGGGGCGTATGTTGATTGAAAAGGCCGACCTGCTCTTGTGTATTTGGAACGGTCTGCCGCCCAAAGGGCCTGGCGGGACTTCGGAGGTGGCGGCGCTGATGTTGGAGAAAGGCGGGCTGGTGCTCTGGATCCCAGCGGGCGGCGGCGCAACGAAACTCGTCGGCCCCGCGCCCCTGCCGCGTGCGGGGACCTTTCGCCGGAAAATCCATGAAGCGCTCGCCGAGACGTTCGTGCGCGCGGCGCGACCCGCGGAAATGCGTGTTGCATGAAGAGGGTCGTCATTGTCGGCGGCGGCGTCGTCGGTTTGTGGTGTGCGGTTCGCTTGAGGCAAGGCGGCGCGCAGGTGACGGTTCTGGAAGCCGAGCGGGAAGACCTGAGCGTTTTCTCGCCGACGGCGTCTGCCGCCGCAGCCGGGATGCTTGCGCCGGTTGAGCACGCCGTGTCGCCGCACGAGCGCGTGGCGCTTGAGTCCTTCGACATTTGGCGCCGCTCTCAAGCGAACGCGGAGTGGGCCGATGGCGTGCATTTCGGCGGTGCTGTCGTAATCAGCGGAAGCGGCGAAGAGGCTGAAGCGCTTCGTGCGAACGCGCAGCGTCTCGGTCGCCAGGCGCGGGCGCTCAACATCGCGCAGCTGCGAAAGCTCTGGCCGTTCTCCGTCAACGTTGCGCATGCGACCTTCATTGCGGACGAAGGCATCGCCGATCCGTTGCGGGTGTTGAGCGGCTTGGCGATGCAAGCGCGAGCGCTAGGCGCGTTGATCGAGTACGAGGCCGACGTAGCGAACGTCACCGCCAATGCGGCGATGACTCAAGAGGGGCGCGTATATGAGGCGGACCAGGTCATCCTGGCGCCTGGCGCCTGGGCGACTGAGAAGTTGATGGACGCGGCGCCCGCCTTGCGACAGATCCGACCTGCGAAGGGCCAACTCGTTTCGGTGATTTTGCCTGGGCCGCTGGGCGCGACCGTGCGCGCGCCGGGATTCTATGCGGCTCAACGACGGCACGACGTTGTCCTGGGAGCAACACTTGAGTTTGATCGATTTGATCGGCGGCCTGACCCCGCCGCCAGCGACGCGTTGCTCGCGAAGGCGAACGCTCTATTCACGGGAGAGGTCAAACCGGCTGGACAGAGCTGGGCGGGCATTCGCCCCATGTCGCCGGATGGATGGCCCGCGATTGGGCGCTCTGGCGATGTTTTGGTTGCGGCCGGTCATTCGCGCAATGGCTGGCTCTTGGCGCCGATTACCGCAGAGATCATAAGCGCGTATGTCTTCGATGCGTCGCTTGAAACTGGCTGGGCGGCGCTATCCCCAGAGAGATTTGCATGACGATTGGCGTTGAACCTACGGAAGCGCAAGCGGCCATCAAGGACGCGATCGAGAAGATTTGCGCGCGCTACGACGATCACTACTGGTTGCGGACCGACGAGAGCGGGAAATTCCCAGAGGAGTTCGTCGCTGACATCGCTTCCGGCGGTTGGCTCGGCGTCGCCATGCCTGAAAGCGTAGGCGGCGCGGGCCTTGGGCTCACCGAGGCCGCCTTGATGATGCAGACGGTCGCGCAATCAGGCGCCGGGTTCTCAGGCGCGAGCGCCATCCACCTGAACATCTTCGGGCTCATGCCGATCGTGAAGTTCGGCACAAAAGAGCAGCAGGCGCGTTTTCTGCCCCCCGCGATCGACGGGACCGACAAAGCCTGTTTCGCGGTGACGGAGCCGAACTCGGGCCTCGACACCGCGAGCCTCGAAACCCGCGCCGAACGTACGGGCGGAGGATATCGCATTCGCGGGAGGAAAATCTGGACCACGAATGCGCAGCGCGCGAACAAGATATTGTTGATCGCGCGTACAACGCCGAAGGAGCAGGTGCGCCGGCCGACGGAAGGGCTCTCACTGTTCTATGCAGATTTCGACCGCAGCAAGATCGAAGCGCAGCCGATTCCTAAAATGGGCCGCAAGGCAGTGGAGTGCAACACGCTCTTCATCGAGGACCTCGACGTCACCGACGCTGAACTCATCGGAGAAGAGGGCGCTGGCTTCAAGATACTGCTATCGGGCCTCAATCCCGAGCGCGTGTTGTTCGCCGCTGAAGCGATCGGCTTGGGACGCGCCGCGCTCAGGCGCGCCGCGCAGTACGCGAAAGACCGCGTTGTTTTCGGGCGTCCGATTGGCCAGAATCAAGGGATACAGCACCCCCTTGCGAAGGCGTGGGCCGAATTGGAAGCTGCGGATTTGCTGACCTTCAAAGCAGCGGCGTTGTATGACGCGGGCCGGGAATGCGGCGCGGAGGCGAACGCCGCGAAGTATCTCGGCGCGGAGGCGGGCTTTCGCGCCTGCGAGTCTTCAGTCCTGGCGCATGGCGGCATGGGATATGCGAAGGAATATTTCGTCGAGCGATATTTCAGAGAAGCGATGATCGCGCGCATTGCGCCTGTGTCGCGCGAGATGATTTTGAACTTCATCGCCGAGCGCGTGCTCGGATTGCCGAAGAGCTATTGAAGTGCGGATCGCGTTCGCCGCGTCTTGGGTCCACAAATGGATCGCGCTCGTTGTGTGCATCCAAGTCCTGTTGTGGATGGCGTCGGGCTTGTTCTTCGCGGTTTATCCAATTGAACGCGTGCGCAGCGAGCACCGCGTCGCGCCGCCGCGGCTTGAGGCGCTGAACGCGGCGGCGAGTTTGTCCCCGAAGGATGTGGCGGTGTTGCTGCCGCGGGCGCCAACGCGCCTTTCTTATGAGCGCGACGCGAGGGGGCGCGCTGTCGTAATTGCGGAATTCGCCGAGGGTCGCCCGGCGCTCGTGGATGTGGCTGAGAACCGCTTAGCCTCGCCGCTGACGGAGGCCGCCGCTAGGGAAATCGCGCAGGCTGCTATTCAGGATCCTCCGCCGGTGTCGGCGGCGCGCTTGGTGGAGAGCGAGTCCGCGGAATATCGCGGCGCGTTGCCGGCTTGGCGTGTGACGTTTCGTGATCCCGAGGGCCTAGTCGTCTATGTGGCGGCGGATACAGGTCGGATCACAGCGCGTCGTTCCGATCTATGGCGGCTCTACGACGCGCTGTGGGCGTTGCACATCATGGACTGGCGCGACCACGAAAATTTCAACAATGGCTTGCTGATCGTCGCGGCGGCGTTGAGCCTGCTCGTCGTAATCACCGGAATTGTGCTTTTCCCCTTTCGACTGGGTTGGCCACGGAAACGCGCGAATTAAGGCTTCATTTACCAAACTCACTCAACGCCGAAGTCATGAGCCAGTCCGTCGCTGCTGTTGGCCGGGATGCGGTACATGCTGCAATCAGGCGTGCGGCCGACGCTACGGGCGTCGACTTTTCGTTGCTGGTCGAGACCGCGCGGCGGGAGAGCGCGCTTAATCCGAACGCCCGCGCGGGGACTTCGAGCGCGACCGGATTGTTTCAGTTCATCGAAAGCACATGGTTTGACATGGTGCGCCGACACGGGGGTGAGCACGGCCTCGGAGCGCAGGCCGCCGCTCTCAGAAACGGCGCCGACGCGGAAACCCGCAGGCAGATATTGGCGTTGCGCAATGATCCAGAACTGTCGGCGCGGATGGCGGGCGAACTTACGCGAGAGAACTTCGCGACATTACGTCAACAGCTGGGGCGAGAACCAAGCGCGGGCGAATTGTACGCCGCTCATGTGATGGGAGCAGGCGGCGCGGTGCGCTTGGTGCAAGCGGCGGCGCGCGGAGCCCCGGATGCCTCTGAGCTGTTCCCGCGTGAGGCCGCCGCGAACCGTGGCCTGTTCTACGCAAACGGCCATCCGCGATCCGCGCAGGGGCTCTTGCAGCGCCTTGATCTTGAAGCTGGCGGGCATGTCCAGCCGCCTGCGTCTGCGGATGTGACGGAGCCGGGGCGGGCGCCATTGTCGCCGGAATTGGCGCACGCCTTGTTCGCGATGGCGCTGTTGCCTTTGATCGCTGGCGGCGATTCCGAGCACAATGAGGATGCGCGCCGAGTGATCAGCGCTTATACGCGCGGCGGCCGCATTTAGGCGGCGGCGCCATTGGCGAACATCGCGTCGATTTCGTTCTCGGTAAACTCAAGCTCCCGCAGAACCGTGCGCGTGTGCTCCCCCAGCCGCGGCGATGGACCTTTGGGCCCGTCAGCGCCTCCTGGAAAACGCACCGGGCTCGCCGGTGCGTTGATCACGCCGCCGTCGTGGGTCGGTGTTTGGACAACGCACCCTGCCGCGATCGCTTGAGGATCGGTCGCCGCCTCGCGCGGCGTAAGAACAGGTGACCAAATAAGCTCTTCTGAATCGAGCGCGCCGCCTAGCTCCGCCAGCGGACGGCGCGCAAATGCGTCGTCGAGCAGGGCGATGAGTTCTTGCGCGTGCTCGCGCCGCGCGCGCGCCGTCGTGAAGCGCGGATCCTCCGCGACCGCGCCGAGATTGAGCGCGCGCGCGAGCTTCGGCCAATCCTTTTCTCCCTGGCGGGTGAGAAGGCTGATCCAGTGTCCGTCGCTGCTCTTGAAAAAATTGATCAGCGGTTGCGGCGCTTGTTGGCGCGCCTTGTTGGATGAGACGCGCCCTATCGCGTGTTGCAGCGCCAGATCGGACGACGCGGCATAGTGCGCGGTTCGCAACAATGACGCCTCGACAAGCCGCCCCTTGCCTGTCTGGGTGCGTTCGTGGACCGCCGCCAAGACGCCGGCGACAACAGCCATCGACGCCACGTGATCGCCGAACGCGGTGCGCAATGCGATTGGTTCGCCGCCCTTTGGGCTGAACATCGCGGCGAGTCCTGAGCGCGCCCAGAAGGAGGCGGAGTCCATGCCCGGCCGGTCGGCGTCCGGCCCATCAAGCCCATAACCCGTCACCGACGCGTAGATCAGACGCGGGCAGCGCGCGAGCAGAGCGTCGTGATCAAGTCCCGCGCGCCTCAGGCCGCCTGGACGCACATTGGTGAGAAAGACGTCGGCGCGATCCACCAATCTGAGCAATGCGTCGCGGCCAGCGCTCTTGGTTGTGTCGAGCGTAATGGCGCGCTTGCCGCGATTATCCATGTCGAAAACGGGGTTGCCCTGGCGCTCGACCCCGACAGAGGCGAAGAACATGCGGATGGGATCGCCGCCCGGCGGCTCGACCTTGATGACGTCGGCGCCCCAGTCGGCCATGATCCCGCCCGCGCCGGGTGCGGCGACATAGGTGGCGTATTCAACGATGCGCAGGCTTTCAAGCATGGCCATCGTTTCTCATCCGACATGAGCGCGATCAAGCCTTCCTTAAGGCTTGGCGTCCGAGTTTATGTCGGTCCGCGCCGGAGTCGCGGATCGACGGGTTCCATGAATGTCGATTGTCACCATGCGCGCTAACCTGACGGAAACGGACGTCCGGACCCTGATCAAGGGGCCGACAGAGGATTCGAGGGCTCAGGCCGCACACAAGATTTGCCGATGCATTGAAGAGGCTTCGCTCACTCCGGAGGAGCGCCTCCATGCCGAAGGCATTATCGCCATCATGGCGCAGGATGCGGCGGTGCTGGTGCGGCGTTCGCTGGCTGTCGCGTTGAAGAATTCGCCGAAGCTGCCGCGCGAGATCGCGAACAAATTGGCGCGCGACGTTGAGTCCATCGCGCTGCCGGTGATCATGAATTCTCCCGCTCTGACCGACGCGGACCTCGTCGAGATCGTGCGCAACTCGCCGCCGACGAAGCAAGTCGCGGTAGCCAGCCGCGAGACCCTCTCGACGACGGTTACCGGCGCGCTTGCGTCGTTCGCGGTCGCGGATGCGGTTGAACGGGCGCTCGCGAACGACAACGCGGCGTTTGATCAAGCTGGACTCGAAACCGCCCTCGACAGGTTCGCGGGCGTCTCTTCAGTGACGGCCGCCATGGTGCATCGCAACGAGTTGCCCGTTGGCGTCACTGAAAAACTGGTTTCGATCGTGAGCGGCGAGTTGTTCGATCACCTCGTGAACAATCACGAACTCCCGCCGCAGTTGGCGATCGATCTCGCGATCAGTTCCCGGGAGCGCGCGACGCTCGACATCGTCGAGCAAGCGGCCCAGCAGCGCGATCTCGCGCGGTTCGTCCAACAGCTGAACCTGAACGGCAGGCTGACGCCGTCTCTCATCATGCGCGGCATGTGCTTAGGGCATATCGCCTTCGTAGAGCACGCCATGGCTGAACTGGCGGGCTTATCGCATCACCGCTTGTGGTTGTTGATGCATGATAGCGGACCGCTCGGCTTGAAGGCTGCCTTCGACCGCGCGGGCCTTCCGCCGCGCCTGTTTCCCTCGTTCCGCGCGGCGGTAGAGGTCTACCATGGCATTGATCGCGAGGGCGTCGCGCCGGACCGGATCACGTTCCGCAAGCGCATGCTGGAGCGCACGCTGACGCTGTTTCAATCCGTGCCGAAGGACGATCTCGACTATCTACTCGAAAAGCTCGACGCTGCGGGTGTGAGCGCCGAGCGCGCCGCTGCGCATTAGCGCAGTCCAGCTTCGGCGAAAGGTCCGCCACCGCGATCGAATCCCGCGATCGCGAGTCTGCGCGCTTGGGCGGCGGTAGCGACGGAGCGCGCCGTGATGGTAAGCCCGGCGGCCTTTGCGGCGATCAGGCGGCGCCCCAAAGGGGAAGCGTCGTTGGCGTCCGCGGCCAAGAAGGGATCGGGGGCCTCCGGAGCGTCGATCACGAGTTCCGTGTAGAGACTACGCGCGCGCGCGCCGAATGGGATTGGGCAGGAGGGGTCGCTGGCGAGCGCCACGTTCCAGCCGCTTGCTCTTAGGCGTTCGGCGAGCCCAGGCCCCGCCGCGACGAGTTCACGTTCGTTGAGTTCAAACGCGAGCGCGCGCCGCGTACATCCGGCTTCAATCGCCGCCTCGCTTAACATATCCGCTTCCAAGGCAGACTGTATCTCAGGCGCGACCGCCAGGGTTAACGCAGTGTGAGCCCCGCGCTCGGCCCACGCCATGCGCGCTGCGCGAAGCAAACGGGCGAGGCTCGAAAAATTGTAGGCTTGCTCTACCGGTCCGCGGGGACGCACGACGCCGCCGGCAAGCGCGCCGACGCGCAGGTCAACACGCGCGCCGATGGTGAAGGCGAGCGTGTCTGGCGCCTCCTGGCGCTGGCGGAAGGGTATGACGTTCACTGCACCGAGCTTATCTCACGGTGCGGTTAAAGTTCAGCCGCCAAGAATGGTTAGGCTGAGGTTAGCAGCTAGAAGGGCGCAACGCCCAGTTTCGCGACCTCGGCGCTCAGCATGCGGAGCAACGCGTGGCCCGTCGGGTGATGCTCGTCGCGGATGCGGTCGCGGACAGCGGCGCGCAGCGCGTCGACATGAGCGCAAACCAGCGAGGGATGCTGTTTCGCAGCAGCCTTGCCCGCCTCCGTGTCGAGGAGTTGGCAAAGCGAGGAAGCCAGCTTTGAAACGAGCGGAAAGCCATAGGTCGTTCCCATGCCTTTCAAATCATGGGCGCACACGAGGAGCGCGCCGAGTTCGGCCGCCCCCCAGTTGGCCCGCTCCGCGCCGACACGGGCGGTTTGAAGTTTGGAAATGTCGGCGTCGAGCCACGCCTCCATGGATTCACCCATGGTTTCGAGCGCCTGCGTCGCGCGCACAACTGCGCCATCGTCGAAGACCGGCCGAGACAGCGATAGACCCCGAAGTCCGGCGTCGCGCGGATCGACAAACTGAGCCTTGGGCCTTGTCATCGCGCCGCAGCATGTGGGCAGGTGCTAAACGGAGTGTTGACGCCGCTGTCAGTCGCTGAATTGCTCTCGGAGAACCCGTTCGTCCAGCGCGTGGCCAGGGTCGAACAGGAGCGTCAACGTCGATTGCGCATCCTCGCGAATGTCGACGGCCAGCACGTCGCGGGTTTCGAGGTTGTCAGCTGCGGCGCTCACGGGGCGACGTTCAGGCTCCAGCACTTCGATGCGAACCTGAGCGCGGTGGGGCAACAATGCACCCCGCCACCGCCTCGGACGGAATGGACTGACCGGCGTGAGCGCCAGCAGGCGCGCGTTGATGGGCAGAATAGGGCCATGCGCCGAAAGATTGTACGCCGTGGAGCCGGCCGGCGTCGCGACCATCACGCCGTCGCACAGCAGTTCCGGCATGCGTTCCGCGCCATCGACCAAGATGCGCAGTTTCGCCGTTTGCGCGGATTGGCGCAGAAGCGAGACCTCGTTGAACGCCCTTTTCTCAATGACGCCGCCAGCCGTCTCGCAGCGCGCCGCCAACGCGCGAATGCGCACGGGCTCCGCACTTTGCAGGCGGTCGAGCAGACCCTCTTCTCGGTATTCGTTCATGAGGAAGCCGATCGTGCCGCGGTGCATGCCATAAACGGGTTTCTTGTCTTTGAGCCGTCGGCGCAGCGTGTCGAGCATGTGGCCATCGCCGCCCAGGGCCACGATGATGTCGGCTTCAGCCTCGCCGCTTTCTCCGTAGAGATGACGAAGCCTGCGCAAGGCGTCTTGGGCCTCGGGGCGGGCGCTCGCAGTGAAGGCGACTTTCATGGCGCGATCCTAACCGCGCCGGACCCTTGCGTCGCGGTGATATTCGCGCCCGCCAGACGCCGGTTGAGCGAGCGCCGTCGCAGGGTTAATGTGGCGGAAAGGGAGACTATCATGGCAGACGATGCGGGCGCGTCCCTGAAGGGGAGGGTAGGCGCGGAAGAGTGGCAAGCGAGGGTGGACTGCGCGGCGCTCTACCGGCTCGTGGCGCTGCACGGCTGGGATGACATGATCTT
>DDSN01000144.1 GCA_002343395.1 Hyphomonadaceae bacterium UBA2389 | reverse complement strand
CTGGCACATCGATGCCGTTCGGGGCCGTCCACCCCATCATACCCGTCGCGCGCGGCGGCGAAGACTTGGAAGCCCGCCGCCAGCTCGTCTGTCAGGCCGCCCGACATCGAATAGCGGCCCTCCAGTTGTCCGAAGTCGCCCCCTGTGACTTGAAGCGCGGCGTGAGTGTCCTGGGTCGGTCGGCGCGTCACCACGCGCACGGCGCCGCCAATTGTGTTCTTGCCGAACAGCGTGCCTTGAGGCCCACGCAAGACTTCAATGCGATCAACGTCGAAGAGATCTAGTTGGAGGCCGCGTATGCGCGAGTAGTACACGTCATCAACGTAGAAGCCGATGGCTGGATCGAATGTCTGAAGCGCATCGGGCTGGCCGACGCCGCGGATGTAGACGTTGAGCGCGTTCGACGATCCTCTGCCCTGGACGATATTCACGTTCGGCACTGCGCCCTGGAGCCCTGAGGCTTCGGTCGCGCCAAGTCGTTCAAGCGCCGCCGCGTTGAAGGCGGAGACCGCCCCCGGAACGTCCTGTAGCCGCTCTTCGGTTCTGCGCGCGGTGACGACGATTTCCTCATCACCGGCGTCCTGGGCGAGTGCCGGCCCGGTCGCGCCAAACCCCGCGAGCATGCCGCTGGCCAACAACAGTGAACGGAACGATGGGCGCATGATTTCTCCTCCCCGGCGAATTAATTCATCGGCTGATTAATTTTGTTTACAGGCGGAGTGAAAGAGTCAAACTCAAAAACCGCTGCGTCGGATTGTGCGTTGCAGCATGTTGATTGGACGCAACAGAGCCGTTACGCGCCTTGCATGAGCATTCAGTCTGAAGCGATCGGGCGCCGTAAGAGCCGCGTGGGCCGCCCCGCTAAGGCGGAAGCGGCCGCGCGAACGAAGGAGACGCGCGACGCTATTCTCGACGTCGCCGAGGAAATTTTCTCGAAGCACGGCTTTCACGGGGTGACTACCCGCGAAGTGGCGCGCCGCGCGCACGTCAACACCGCGCTCATCCACTATTATTTCAACACCAAGCAAGAGCTGTTCGACGCTGTCTTTCTGCGTCGGGCCGAGGTCATCAACGCCCAACGCATCCAGGCGATGGATGATTACGAATCCAAGCTTGGCGACAAGGTCACGGTGGAAGGGGCGATCGAGGCGTTTCTCCATCCCGTGCTGCATGTGCTGCAGACGGGTGGACCGCATTGGCGCAACTACTTTGCGCTCGTGGGCTTGGTGAACTCATCGACCGCGTGGGGCGGGGAGGTGATGACGCGCTATTTCGATCCGGTCATCCACCGCTTGATCGACTTGTTGCAGCGCGCCATGCCGAAGGCGACGCGTGAGGATCTGTACTGGAGCTACAATTTTCTCTCCGGCTCGCTCACACTTTCGCTTGCCGAAACGGGCCGCATCGACCGGCTCTCCGACGGCGTCTGCAAATCGACGGATATCCCCGCCTTCGAGCCGCGCATGATCGCTTACGCGGCTGCGGGCTTTCGCCGTGTGTGCGAGGGCAAGAAGCCGCTTTGAGCCCGGGCGCGCGCTGCGCTAAGAGCGCGCGCATGACCCTACACGACAACCTCGCCCGCGCCGCGGCGCTCAAGTTGCCCAGCCACGCTGTCATCGACGGCGCGCTGGTCGCCGCCAAATCGGGCAAGACCTTCGCCAACACGACGCCGCGTGACGGTAGTGTGCTCAACCAGGTCGCCGAATGCGGCCCCGAGGATGTCGACGCAGCCGTCAAGGCTGCGCGCGCCGCGTTTGAAGATGGCCGTTGGCGGCTCAAAACGCCGCGCGAGAAGAAGAAGATCATGTTCCGTCTGGCGGAGTTGATGGAGCGTGATCTCGAGGAGCTGGCGCTGCTAGAAACGCTCGATATGGGCAAGCCGATCCGCGACACGCGGTCGATCGACATCCCCACCTCGATCAACTCTATCCGCTGGTACGCCGAAGCGCTCGACAAGGTGTACGGCGAAGTGGCGACGACGCCGGCCGAACGCCTGTCTTTCGTCGTGCGCGAGCCACTGGGCGTCGTCGGCGCCATCGTGCCATGGAATTTCCCGCTGCACATGGCCTGCTGGAAGGTGGCGCCGGCGCTGGCGGCCGGCAATTCCATCGTGCTCAAGCCCGCCGAGCAATCGCCGCTGACGGCGTTGAAACTGGGCGAACTCGCGCTCGAAGCCGGCGTGCCGCCGGGCGTGCTCAATGTCGTGCCGGGCTTCGGAGAAAGTGCGGGCCAGGCGTTGGCGCGCCACATGGATGTGGATTTGATCGCGTTTACTGGCTCGGGCGAAGTCGGCCGTAAGCTGATGGTGTATTCCGGCGAAAGCAATTTGAAGCGCGTGGCGTTGGAGCTCGGCGGCAAAAGCCCGCAAATCGTGTTCGCGGATGCTGAGAATTTGGATGAAGCGGCGGACGCCGCCGCGTGGGGGATCTTCTTCAACCAAGGGGAAGTCTGCAACGCAGCGTCACGCTTGCTGGTCGAAGCGTCAATCAAGGATGCGTTCATCGAAAAAGTGCGCGCGCGAGCAGGGCAGTACATGCCGGGCGATCCGCTCGATCCGGGAAGCGTCGCCGGCGCGCTGGTCACCGAAGGTCAGATGAAGCGCGTGCTCGGCTATGTCGAGAAGGCCAAGGCCGAAGGCGGCACGCTCGTCGCTGGCGGTTCGCGCGTGCGCGCGGAGAGCGGGGGCTTCTACGTCGAGCCCACCGTGTTCGCCAACATCAAGAACACGGATACGCTAGCGCGCGAGGAAGTGTTCGGGCCGGTGCTGGGCGTCATCGCCTTCAAGGACGAAGACGAAGCCGTGCGCATCGCCAACGACACTGTCTATGGCCTCGCGTCCGGCATGTGGACAGGCAACATCTCCCGCGCCCATCGCGTCGCGCGCAAGCTGCGCAGCGGTTTGGTATGGATCAATGGCTGGGATGCCTGCGACATCACGGTGCCGTTCGGCGGCGCGAAACAATCCGGCTTCGGCCGCGACCGCTCGCTGCACGCGCTGGAGAAATACACCGAGCTGAAGGGGATCAGCGTGACGTATCGGGCGTGAGTGAGGCGATGTGGTCTGTCGTCGGGAGGCGGTAAATGAGCGTTGTCGCGTACTATGCGCGTGTGAACGACACTGATCTGAACGCGGTGAAGTCTGACCCTGAGAAGTTTTGGGGGCTGAACGAAATGTCTTGGGACCTCACCAAGACAGCCGATATCGGGACAAGCGAATGCCTCTATGTCGACAAAGATTGGCAGGTGTTGTCGTGGTTGTGCTCGGAAACTGGGCGGGCTGAAGAGCGACATCAAGCAGCTTTAATGGGAGTCGATCCATCGATCCGTGGGGTCGATGCCTTGAAGGCGGCGCTCTCGCAACAATTGGAATCAATGGGGTGCAAGTACGTCGATCTCGACGGACTTCCTCAAGACCCAGTGCTAACAGCAATACAAGGGCGACGGGAAGGGGACGCTGGCCCGACCATTGCCGATCTCGGGCTGGGAGCCGCGGCTGTCTTTGATCCAAACGAAGTGAAGCGGTTAGCGGCGGCGCTCAACGACTTGGACGAAGCATGGCTCCGGGGTCGCTTCGATGTCGCAGAGATGGAGGCGCTATGCATGGGGGGCGACTACGAAGCGACGGAGCTCGATGAGTTCTATTTGCCTCAGCTGAAACGCCTGCAAACGCTCTACAATCGCGCGGTGAACGCGAGGCAGCATGTGGTCGTTGTGATTTCATGATTGTCTCATACGCGCCGGATGTGCATTGCCGGCAAGGGTGCCAGCGGTCCATATTGGTGCGATGATGAAAAGAGTTCGTCATTCCGGGGCTCGGCGAGAGCCGAGAACCCGGAACCCAGGAGATCGCAAGGCACATCGCAAGGCACAGCGCGTTTGCTCCTGGGTTCCGGATCGCGCGTGCCACGCGTCCGGAATGGCGGAGCAGTCTGTTGAAACAGCGTACTCTTAGGGGCCCCGCTCCGCCAGCAGCGCCATCATTTTCTTCGGGTCGCGCTCGATCGCTAGCAGCAGCGCGCGGGCGGGGGCGTCGGGCGTGCTGCGGCGCTGTTCCCAGTCGCGCAGCGTGGTCAGCGGCAGATGAAATGCTTCGGCAAACTCGCGCTGCGTCAGCCCCATGCGTTCACGCAGCGCCTTGACGCGCGAAACGCGGCGCATGGCTGCCAAGCGCGCTTTGCTGAGCGGTTGCGCGTCCGGGTCCGCGCGAGCGGCTTTGCGCACGTCTGCGTCCGACATGGCCTGCAGTCGCGTCCAATCCGTTTGACCCTTACCAGACTTCATGGTCGCCCGCGTGATACCTGTTTTGCTCATGCTTCGTGGCTTTCCGCGCTGAAATGATGCGCTTGGTTCTCTCGTCGCGATTGGTCACGACGACGAAGAGCACGCCGCCTCTGGACATGCCAATGACGATGTCTCGCTCTTCGCCGTAATCGAAGCGATCATCCGCTTCTTCGATGCGGTTGGGGTCCTCAAGCGCCGGGATAGCGTCCGCGAAATCGACACCGTGCAAGCGCAGATTCACGGCGGCTTTCGCCTTGTCCCATTCATACCGCACGCGGTAGCGATACCGGAAATCGGTACTAAGGTCAACCATTGCCGGCGGAGGCGCCGGCGGTCCATAGTTGTTCCATGACTAGCCTAGTTCGTCATTCCGGCCTCGCGGAGCGAGAGCCGGAATCCAGGGGCAAGTGTGCCGTGCTCTACGATCCCCTAGGTTCCGGGTTCCGCCTCCGGCGGCCCCGGAATGACGAGGCTGGTGTTCTGTGACGGACAACCTAGCCCCCCTCATCGCGCGCGAGACTGAAGCCTTCGTCGCCGCGCACCCTAAGTCCGCGGTGCAAGCAGAAGCGCTCGCACTACACTGGCTCTCCGGCGCGCCGACGCACTGGATGCGCGATTGGGCGACGCCGTTTCCCATCGTGGTCGAAGACGCCGAAGGCGCGACGCTCACCGATATCGACGACAACACCTACGATGATTTCTGCCTTGGCGACACGCCGGGCATGTTCGGCCACGCGCTCGCCCCCGTCGCGCGCGCGGTGGCGGAGCAGTTGCGCCGCGGCGCCACGTATATGTTGCCGACCGAACGCGCTGCGGAAGCCGGCGCGCTGCTTGCCGACCGCTTCGGGCTGCCGTTCTGGCAAGCCACGCTTTCGGCCTCCGACGCCAACCGCGCGCTGATCCGCTGGGCCCGCGCGGTCACGCGCAAGACCGTGATCGTGGTGTTCGACGGCTGTTATCATGGCATGGTCGAGGATTGCTTCGTTGAATTGCGCCATGGCCGCACGCGCCCGGACGCAGGGCTCGTCGGCCAAGTGTTCGACATGACGAAGACCACGCGCGCGGTTCCGTGGAACGATGTCGGCGCGCTCGAAGCAGCGCTTGCGCCAGGCGATGTTGCCGCCGTGTTGTGCGAGCCGGCGATGACCAATTGCGGCATGATCCGGCCGGAGGAGGGCTTCCACAAGCGCTTGCGCGCGCTGACGCTGAAAGCCGGCGCGTTGCTGATCATCGACGAAACCCACACGCTCTCGACCGGGCCGGGCGGCGCGACGAAAGCTTGGAATCTTGAGCCCGACGCACTCTGCATCGGCAAGGCCATCGCCGGCGGCTTTCCGGCGGCGGTGTGGGGCGTGAGCGCGGCGTTCGCGGAGCGCATAGCCTCTGTCTCCCAAGGTCAAGGCCGCTCTGGAATCGGCACTACGCTGGCTGGCAACGCCGCCGGCATCGCCGCGATCGCCGCGACCTTGAAGGAGGTGGCCACGCCGGAGGCTTATGAGACCATGCTGGCGGGAACCGAAAAGCTCGTCTCCGGCCTTAACGCCGTCATCGCGCGCCGCAAGTTGCCGTGGTGCGTGGTCCACGTCGGCGCCCGCGCCGAGATCGTGTTCGCGCCGGCGCCGCCGAAGAACGCCGCCGAGATGCGCGCAGCCCTCGCTCAACGCGAGCTTAATCACGCGCTCCATCTCTATCTCATCAATCGCGGCGTCCTGATCGCGCCGTTTCACATGATGATGCTGGTCTCGCCTGCGACGAGCGAAGCGCAGATCGCGCGCCTGGTGGACGCGGTCGATGCGTTTGCTGGGGAGGTGGCGCCCTAACCCTCTCCCCCTGCGAAGGGGGAGAGGGCAGGGTGAGGGGGTGGCGTCAGCTCTAACAAGCTTGCGCGTCTGCGCTGGACCCTCTCCCGCACCGCGGGAGAGGGAGATTTCGCGCAACGCCCGTTGCCGAATGCGATAACACTCCATAAGCGTTCTCCATGACCATCGCCGACGCCAAAGAGTGCAAAGCGTTTCTCGACGCCCATCCGCACATCAACTTCTTCGAAATCGTGTTCACCAACATGGCCGGCGTGCCGCGCGGCAAGCGCCTGCGTCGCCACGAGATCATGGCCGTGTATGAGCAGGGGCGCTTCCTGCCGGGCTCGATCCTGGTGAACGACATCACCGGCCAGGACGTGGAAGCCACTGGGCTGGTTTGGGAAGACGGCGACGCCGACCGCATCGCGCGCCCGATCGCCGGGCGGCTCACGCCCGCGCCATGGCTTGGGCCTGACGTAGCGCAAATTCCCATGGCGATGTTCGAACTCGACGGGTCGCCGCATGACCTCGATCCGCGGCACGTCCTGCGGCGGGTGCTCGACCGCTTTGCGGCGGACGGCCTTACGCCCGTCGTCGCCTGCGAACTGGAATACTATCTCGTCGACGCGGAGCGGACAGTGGATGGCCGGGTTCAGCTGCCGGTGTCGCCGCTGACCCGGGAGCGTCCCACGCAGCATCAGGTCTATGGTCTGCGCGAGGTCGAGGAGGCGAGCGCCTTCCTGCGCGATCTGTGGGCCGCCGCCGACGCGATCGGCGTGCCGCTCGAAGGCGCGATCAGCGAATACGCCCCCGGGCAACTCGAACTGACCTTGAAACATCACGCCGACGCACTTCGCGCCGCGGACGACGCCGTGCTCTACAAGCGCGCCGCTAAGGGGGTCGCTCTCAAGCACGGATGCGAGGCCTCGTTCATGGCCAAGCCTTTCGCCGAGCGCGCCGGCTCCGGCATGCATCTCCATGTCAGCGTCAACGACGCCAAGGGCAAGAACATCATGGCGTCGGATGCGCCCGAAGGCTCGCCTGCGGTGCGTCATGCGATCGGCGGCATGAAGGCATTGCTGGCGGACTCGATGGCGATCTTCGCGCCGAACGCCAATTCTTATCGCCGCTTCCGCGCGAACTCCTATGCGCCAGTGGCGCCGACGTGGGGCGTCAACAACCGAACGGTTTCGTTCCGCGTGCCAGCCGGCGCGCCGCACACGCGTCACATCGAGCATCGCGTCGCCGGCGCGGACGCGCACCCGACGCTCGCAGTCGCAGCATTGCTTGCTGCGGTGCATCATGGGTTGAAGAATGAGGTCGACCCTGGTCCCGCCGTGGTTGGCGACGGCTACGCGCAGGCGGCGGAGTCGGGCGAGCGGATCCCCACCAACTGGTTCGCGGCGGTAGATCGGTTCGCTGATTCCGCGATTTTGCCGGAGTATTTGGGCGCCCGTTTCGTGCGCATGTACGCCACCGTGAAGCGCACTGAGCAAGAACGCTTCCAAAGTGTGATCCCAGATGTTGATTATGACTGGTATTTGCGCACTTGTTAGATCACGGTTCGGAGGCGGGCACTGTCCCGCTGGGCCAGAGTGGGAGCGAAGGGCATGAATAAGAGAACTCTGCGCGGCGCGTCACGGCGCTCTATCTTGCAACAATTCGGCGCCGCGGCGATCGGCGTCTCGTTTGCCGGCGGGCTGTCCGCGTGCGGACGCGGAGGCGGCGCGCCAACCGTGAATTTCTACAACTGGGACACCTATATCGGCCCCACCACCTTGGCGGACTTCCAGGCGGCCACGGGCGTGCCGGTCAATATGAGCCTTTTCGCCACCAACGATGAGCTATTCGCGCGGCTGCGCGCCGGCAATCCAGGCTTCGATGTGATCGTGCCGTCGAACGAGTTCGTCACGCGGATGAGCCAAGCGCAGATGATCCAGGAATTGGATCGCTCCAAGATACCGAACTTCGCGAACCTGCTGCCCGAGTTTCAGGACGCCGCGTTCGATCCGGGCCGCCGCTATTCGATGCCGTACACATGGCTGGTGCTCGGCATCGCCTATCGCAAGGACAAAATGCCGGCGAACTTCGTGCCGAACTCATGGCGTTACCTGTTCGACTCGCCGCAGTTCACGCAGCGTATCGCGCTGCTTTCGGAGTCCGCCGACCTGATCCGCCTTTGCGCCAAATATCTCGGCCATTCGGTGAACAATATCCCCGATGAGATGCTTACGCAGATCGAGCAGATGCTCATCCGTCAAAAGCCGCACATCAAGGCGTTCCACGAAGACGACGGGCAGGACCTGCTCGCGTCTGGCGAAATCGACATCGTCCTGGAGTACAATGGCGACATCGCCCAGTTGATGGCCGGTCCCGGCGGCGAGGCGTTCGACTTCGTCGTGCCGCAGGAAGGCACGCTGATCAACTCCGATTGCTTGTGCATTCCAACCGGCGCGCCGCATCTTGAGGAAGCGCACGCGTTCATCAACTATCTGCTCGACGCGGAAGCGGGGAAGGCGATCACCGAGGAAATCCAGTACCCGACGCCCAACCGCGCTGTCGCCGACCTCATGGGCGACGCCTATAAGAACAACCGCGTGATCTTCCCGCCCGCGGATGTCATGGCCAAGAGCGAGTACGGCGCGTTCGAGGGCGATGAGCGCTCGCGGCTCTATGAGGAGATCTTCACCCGGGTGAACGCGGCATAGCGCCAAGAGGAGCGCATGGAACAGACCTGGCGTCAGGCGAAGGCGGCGTTCGCGGCGATCTCGATCCCGCCGATCGCTTGGCTCTTGCTGTTCTTCATTGTGCCGATGGCGGTGATCTGGGCCTACTCGTTCGGCGAGAACACTGGCCCAGTCACGATCGATTTCACCGGCACCTTCTCGAATTATATGCGCGCCGCGGAGCCGCTCTATCTAGAGATATTCTGGAAGAGCGTCCTGGTCGCGGGACTGACCACAATCCTGTGTTTGTTGGTCGGGTTCCCGGTCGCGCTCGCTATCGCGTTCGCCAGTCCGCGCATGAAGGCGTGGCTGCTGTTGCTGATCATGCTGCCGTTCTGGACCAATCTGCTCATTCGCACCTACGCGTTGATCGCCGTGTTGCGCGAGCAGGGGTACGTGAACTTCACGCTCGAATGGTTGTGGAGCAACGCAAGCGGGTTGATGACGCTCGTTGGGCTTCAACCCTTGGGGGAGTTCGAGCCGCTCACCTTGCTCTACAACAACACCGCGGTCGTGATCGGCCTCGTTTACGTGCACCTGCCGTTCATGGTGCTGCCGCTGTATTCCGCGCTCGACCGCATGGACCGTTCGCTGATGGAAGCGAGCCTCGATCTCGGGGCTGGCCACATGCGCACGATCATGCAGGTGGTTGTGCCGCTCGCGGCGCCAGGCATCGCCTCGGGCATCCTCATCACCTTTATTCCCGCGCTTGGCGCCTACCTCACGCCGGACCTGCTGGGCGGCACCGATAGTCAGATGATCGCCAACGTGATCGAGCGTCAGTTCAAGCGCGCCAACGATTGGCCGTTCGGCGCGGCGCTGTCGTTCATGCTGATGTACCTGACCTTCATCGCCATCGCGGTGCAGGCGTTGGTGCAGCGCCGCAGCGAGCGGAGGCGCTGATGACGACGCTCTCGCAAAGGCGCGCCCGCAGGGAGCGCCCCGGTCCGCTTGAATATACCAAACGCTGGCCGTTGCGCGTCATCGTGCTGGCGACCCTGGCCTTTCTCTACCTGCCGCTGATCACGCTGATGGTGTTCAGCTTCAACACCAGCCGCCGCAACGTGGTATGGCAGGGGTTCACCACCGATTGGTACGTCAAGGCTTTCAACAACGAGTCGCTGCTCCAGGCGTTCGTGAACTCCCTGACCATCGCTTTTCTGTGCACGATCATCTCGGTGATCCTCGGCGCGCTCGCTGCGGTGATGCTTTGGCGGTTTCGGTTTCCTGGCAAAACCGCCGTGGAAGGCTCCATGGCTCTGCCGATCGTGGTTCCCGAGATTTGCCTCGGCGTCGCGATGCTGGTTTTCTTCGCGCGGGTGTTGCCATGGCCGATGGGGCTGCCGTGGCCGCTCAACCTGGGCGCCATCACCATCGCGCACGTCTCGTTCTCGTTCCCGTTCGTATCGACGGTGGTGCGAGCGCGGCTGGCGTCCTTCAACCGCGAACTGGAGGAGGCGGCCAAGGACCTCGGCGCCAGCGAGTGGCGCACGTTCTGGGACGTGCTTGTGCCGCACATGCAGCCCGGCCTGATCGCCGGCGCTTTGCTCGCCTTCACGCTCTCGCTGGACGACTTCGTGATCACGTTCTTCACCGCGGGTCCGGATACGATCACCTTCCCGGTGAAGGTCTATTCCATGTTGCGTTTCTCGGTGACGCCGGAGGTGAACGCGGCGTCCACCGTGCTGATCCTGGTCACCGTCGTGCTGACGGCGGTCGGCCTGCAAATGCAAAACCGCACCGAAGCGGACAAAGCGAAAGCCTGATCAAATGGCAGATGTAGCGCACGCCTCCTCCAATGCTCCCGCGCCGAAGCCGGCGCCGCATGTGAAGGACAACGCCATCATACGGTTTGAGAACATCACCAAGCGCTTCGACAAGGTCGTGGCCGTCGACACCGTGAATCTCGAGATCAAGGAGGGCGAGTTCTTCGCTTTGCTTGGGCCGTCTGGTTGCGGAAAGACGACCTTGCTGCGCATGCTCGCGGGCTTTGAGACGCCGACAGAAGGGCGGATCTTGATCGACGGCAAGGACGTCGCCGCGCTGCCGCCGAACAAGCGGCCGGTGAACATGGTGTTCCAGTCCTACGCGGTGTTCCCACACATGAAGGTCTCGGACAACGTGGCCTACGGCCTCAAGATGGACGGCGTCGCCGCGCCTGAGATCAAGACGCGCGTGTCCGAGGCGCTTGAGCTGGTGAAGCTCGGCGGGTTCGGCGATCGCATGCCGGATCAGCTCTCGGGCGGCCAGCGTCAACGTGTGGCGCTGGCGCGCGCGTTGGTGAAGCGGCCGCGGGTGCTTTTGCTGGACGAACCGCTTTCGGCGTTGGACGCCAAACTGCGCGATCAGATGCGCTCCGAACTCACCAGCCTCCAGGAAAAGGTCGGCATCACCTTTATCATGGTCACGCACGACCAGGACGAGGCGCTCGCGATCGCGACGCGATGCGCGGTGATGAACCGCGGCGTCCTCGCGCAGGTGGCGACGCCCGCCGACCTCTACGAGTTCCCGAACTCACGTTTCGTCGCCGATTTCGTCGGCTCTGTGAACATGTTCGAGGGCGTGCTTGAGAAGGACGAGCCCAACGAGGCGCACGTGCGGTGTCCCGAGCTCGCCGCCACGGTATATCTCGACCATGGGGTCACCGGCGCGCGCGGCTCGACCGTCTGGGTGGCGTTGCGCCCGGAAAAGATCGAGATGCACAAGCGCCCGGCTGGGTCGAGCGCGATGAAGATGGAAGACGCGCCGCAGGGGGCCAATGTCGTGGCCGGCGTTATTCGCGACATCGTCTATCTCGGCAGCGAGACCAACTACGAGGTTGAACTCGAAGGTGGGCGCAGGGTGAAGACGTTCCGCTCGAACCTAACGCGCTACGACCAAGAGGATTTCACCTGGGATGAGCCGGTTTGGCTTGCTTGGCACGCGTGCTCGCCCGCCGTGTTGTTGTCGTGAGTGCGTTTCTGATGCTTAACCTATTTTCGTCATTCCGGGGCGCCGAAGGCGAACCCGGAACCCAGGAGTCAACAATGCGCTTGACGATACCCTGGGTTCCGGATCGCGCTCCGCGCGTCCGGAGTGACGAGATCGATCCACCATCCGGTGCTGCATGAAGACCGATGCTCACCGCCCCGTTCTCGGCGTCATTTGCTGCAACCGCTCGATCGACAATCAGGCGGCGCAGGCTGTGATGACGCGCTACCTCAACGCGTCGCTGACCTACGCGGACGCCGCTGGGCTGCTTATTCCGGCCATGCCGGAATTGTTTCATGCGCGCGACGTCGCGCCGCGCCTGGACGGCCTGTTGCTCACGGGCACGCCGTCGAATCTTGATCCCAAGCGTTATGGCGACCTCGTCGACGACGCGCCCGGGCCGTTCGATCCCGATCGCGACGAGATGACCTCGCGTCTGATCGAAGCGATGATCGCGCTTGGCAAACCGGTGTTCGGCATTTGCCGCGGTTTCCAGGAGCTCAACGTCGCTTTTGGCGGCACGCTACGGCGCGACATGTCCGAGCACCCTGAACTGATCGCGCACCATGCGCCGAGCCACGCAAGCTTCAACGAGTACTTCGAGCACATCCATCCCGTGACTCTAAGCGAGGAGGGCGTGCTGAAGCGCGCCTACGCGCGCGACGATCTCGATGTCGTCAGCGTCCACTATCAAGGCGTCGACAAGTTGGGCGCTGGGCTGAAGGTTGAGGCGAAGGCGCCGGATGGCGTCATTGAAGCGGTGTCGGCGGAAGTGAACGGCGCGCCGGTGCTGGCGGTGCAGTGGCACCCGGAATGGAAAGCGCACGAGAATCCCGAAAGCCAGCTGTTCTTCAATTTGCTGGGGCGGGCGTTGCGCGGGGACAAATTGGCGAGCCCATGAAAGCGTGGCGCAAACAGGACCGCGCGTCTTCAGACGCGCAAGGGACGCACAACAAGCAGTGGCGGGTCTGAAGACCCGCGGTCCCGTTTCAGCTCATTCGAAGGAATACGACCATGACCGCCAGAAACTACAACATCCCCGAACTTCGCCGCCTCGATGTCGAGCATCATCTTCCGGCCCAGGCGAATTACGGAGAGCTGGTCTCGCTTGGCGGCAGCCGCATCATCACGCGCGCCGAAGGCTCGACGATCTATGATGGCGAGGGCAATGCAATCCTCGATGGCATGGCGGGCTTGTGGTGCGTGAATGTCGGTTACGGCCGCCAAGAGCTTGTCGATACGGCGGCGCAGCAAATGCAGGAGCTGCCGTTCTACAACACGTTCTTCAAGACAGCGACGCCACCGACAGTGATGCTTGCGGCGAAGCTCGCCGAGCTGCTCGGCGGGGAGCTGCAGCATATCTTCTTCAACTCGTCCGGCTCGGAAGCGAACGACACAGTGA
>DDSN01000047.1 GCA_002343395.1 Hyphomonadaceae bacterium UBA2389 | reverse complement strand
CGTGGACGGCATGGTCCACCTCTCCGACCTCGACTGGAACCGCCCCGGCGACGAGGTGATCAAGGAGTACAAGAAGGGCGACAACGTGAAGGCCGTCGTTCTCGACGTCGACAGCTCGAAGGAGCGTATCTCGCTCGGCATCAAGCAGGTCGCGTCCGACCCGATGGCGGACGCTGACTACCGCAAGGGCCAAGTCCTGACGGTTGAAGTCCTGGAAGTCGCCAGCGGCGGCATCGATGTCGGCTTCGGCGAAGGCAACGCGCTGCGCAGCTTCATCCGCAAGTCCGATCTTTCCCGCGACCGCTCCGAGCAGCGCCCCGATCGCTTCGCGGTCGGCGACCGGATCGACGCCATGGTGACGGGCTTTGACAAGGCGAGCCGTAAGGTGTCGCTGTCGATCAAAGCCATGGAGCTGAAGGACGAGAAAGAAGCCATCGCGCAATTCGGATCGTCCGACTCCGGAGCGTCGCTGGGGGATATCCTCGGCGCCGCGCTGAAGGACCGCAGCAAGCCGTAAGCGGCTTCCGCCAGTTCTCAGAAGGGTCAAGGCCCGGCGTGGATGGATGCCACGCCGGGCTTTTTCCTTGCTTTTCAAGTCGGTCCGTTGTTGACGACCGCGCCGATGGCGGCTCTACTCCCGCGTCTCTCGAAGGGGTCGAGAATGCTGCGCTCGGAACTCGTGACCAAGCTCCAAGAGGAAATGCCGGCGGTGAAAACCACCGAGGTCGAGCACGCCGTTGATGTGGTGCTTGAGGAGATCGCGCTCGCGCTCGCGGAGGGCGGCCGCGTCGAGTTGCGCGGATTTGGCGCCTTTTCGGTGCGCAAGCGGGACGCACGCACGGGACGCAACCCTAGAACCGGTGCGACCGTGAAGGTTGAAGCCAAACGCGTTCCCTTCTTCAAGCCGGGTAAGGAATTGCGCGTGCAAGTGAACGGCGGCGAAGAACCTTAAGGTCCTGCGGCCGCGCCGTCCGCGACGACCCAGAATGTGAATTTGACCCCGCCCTGAGAGATCGGCTCGCAGAGTGCATCGCCACCCATTGCGCGCGCGATCTGTCGTGCGAACGGCAGGCCGAGTCCAGCATCGCCCCTCTCCTCCCCACGAGCGCCGCGGAATGGCTCAAACAACTCCGCGCACCGTTCGGCGGTCAGCGCCTCGCCGGTGTCGCGGATTTCAAAGGACAGCGCGGGCTTGCCATCGCGTACGCCGCGCGACGCCGCCACGCGAATAACGCCATTGGCGGCGCCTTGCGCGCAGTTCACCAGGATTTGCATCAAGCCCTGATGGAGCCAACTATGATCGATCGTCGCGGCGCCCAACCCTCGAACATCCGCGAAGATTAATTGATTGCGCCTGATCGCCGCGAAAGGAAGCGCGGCGTCTCGCAGCTGTTCCATAATTGCGGCGATCTGTGTGCGCTCGGGACGCAGCGTCACCTTGCCCGACTCCAGCCGCGCGATGTCGATAACGACGTTGACGAGAGAAAGCATTTGCCGCGCCGCGCTTGCGATCTTGCCCGCATCATCGGCATGAGGAGTCGCCTCCTCCGCGATGAGTTCGGCGTACCCGATCACGGAATTGAGCGGCGTCCGCAGCTCATGCCCTAGATTGGCGAGAAAGTGCGACTTGAACGCGTTGGCTTGCTCAGCGGCGACGCGGGCCGCCTGATTGCTCGCCAGCGCTTTGAGTAGAATACGCCGATCATAGCCGAAGATGCCGGCGGCAGCCACGAGGCTCGCCAACACAATCACGCTGAGCGCCGATGTCAGCGTAAAGCCGTCCGTGGCGAGCGGCGCCAACAGCACGCAAACCGCGAGCGGCGCTAGATTTGCAATCAAGAGGACCCGATTGCTTGAGAAATAAACGAAGGCGTGGTTCGCCGAGCCGCTGATCCATGCCGCCGCCAGCACCATGCCGAGAGGCTCTCCCGACGTCCAAGCCAACGCGGGCAACACGGTGTATGCGGTCGCGCCAACCAAATTGATCGCCGCCAGCCTGTGGAATTGCGACTCCGTCCTTTGGCCGGGCGTTAGAAAAGCGCGCTCCGCGTAAGGCCGGAGACCGACTTCCCAGGCAAGCATGATCGCGAGCCAGCCCGCCAACCAGGTCAGCGGAGCGACGGCGCCGGCCACGAGGGCCGACACAAACGCAAATCCCAGTCGCGGCCATGCGCCCTTGTTTACCAGTGCGACAACCTCCGCTGGGCCCAGCATCCAGTCGGAATCACGACTCATGGATCTTCTTTCTCAACTCCCTGAAACAATGGGTGCCATGAAATTGGTTAATCGTTTCCGCGCACTGTTGTATAGTTGACCTAAGCGTCATTTCCCTTAGTGACTTCGCGGCATCCGTTTGGAGGGAGCCACGCATGTCAATGCTCAAGGAATTTCGCGATTTCGCGATGAAGGGAAACGTCGTCGACCTTGCCGTCGGTGTGATTATCGGCGCCGCGTTCGGGACGATCGTTTCCTCACTCGTCGATGACGTGATCATGCCGCCAATCGGGCTTTTGCTTGCGGGCATCGACTTCTCGACGCTTAAACTTGTGATCCAGCAAGCCGCGCCGGCTGTCGGGACGGAAGGCGCCGAGGGCTACGTCGCCGCGATCCCGGAGGTCGCGATCAACTATGGCAAGTTCATCAACGCCGCGATCAAGTTTGTTATCGTGGCCTGGGTTCTGTTCATGATCATCAAGGGCATGAACACAATGAAAAAGCAGGAAGCCGAGGCTCCCGCCGCGCCGCCGCCAACGCCAGAGGACATCGTCCTGCTGCGCGAAATTCGCGACGCGTTGAAAAAGTAAGCCAAAGCCAGAGGCTCTGAGCGAGCCGGCTCAGAGCCTCTGGCCAATCCCGATCGCGAGCGCCGCAACAAGCGCAACCAACACCACCGCGCCAGACTTGTGCTGCCAAGCGTCGGCGGTCGCGAAACTCTCCCACGCATCAGCCTTGGCCGCCGCCGCACGGCGAAATACAAAGGTTGCGCACACAAGGTTTGCAAGCACCGCGAGCGCGCCCAAACCCATCTTCGCGTAGAGCCAGGGCGAACCGGCGCCGCCCCAAAGCAATACGCCGGTGATCGCCGCCCCCGCCATGACCAGGAAGCTCGACCCACAGGTCGACCCGCAAATGCAGGCGTGCAAGCAAGCGCTCGGTTTCGCGCCCCCTATGGAGCAACGTGCGCTCGAACAGCACCTCGGTCACAACACAGCCCAGCCACAGGCCCGCAAACAGAACGTGCAGGGTCAGGATCATGAGAACTCCTCGCAGCGTGCCCTTTACTACCCGAACGAGCTTCTCCACTTTGCGCCCGCGCATGGCTGAGACAAAAATCTGCGGCATTTCCAACAGAGACGCGCTCGACGCCGCCATTGCGGGCGGGGCCCGCTTTGCCGGCCTCGTGTTCTTCCCCAAGAGCCCGCGTCACCTCAGCCTGGATGCGGCTGCGGCGCTTGCCGAACAGGCCCGAGGGCGGGTCGAGATCGTGGCGCTAACGGTGGACGCCCCCGACCAGCAATTGGGCGCAATCGCCGCCGCTGTCCGCCCGGACTGGTTGCAAGCGCACGGGGCCGAACCCCCGGCCAGGGTGGCAGCGATCCGCCGCTTCGCCTCCAAGGGCGTGATCAAGGCCATCGGCGTCGCGCGGGCGGACGACCTCGCGCAGGCGGCGGCGTATGAGCCAGTCGCTGACATGCTGCTGTTTGACGCCAAGCCCCCACCGGGCGGCTTGCCTGGCGGAAACGCCGCCGCTTTCGACTGGCAAATCCTGGCGGGAAAGCGCTTCTCCCTGCCGTGGATGCTCTCCGGCGGCCTGACCCCCCAAAACGTGGCGGAGGCGATCCGGGTTTCGGGCGCCGGCCTTGTGGACGTCTCCTCTGGCGTTGAGAGCGCCCCCGGCCTAAAGGACCCAACGCGGATTGCCGAATTCCTCGCCGCCGCCAGACGCTAACGCAGAGAGCCTCCAGCCCTCCATGGACGCCCGCAGAAACTGGCAGGACTTGCCCGACGCCCAAGGCCGTTTTGGCCAATATGGCGGTCGCTTCGTGGCCGAGACCTTGATGCCGCTGGTGCTGGACCTTGAGCGCGCTTATCGCGCGGCCCAGGCCGACCCCGCTTTCGCGGCGACGATGGCTGATTTCTGGACCCATTATGTGGGCCGCCCCTCGCCACTCTATTTCGCCGAGCGGCTGACCGAGCACTTCGGGGGCGCCAAAATCTACTTCAAGCGCGACGAG
>DDSN01000015.1 GCA_002343395.1 Hyphomonadaceae bacterium UBA2389 | reverse complement strand
CTCCAGGGGGAGGGGATGCTTTCGAGATGTGCGCTCTGGAACAAGCGCGCGGCCCAGATCGCGCGCGAGCCCGAAAAGGTCGGCGCGGCGGATGATCATGAGCAGCAGCGTCGTCGCCCACACGATGCACGCGGCGATGAAGAGCCCGCCGCCGTCATTGTTGGGATCGACGCCGAGCGGCGTCCACAAATGGAAGTTCACGGCGCCGCTCATCACCGCGAAGCCGATGGCCGCGCCGAGAGCGTTCAACCGCGCATAGCCAGGCAGCAAACCGATCAGCAGCAACGCGGACGCGGCGAGTTCCGCCGTGCCGATGACATACTGGCTGAACAGGCCAGTGTGCGCGAACAGGCCCGGCAACCCCAGCGTGCCCGCCCAGCCGTCAAGCCGGCCAAAAATCTCCTGCGTGTTGGGGTGGTCGGTGAACTTGTAGCGCAGGCTGTCGAGAAAAATGACGGCCGCGAAAGCCGAAATGCCGGCGGGGGCGAAACGGCGAACGAGCGGGAGCATTGGATCTATCCCTTGGCGTGACGGATTGTCATGGAAGACGCGCGAGGCGGGCGTGCGGTTACGGCCACGGGGCGGTTGACGGGCGCGGCGCGCTGGAGAAACGTGGCGCCCGCGGGGATGGAATCACGGAGCGTTCGCCGATGCGGCTCATCGCACTCATAGTTGCGCTAATTTGGCTTGGCCTCGCCGACCCCGCCTCGGCGCAGGAAAATCGGGTGGTTCTGCGGTTCACGGCCGCCACCGGAAACGACGATCTGCGCGGCGGCGGCGACAATCTCTACGCGGTTGTGACGATTGGCGGGCGCGAAACGCGCCATCTTCTCAACCAACGCTCGATGCGATGGGCCGATCACACCAGCCACGTCACGAATGTTCTTCTGCCGTCGAATTTCCGCCTGGCGGACCTCAGCGGCATCCGGCTGGAGACGAGTTTTCGCGGCGGCATCGATGGCGACAACTGGAACATGGACTCGATGCTGGTACAGATCGCGCCGCGGAGCGGCGAGGGGACGCCGCTGACGTTGGTGCGGCACGGCTTCTTCCGGTTCACCGGCGATCGACGGAGCTTGACGCTGCGCCTCAATCCGGAACTGCCGCGCGAACGAGTGAAGTGAGTCCTGGAATTCGAGGGACAAAGCTCAGCGCCTCATTCCAGCGGTCAGGAGCGTCAGATCAGCCCGTCGCGGACGCGCGCTGCACGGGCGCCGCTTGCGGTCCGTACGCGGCTTCGCGCATGACGTTCGCCAGCAACTGGTATGCGGCGATCCAGGCTTCGCGCACTTCCGGCGTGAATTCAGCGCCCAGCCCTTTCTTCAACGTCCGCAGCAGCGCGTTGCCGACAAACGTGTAGTGGCGGCTCTCAACGCCGTAATCGAGGTGCTTGACCGCCAGTTTCTGCGCCGCCGGCACGATCGTGCTTGGCGACGTGAGGCCATTGACCACCATGGCGAGCGTCGTGAGCAATTTGCGGCCTTGCTCGCGCATGTCGCCCTTGAAAAGGGCCCGCAGGTTCGGATCGATGGCGAACAATTCCGCGTAGAAGATTTCGGCGACGGCCTCGCCCAACCCCGCAGCCTTGGAAAACGATTGCTGCACCAGCGAAACTTGCGTTGGAGTCATCAAACGCCTCCCGTATCACGAAAGCCTGCGCCCAATCCTTTGATGCTTTGTTAACGCTTGTCCGCCGCGCGGATTCTCACCAGCGCAACACCCTGGCCCCGATCACCGCCCCGAGCACGGCGCAGAGCGCGATGGCGAGTACATACCATGTGGTGACGAACGCCACCGAGTCGATCGGGCAATACATCGAGTACGCCATGGCGCCGACGCCGCCCGACACCGCGCCGATCGCCGCGCCCGCCATGGTCAATCGCGTGGGCGTGAAGGCGCGCATCAGCCAAAGCAACAGCGCCGCCGTGGGCGCGCCAAGCACGGGAACCAGCACGAGGCACCACGGAAAACCGCCGCCGGTCCAGGCGCGCATGCGTTCGCCCGGCTCCTCGCCCATCAGCGCGGTGAAGCTCACCAAGGCGGCGAGCGCGACGAACAGGGCGACGGCGCCAAGTCGCCATCCGAGCGGACGCCCCGGTTTCATCAGGCGCGCCGCCAGCGGTAGCGCCGCCGCCGCCGCCGCCGCCGAGAACGCGGCCTTCATCATCACCGGCATCATGGCGACGCCAATGTCAGGGCGCACGCCCAGCCAGAGCGCCAGCAGCGTCACGCTGACCGCGAGCCCCGCGCCAAGCGTCAACGCCAGGCGAAGCAGCGATCGCGATTGCGGCGTTGGATCGTCGCCGCGCGCGAGCATCTCGATGAGCTTGTCGGTCTTCATGACGCGTGCTCCTGGCCCATGAGGCGCATCAGGGTTTTCATGCCGCGATGAATGGAAATCTTGATGTCGGATTCGGAGTATCCCGTTTCAGTCGCCGCCTCGTGGACGCTCTTCTCCTCGAGTTTGACGAGGCGAATGGCGGTGCGTTGTTTTTCGGGAAGCTTCGCCAGCAGCGTGGCCACGTCGCGACGCGCGTCGCTGGCGCCGTAGTCCGGATCGACGCCGCCGATGTCGAGGCCGTCATCCAGGGATGCGTGGGCGCGATGCTTGGCGCGACGCAGAAAATCGATCAGCCGGTAGCGCGCGATCGCGTACATCCACGCCGTGAGCGGGAAATTCGGATCGTAGCTATCGCGACGCGTATGCAGCGCCACTAACGTCTCCTGCACGAGGTCCTCGGCGTCTTCCGGGCGCGCGCGCAGTCTGTTGCGGAAGTAGCCGCGCAAAAGCGCCGCCGCTTCCGCGAGGAACGCGCGATGCGCCGCCGCCTCGCCGGCCATGCCTTTGAGCAGCAGCGCGCGGAGATGGGCTTCATCAGCCATGAGCCGGCATTAGGCGCAGTACGGGCGCCGCGTCGACCCGGTTACAGGCGCTTGGAGAGAAAGAAGCGTTTGTGGCCGGTAGGGTAGTCGTCGAGTTCGCCAAACAGGCGATAGCCTTGCTTCTCGTAGAAACCGCGCGCTTGGAATTCGTAGGTATCGAGCCAGACGCCGTGGCACCCGCGCGCGCGCGCCGCATGTTCGGCCGCGCGCATCAGCTCACGGCCGAGCCCGCGCCCGCGCAAGCTTTCAGGCACGAACACCAGTTCGATGAACAGCCAGCCAAAGGCGCTGCGGCCCCACAAACCGCCGACCGTGGCGCCCGTCTCATCTTGGATGAGTGCGGAGACCGCCTCGTGCCCGCCGGGGCCGACCTGGGATTCATTGTAGGCTTTGAGTCCGGCGAGAATGATGTCGCGGTCGGCGGGGTCCGCGGTCACTGGAACAACGACGCGGAGCGCCATTCAGGCGCGCCGGAACGGATCGGCGGGATAGACGCCCAAAACTTTAAGCGATGCGGAGAAGAACGAAAGCTCCTCCAGCGCCAGCTTCACCAGCCGGTCCTCGGGATGGCCTTCTACTTCGGCGAAGAACATCGCCGCCGAGAAGCCGCCGCCTTCGATATAGCTCTCGAGTTTCGTCATGTTGACGCCGTTGGTGGCGAAGCCGCCGAGCGCCTTGTAGAGCGCCGCGGGCACGTTGCGCACGCGGAAGACAAAACTCGTCATGCACGGCCCTTGGCCGGGCGGAGCGTCGTCGGCTTCGCTGGAGAACACCAGGAAGCGGGTCGTGTTGTGGCGGGCGTCGGCCATGTCTGGCTTGAGGATGGTCAGTCCGTGGATCTCGGCGGCCAGCGCCGAGGCGAGGGCGCCGATCTTCGGATCGCCAAGTTCGGCGATTTCGCGCGCGGCGCCGGCTGTGTCGGCTGTCTTCACGGCGGCGACGCCCATCTTGCGCAGCATGCGCCGGCACTGGCCGAGCGCCTGGGGATGGGAGCGAACGTGCGTGAGCCCTTCCAGCGTGGCGCCCGGAACGCCGAGCAGCTGATGGCGGATCGGCACGAACCGCTCGCCAATGATGTAAAGCCCGCTCTCCGGGATGAGATGATGCACGTCAGCGACGCGGCCGGCGAGCGAGTTTTCCACCGGGATCATGGCGTACTTGGCCTGACGCTCGCTCACAGCGGCGAAAGCGTCCTCGAAGGTCGGGCACGGCAGCGGTTCGAGCTCCGGATAGGCCTCTCGCGCGGCTATGTGCGAGTTCGCCCCAGGTTCGCCTTGAAATGAGATACGGTCGTTCATGAGGGCGCAGCGTTAGCGCAGGCGCCGGGAGAGTGGTAGAGGCGACGCGCGGTGAGATCAGCGGCTGACCTGGAACGCGCCATTTTGGCGCAAACACGACGCGGCTTGCGCACGCTTTTGGCTGTGCCGCGGGCGCGCGCGGGCGGATTGGCGCGGGTCGAGGATTTGACCATCCCCGGACCGGGGGGCTCGCTGAGCGCGCGGTACTATGAAGCCAAGGGCGCGGAGGCAGCGCCGCTGCTGCTTTACTTTCACGGCGGCGGCTTCGTCTGCTGCGATATCGACACCCATGACTCGATCTGCTCCTGGCTCGCCAAGTCCTCGCGCGGGCGCGTGTTGTCCGTCGGCTATAGGCTCGCGCCCGAGACGCCGTTTCCCGGTCAGATCGATGACGTGCGCGCCGCCTGCGCGTGGGGGTTCGCGAACGCGCGGCGCTTTGGCGCGCAACCGCATCGCATCGCGCTCGCGGGCGATAGCGCAGGCGCTTATCTCGCCGCGAGCATGGCGCTCGAAATCAACCGCGCGACGCCGGGCGCGGCAGCGCTACAAATTCTGCTCTATCCGCTTATTCACGTGAACGACTCGATGTGGGCGGAAGAAGAGCTGCGCAACTTCCGCTTCCTCGGGCGCGTCGCCTGCATCTACATCGCCAAGTTTCTCGGCGCGGAAGCCTTGCCGTCTCTGCTCGACGTGGACCTGAGCGCCGCGCCGCCCACCATCGTCGCTGGCGGCGGCCCAATGGATCCAGTGCGGGCCGACGTTCGCGCCTTCGTGCAAAAACTGCGTGACGCGAACATTCCCGTCACCGAGCGCAAGTACCCAGTACTCATGCACGGCGGCTTGAATTTCACCGCGTATTCCAAAACCGCAACTGGCGCCCTAGAGGAGGTGGGCGAGTTGGCGCGGGCGCACTTCGCGCGCGAAAGGGAGGCGTTATGATTCGAGCGGCTTTGGCGGCGTGCGTTGTGGCGCTCGCGGCGTGCAATCCCGAAAGCGAGACCGCCGAAACGCAATTGCCAAGCGCGCCGCAAGCCGCGCTCACGGGCGCCTGCGCGACCAGCGCGGCCTCAACCTGGAGCGGACTTGCTCTTGCCGCGGAAAGCGGCGGGGCGGATTGCGCCACGGCCGCCGTCCGGATCACCATCCGCGACGGCGCCGATACGCTCTACACTCAAAATTACGCAGCCGATCAGGTCATGACGCTCGCGGGCGCGGAGTCGGTCGAGGATTTGCAGCGCCGGCTCGGCGAGTGGATCACGCCGGCGGGCGCGGCGATGGATAGCGCGGGCGATCTACCGGCGTGGGCGGAGGGGGAAGACCAGCCGATGAGCGGCGAGTTTCCATTTTACCTTGAAGAGGGCGTGGATCGCGCCGCCTACGAGGCCGTGCGCCGCCGCGACGCGCCGCTCTTCTGCTACGTGCAGGGCATGGAAAGCCTTGCCTGTCTCGTCTTCGAGAGCGGCGCCTTGACCAAGGTCGGCGCCCAGAGCTTCCCGGGATAAAGGGCGCGACCATCCTGGACGCGGTTCACGCGTCCAGGATGGCGTGGCCGATCACCCTTTTACGCACACGATCTGCTTGAGCGTGTGCACGACCTCGATCAGGTCCGCCTGCGCGGCGATGACGGCGTCGATGTCCTTGCGCGTATCCTCAAGGGATGCCGCCACGCATCAATGCGGCGCGCGCGCTTTCGAGGTCGGCGGGACTATCGACGCCCTTCGGAAAATCCGCGATCGCATCGGCGGTGATGGTCATGCCCATCTCGAGCGCGCGCATCTGTTCAAGTTTCTCGCGCAGTTCGAGCGGCGAAGGCGGCGCGGCGACAAATCGCGCGAGCGCGTCACGCCGATACACATAGACGCCGACGTGGCGTTCGATCGGCCCATCGCCCCAGGGCGCGGGCGCGCGTGTGAACGCGAGGCAGCGCCCGTCGGCGGCGCGGATCGCTTTTACGACATTGGGATTGTCGCGGTCGGCGGCGTCGTTCGACGGCGAAACCAGCGTGGCGATATCGGCGCCCGCGCGCAGCGCGGCGACGGCGCGCGCGACATCGCTAGGCGCCATGGTCGGCATGTCGCCCTGGAGGTTGACGGCGACCGCGAACCGCCCGCTCGGATCGAACGTTTCGAGCGCGGCGTAGACGCGGTCCGAGCCCGAGGGCAGTGCCGGGTCTGTCAGCACCGCATCAGCGCCCGCGGCGCGGGCGGCATCGGCGATTTCGGGCTCCGCCGCCGCGACGAGGACCGGCCCCACGTCTGCTTTGCGGGCGAGCGCCACGACCCAGGCGATCATCGGCCGACCGTGAATGTCCGCCAGCGGCTTGCCGGGCAGGCGGGTCGAGGCCATGCGCGCTGGGATCACGACAATTGCGTTGCTCATGGCGGGAGGGCTTGCCGTGCGGCGGTTGGACGCGCAAGAGCATGCCCCGCGACGACTCACCCCGCTTGGCGGGGGCGGCGACGCAGGCCATAAGGCGAGGCTTAATTCAGCGGGATAGGGCGCATGAGCGATCTGCGGATGAACTCGATCTTCGGGGCGGTGTTGGCCTCGGTTCTCGGCGTGATGGGCGTTGGCGTCGCCGCCGACATGATCGTGGAGTCAAATTATCCCGAGAAGGCGGGTTTCCTCCCGGAGGTGGCGGTTGAGGCGTCCGGCGGCGGAGGCCCCGCTACGCCCGCGGGGCCGCCCGATTTCGGCAGAATTTTCGCTGACCCGGCTCAGCTCGCCGAGTTGGTGACACGCGGAGAGCGCGTGCATGCGCAATGCGTGGCGTGCCACAACTTTGACGCCGGCGGCTCTAATGGAATCGGGCCTGCCTTGCATGATGTCTTCGGCCGCGCGGTCGGTTCGCACGGCGGCTTCGCTTATTCAGAAGCCATGGCCGGGCACGGCGGCACGTGGGACTACTTGACTCTCAATGATTTTTTGACATCGCCCGCGCGCTATGTCGCCGGAACGAAGATGGCGTTCGCGGGGCTGCGTAACGAGCAGGATCGCGTCGCTGTCATCGCTTATCTGCGCTCGCTTTCGCCGAACCAGGTTCCGCTGCCCGCCGCCTTGCCGGAGGCCGCACCCGCTGAGGCGCCGGCCGAGGCCGCTACGCCGGGCTAAACGGACAAACAGAAACGGCGCTCCGCTCTTGCGAAGCGCCGTCCCTGTGTTCGTTCGTTCACGAAACGGCTTGCAGCTTCGGGCGCTCCTGGCCGCTGTCGCCCTGGAGGATCGTCGCGCCAAGCTGATCCAAGAACGCGTCGCCCTTGTCGGTGCGCTCCACGAAAACGTTGCGTCCGTCCTTCGGATCGCGGCGGCGCTGGACAAAGCCCAGGCGCGTCAGGGTATCCAGCGCGCGGGTAATCGCCGGCTTGCCGACATTCAGCGCGCTGGCCAAGCCGCGCACGGTGTGCGGCGCCGGCTGCAGCCGCACCGTCATGAGGACGGCGAGCTGGCGCGCGGTCAGGTCCGGCGCGTCCGAACGCACCGTGCTGACGGTCACCCGCCGCCACAAATCTAAGGCTTCCACTTGGTCTTGGACGAGCTCCATGCCGCTCCCTCCGGTTTGAATCGCAGGTGAGAGGATTGGCTGATTTGGTATTGGTGTCGAGAGCGAAACCACAAGATGTTGTGGGCAAGAAACGGAGGGATTGTTTCGGCTAGGTTTTTTCGAAGCGCTGCCGAATGACCCTCCAGCAAGCCCGCAGTGCTTGCGCTTCACCCCCGGCGGGGCGGGAGGGGCGATCCTTCGGAGCCCAGGCGAAGACGTCGAAGTGCGCCCAGGAGGGCGCGTTGATGAAGCGTTTGAGAAACAAGGCGGCGTAGATCGATCCCGCGAACGCGCCGTCGCCGCCGTTTTTCAGGTCGGCGATGGGCGTGTCCATGTCGCTGTCGTACGGGCTCCACAGCGGCATGCGCCAGATGGGATCGGCGGTTTCGATTGACGCCGCCGAGAGATCCGCCGCGAGGGCGTCATCGTTGGTGTAGAAAGGCGGCAGGTCCGGGCCGAGCGCGGTGCGCGCCGCGCCCGTGAGCGTGGCGAAGTTCAACAGCAGCGTTGGCGCATCTTCGCTGGCGCGCGTGAGCGCATCGGCGAGGATCAGGCGTCCTTCCGCATCGGTGTTGTCGATCTCAACGCTCAGCCCCTTGCGGCTTGCGATGACGTCGCCAGGCCGAAACGAGGCGCCGGAGATCGCGTTCTCCGCCACCGGCAGAAAGACGTCGAGCTTAACGTCGATGTTCGCGTCCATGATGATCTGCGCGAGCGCGAGCGCATGCGCGGCGCCGCCCATATCCTTCTTCATCAGGCGCATGCCGGCGGACGGTTTGATGTCGAGCCCTCCGGTGTCGAAGGTGACGCCTTTCCCGACCAGCGTGAGCCGTGGGGCAGCCGTGTTCCCCCAGGATATATGCAGCAAGCGCGGCGCCTCCGCCGCGGCGCGTCCCACCGCATGAATGAGCGGATAATTCTGCGCGAGCAGTTCTTCGCCGACCACGGCGTTGAACGCCGCGCCGCTCGCGCTAGCGAGGCGTTGCGCTTCCGCGTGCAGCGCTTCCGGACCCATGTCGTTTGTCGGCGTGTTGACGAGGTCGCGTGCGCGCCATGTCGCGCTGACGACGCGCGCCGCTTCCGACATGTCGGCGCCTTCTGGCGGCGCTAGCCTGGGGGCGGGGCGCTTGCGTTTTTTGTAGCGGTCGAAGGCGTAGCTCCCGAGCCCCCAGGCGATAGCGACGAGCGTCGCTGGAAATTCTCGCGGCGCCGCGGCGATCTTGTAGTCGCCGGCTGGAAGGTTCTGGGCGAGGGCGCCCATCACCAGCGCGTTCGCTTGGTCGCCGACGCCAAACAAAACCCGTTCGATGGCGCCGTCGGTGGCCGGAACCAGCAGAATGCGCGCGTTCTGGGCCTGAAAGTCGTGCGCGGCCGCGAGTTTCCTCAACGCTTCCGGACGGCCTTCAAGCCATTGCGGCCACTCGCTGGCGCGGATGGCGTGAATGGGGGTCGCGGGAGCGGCTGCGTCAGCGAGAAAGGGGAGTTCGGTCATAGCGTCACCCTAGTGCGCCGTTAGGGCTTTGTTGAGCATGCGGCGTCAGCATTAGGCGCTTATTAGGATTCGCTGTGATGTCTGCTTCCTCGCGACTGCCTGCCGCTCTGCTTGCGCTTTCCGCCTTGGCGGCGTGCGCCACGACCGGTCAGACCGCGGCTACCGACCCATCCGGCTTGACCGCAACGCCGCCGCGCTCGGTGGACCGCCAAGCCCGCCAGCGCATCGCGCGCGAGGACATGCTCAGCCAAATGGCGTTCTGGGCGGGCGAATACCAGACTTTCCCCAACGATCTTGAAGCGGCGCAGCGATTCAGCGAGGCGCTTCGCAAGGGGGGCCGCGTGGAGCGCGCTGTGCAGATTTCGGGGGAGGCGATCGCGCGCTTTCCGGACGATCAACAACTGTTGACGACATACGGCTTGGCGCAAATCTCGGCTGGCAATCCGCAAGCTTCATTGCGGCCATTGGCGATGGTGGCGGCGAGCCAATCCGACAACTGGCGCGTTCGTTCGGCGCTGGGCGTTGCACTTGATCAGCTGGGGCGTTTCCCGGAAGCGCGCCGCGCGTATCAAGAAGCGCTCGCGCTGGAGCCTGACGACCCGCACATTCTTGTCAACATGGGCGTGTCGCACATCTTGGCCGGCGAACCTCAGGAAGCCGAAACCATCCTGCGCCAAGCCTCAACCATCGCGAATGCCCCGCCGGAGGCGCGGCAGAATCTCGCCGTCGCCATCGCGCTGCAGGGGCGCTTCGACGAAGCGGAGCAGATCGCGCGGGTCGATCTGCCGCCGGCGCAAGCGGCTGCCAACGTCGCCTACCTTCGCGGCCTGCTGAGCGATCCACGCCGCTGGGATGAGCTGGGCGGTCGCCGCGGCTAACACAGCACGGAATGCGTTCGCGACAGTTGGAGCGGCGTCTGTCGCTCTCAGCGTTCGGCGAGGATGTGATTCACCTGGATGACCGCCGGGCCGATGATCACCGCGAACAGCACGGGCAAGAAGAACACGATCATCGGCACGGTGAGCTTCGGCGGCAACGAGGCGGCCTTCTTTTCCGCTTCCGACAAGCGAAGCTCGCGATTTTCCTTGGCCATGACGCGCAGCGCCTGGCCTACGGGCGTGCCGTACTTTTCGGCTTGCGTGAGCGCCATCGCGACGGCCTTCACGCCGGGATGGTTGGTGCGCCGCGCCAGGTTTTCGTACGCCATGCGCCGTTCGGGCAGGTAGGACAATTCCGCCGTCGTCAGCGCGAATTCCTCGGCGAGCTCGACCGAGGCGGGCGCGATTTCCTGGCCGACGCGTTGGAGCGCCAATTCAATCGACATGCCGCTTTCCACGCAAATCAGCATCATATCGAGGCTGTCTGGGAAGGCTTGCATGATCTTGGCGCGACGAGTATCCGCCAAGTTTTGGAGATAGATGTTCGGTGCGTAGAAGCCCAGCGCGACGCCGCCGACGACCGCGGCGAGCTTGAGATGAAGCTGCAGATCGGCGCCGAATAGAAGAACGTAGGCGAGGCCGGCCACGCCAAAAACGATCGGCAGCGCGGCGCGGTAGAAGTAGAACATCGTCTGCGCCGCGTTGCCGCGAAGGCCGGCGCGAATGAGTTTTTCAGCGAGCGTATCGTCGGCCAGCGCTTTCTGCAGGTTGAGCTTGTCGACGAGGCTTTTCGCGAGCGAGTTGGCGTCCTTGTGTTGAAGGCCAGAGCCTTTCGCGAGTTCGGCGCGGCTCTTCTTGCGTAACTCCTCGCGCTTCTTGGCGACTTCCTTCAGGCGCGATCCAAGCTTGTCTTCCGACAAAACCGGCGCGGCCAGCGTAACGACGGTCGCGAAACACGCGCCCGCCGCGAGCACGCCGGCGATGGTGATGGGGTCGGTGAGGGTTTTGACGATGTCCATGCTCGAACCCTCAGAATTTGAAGTTGACCATCTTGTGCATGATGAAAGTGCCGAGCGACATCATGACCGCGCACCCCATGAGAATGAGATTGCCGACAGGATCAGTGAACAGAATCGAGATGTACTGAGGGCGCGTGAACCAGACCATGCCCATGACCACCAATGGCAGCGCGCCGATGATCATTGCGGATGCCTTGGCTTCAGCGGACAGCGCTTTGACCTTCTCGGTCATAAGCCTGCGCGACCGCAAGACCGATGAAAGATTGCCGAGCGATTCCGACAAGTTGCCGCCGGTTTTTTGCTGAATCACCAGCACGATGGCGAAGAAGTTCACTTCAGGCAGCGGCATGTGATCGTACATGCGCTGAAGGCTCTGGTCTAATGGCACGCCCATCGCTTGCGCGTCGCACAGGGCTTGGAACTCGGCGCGCAGGGGTTCTGGGCTTTCCGACGCGATGATGCGCAGACACTGGTTCAGCGGCAGGCCGGATTTCACGCCGCGCACGATGATGTCGATGGCGTCGGCCAGTTGGCTTCCGAACTTCTTCTGGCGCCCAGAAACCATGAAGCCGAGCACCCAGCGGGGCAGGCCAAGCAGCCCCACGAAGAACGCCATCGCGGCGCCGATCCACTTGTACACGAGGAAGCCGACAATGCCGAGGACGACGGCCGCTATGCCCGCGAACACCCAATACATCGTCGGCGTGAGGTTGATGCCCGCCTGCGCGATTTGGCCCTTCACCGAGAAACGGCGTTGGCGCGATTGCTTTTCGTTGGCGGCGAGTTCCTTGAGCGCGTCTTGCGTCGACTGGCGGCGCTTCAACGCGGCCATGTCCACAGCCTGCTTCCGCCGATCGACCTTGCCGGTGGCGGCGACGGCTTTCACGCGTCTGCTCGCCGTCGTCGGCTGGCCGCCTCCGCTCAGCGCCATACCCACGCCGCCAATCGCGACAAAGGCGAGCACCGCGGCGATGATGGCCGGGTCCATTACGCGGCCTCCGTTTCGTCGAGCGCCTGCGCAAGTTCTTTCTCAAGTCCGAAGTAGCGCGCGCGCTCCCAAAAACGCGGACGACCCACGCCCGTGCCGCGATGGCGGCCGATAATGCGTCCGTTCTGGTCTTCGCCTTGAATTTCGTAGTTGAGCAAGTCCTGCGTCACGATGGTGTCGCCTTCGAGGCCGAGCACTTCGGTGATTTGCGTGATCCTGCGCGAACCGTCGCGCAGGCGCGCGGCCTGGATGACGACATCGACGGCGGCGACGATGATCTCGCGGATGGTTTTCGCGGGCAGCGAAAAGCCGCCCATCGTGATCATCGATTCAAGACGTGAAAGCGCTTCGCGCGGCGTATTGGCGTGCAGCGTGCCCATTGAGCCGTCGTGGCCGGTGTTCATCGCTTGCAGCAGGTCGAACGCTTCAGGACCGCGGACTTCGCCGACGATGATGCGCTCGGGGCGCATCCGCAGGCAGTTCTTGACCAAGTCGCGCATGGTGACTTGCCCGGTGCCTTCAAGGTTCGGTGGACGCGTTTCCAAGCGCACGACGTGCGGCTGTTGCAGTTGCAGTTCCGCCGCGTCCTCGCAGGTGATGACGCGCTCGGTGGGGTCGATGAAGGCGGTGAGCGTGTTGAGCAGGGTGGTTTTGCCCGAACCCGTGCCGCCTGAAATCAGCACGTTGCAGCGGCACGCGCCGATGATCTGCAGGATCCGGGCGCCGGCGGGCGAAACCGAGCCGAACTCGACAAGGTTTGAGAGCTTAAGCTTGTCCTTCTTGAACTTCCGAATTGTCAGTGTGGGTCCGTCGATGGCGAGCGGCGGCACAATGACGTTCACGCGCGAGCCGTCCGGCAAGCGCGCATCGCAGATCGGAGAGCTTTCATCGACGCGGCGGCCGACCTGGCTCACGATCCGTTGGCAGATATTCATCAGCTGACCGTTGTCGCGAAAGCGGATGCCGGTCTTTGAAATCTTGCCGCTGACTTCAATGAACACGGCGTTGGCGCCGTTGACCATGATGTCGGCGATGTCGTCGCGCGCGAGCAGGGGCTCTAGCGGGCCATAGCCAAGCACGTCGTTGCAGATGTCGTCGAGCAGCGCTTCCTGCTCGGCGATCGACATCACCACGTTCTTGATCGAGATGATCTCGGCGACGATGTCGCGGATTTCATCGCGCGAGCTTTCGGGGTCGAGCTGCGCCAGCTGCGTCAGATCGATGGTTTCGATCAGCGCGTTGAAGATCGTCGATTTGACCCGGTAATACGCTTCCGAGCGATATTCAGGCGTCTCCGATGGATCTGGCGTCGGTGGCGTGCGCGGCGCGGCGGCGCTGGGCGGCGCAGCGGCCGGCCGCGACGGCGCGGCGGGTGCGGGGCGCGGCGTGGCGGGCGCCGCTGGCTTAGCGCCCACGGCTGACTGGACGCGCGCTTGGGAAGGCGCCGGCGGGGTCGTCGCCGGGCCCGGTGCGTCTCCCAGGCTGCGCTTTCCGAACATTCAGTCTCCTAGCGCTTCAGAAATGGAATCTTGGTCGCTAAGGTTGGTTTCTTCACCTCGATTGGTTTGCGTCCGGTTAGCGAGGCCGACAGCCCATCGATGGCGAGAGCGATTTTGGACTGCGGCGCCACTTCGCCGACCATCTGGCCGTTGTTGGCGGCCATGCCGAAGAGCTGCGGATCGAACGGAATGACCGCCACGGGCGCCGCGCCGAGCGCCTCCGTGAAATCCTTAAGCGGAATCTCCGGCCGTTTCGGAACGCCAACCATGGAAAGAACCACGCTTGGCGGCGAGTCGTAGGGTCGCATCGCTTTCAGCAGATCCATGATGTTCTTGGTGTTACGAAGGCTCGCGAGATCGGGGCCCGCGACGATCACCGCGTCATCGGCGGCGAGCATTGTGTGCTTGATCCACGACGACCAGGCGTGCGGCAGGTCAAGCACGACAAACGGGCTGGTGCGCCGCACGCGCTCAATCACCGTTTCGTATGCTTGCGGATCAAGCTCGAATTCGCGCTCCAGCGTGGCCGGCGCGGTGAGCATTTGCAGGCGTTGCGTTTGCTTGGTGGTGACGCGCTCCAGGAACACGTCATCCACGCGATCCGGCGCCATCAGCGCATCGGCGACAGACTGCGGCGGGTCCTGGTTAAAGTCGAGCGCCGCTGTCCCGAACGACAAGTCGAGATCAAGCAGCGTCGCGCCGGACTCAAGTCTTTCGGCGATCGACCACGCGATATTGTGCGCGATGGTGGACGCGCCGATGCCGCCGCGCGCTCCGATCACCGAGATGACGCGCCCGGCGAAGGGCTTGTCCGGGTTCACGTAGAGGCCGCAAATCGTGCGGATCAGATCGATCGGCAACATCGGCGGTACGATGTATTCGCTGACGCCGCGCGCCATCAGCTCGCGGAACAGCGCGATGTCGTTGACTGCGCCGATGATCACGACTTTCGTGCCTGCCTCGATCACCTGCGCGAGGCGATCGAGCGCGTGAAGCATGCCCGGGCCCTGCAGCTGCGAATCAAGGATCAACAGGTTGGGGCTCGCTTGGCTGGCGAAGCGCACGATGGCGGCGTCGACGCCGCCGCTTTCGACCGTGATTTCAGCGCGCGCCATGCGCCGGTCGGCGGCGATGCTCGCGATCATGTCGCTCACCTCGAGGCGATCGCACGAAGCGTGGATCGTGATCCGCGGCACCGGTTGTTCGGTCGTGCGAGCATCCTCGCGATAGGTTTGCGCGGGCGCGATCAGCGGCGCGGGAGCATAGGGCGCTTCCGCGAGCGGCTGTTCGTTCGCCGGCGAAATCGGCTCCTCGATATCGAACGGCGGCAGATCGCCGCCTTCGAGATCGCCCTTGCCGAAGTTTTCGTCCTCTTCGAGGACAAACTCTTCGTCCTTGTTCAAGTTCCAGGCGGGTTCGGGATTGCTCATGTGTCGAAACCCTATTGCACCGCGTTGCTGATCGTAATGCGTTCGTCCGTGCTGCGCTCGGCGTGGGTCTGCTCGCCGTCGCGGTAGGCTTCCATCACCGTCGCGCGGCGGATGCTGTCGCGAGCGCCGGCATCGCGCGGCTCAAGCAGGTCCGCGGGGTCCTCTACCAAGGCGGCGAGGTTCGCTTGCGTGGCGCAGCCGAAGCTTTCCCAAGGCTGGTTGTTGCTCTGGTGCGCGAGGTCTTGCTCCCAAAGCGGCGCGCACTGCGGCGCTTCGGCTTCGTAGCGCGTGAAATTCACGACGATGGGCGCATCGCCTCCAGCGCCGTCATAGACGGAGCTTGCGATCGCGGCGTAGGAGACGCCGGAATCCACGAGAGAGTCACGCGCTTGCTGCGCGAGCCGCGCGGCGGCGTCGGCGTTGGCGCCGCCCGCCGGAGCGCTCAGCACGAGCGCGCCATGGCCATAACGCAGGTAACCGCTGGCCAATCCGCGCAAATTCGCGTGATCGCCGGAAGACAGCGTCCCTGCGTTGGCGGTCACGGGAATTTCGATGCGCTCGGACGCTTCCGACACCGTGATGCGATGGCGATCGGCCTGCGTGGCGAGCGCCGGTCCATCCGGCGAGGGCGCCGGTACGCTGGCGCAAGCGCCAAGGGCGCTCAATCCAAGCGCTATTACAGGCAGACGAGAGTTCATGATGCGCCTCATTCGATCACATGCCCGACCGGACCTTGGAGTTGTTCACCGCTGCCGCCCGCTGATCCGTTCGCGGGGCGATAGAGCGCATTGAGCCGGCCTGTCAGAACGCTTTCGCCTTCGCTCGGATTCATGAAGCCGTCGGCGGGCGTACGCAGATTGTCTGGATCGGTGGGGCGCACGAGGTATGGCGTCACCAAGATCACTAGCTCCGTCTCGTTGTTGACGAAGTCGCGCGAGCGGAAGAGGGAGCCGAGCACCGGCGCGTTCATGACGCCGGGAACGCCTTCGTAGGCGTGGCGGGAACGCTCCTGCATCAATCCCGCGAGCACGATCGAACTGCCCGACGACATCTCAAGCGTCGTCTCGGCGCGGCGTACTTGCAGAGCGGGAATGGTGATGCCGCGTATGACGGTCGTTGTGCCGTCTTGGTTGCGAATTGGCGTATCGCCCGTGGAAATCGCGCCTTCGGTGGTGAGCTCGCTCACTTCAGTCGCGACCTTCAGAGAGATGCGGCCGCCCGACATGACGATCGGCGTAAACGCCAAGCCAACGCCGAACGGCTTGAATTCGACGGAAATCTGGCCGTCGTCGGAGCTTACGGGAACGGGGAATTCGCCGCCCGCGAGAAAACGCGCCGCTTCTCCGGAGATCGCGGTGAGATTGGGCTCGGCCAGAACGCGCAGGAGGCCGGCGCGTTCAAAGGCTTCGATGGTCGCGTCTGTCTGGCGCGCCGTGCCGGTGTTGGCGGGGCCGTAGGTCGTGCGCGTGCCAATGACGTTGCCGCCGCTGTCAAAGATCGGTTCTTGCGAGTAGCCGCCCACGCCTGCGGAACCGGGCGGGAAGTTCCCCACTGTGCCGCTCGGATAGGTGACGCTCGCGGGATTGAGGATGGTTTCCGCGATGCCGCCTTGCGCGGTGAGACCACCGAGCAGGCCGCCGTTGATCGAGTAGCCGTTGCGGGTGGCGATATCGACGAAGGCGTCTTCCGGCAGCAACCGGTTGATGATTTCCTCGTAGTTGCCGTTGATGCCGAGCTGACGCACCAGCGTGCGGCTCATCTCGACGACGCGCACGCGCACGAGCACTTGCTCGCTGCCCTCGACCTGAATGAGGTTGATCACGCGCGGCGTGCTGCCGCCGGCTTGATTGGCGCCCGGCGAATTGGGGCCGCCGGCTTGCCCGTCGCCCGCGCCGGTTCCGCCTGCGATGCCCAGGAAAGTGAGCGCCAGTTGGTGCGCGCGATCGGCCTCGGAGGCGCTGCGCGCCGTGCCCGACAACACAACCGACGCATTGACGGCTTCAGCGTGAATGTTCGCATCCGGCGCGTGGCGACGCAGCAACTCGTTCAGCGGCGCGACGTCCGGCTCAACGCGAATTTCGACGTTCGCGATCTGGCGCCCGCCCGCGTCGAAGAAGAAGATGTTGGTTTGGCCAAGCGCCCGGCCGATCACGTAGGCGCGGCGCGACGTGCGCACCGTGGCGTCGGCGATCTGCGGATTGCTGATGAGGATGTCGCGCGCATCGGCGGGCAGATCGATGATCGCCGACTTGCCGAAGGGCAGAACCAAGGACGCGGATTGCGCGCCGCCGCCGTTGTTGATGCGCATGGACGCGACGGTTGTCGATTCCGCCTGCGCGATGACATGGCCGGGCGTCAACGCAACGGCCGCGGAGACCGCGGTCAGCAGCGTTGCGCGGAGGGACTTCCTAACGTTCATTGTCCGCCTCCGGTGACCGAGCCAAATGCGTGAACGCGAACCGCGCCGGAGGACTGTCCGGAACCTGCCGTGGACCGCGTCATGCCCACGGTTTCAACTTGAACGCCGCGCAAGGCGAGGCTGACGTCGCCCAGCTCAAGCGCCATCGCGAGCGCGCGGGCGTCGGCGGCGGTGACTTCAAGCACCGCGACGCTGGCTTGGATGCGTTGCGGACCTTCGCCGCTGGTTTGCGGCGACGTGGTTTCGCCGAGCGCAAGCACGCGCACGTCTTCCACGACCACTTCGCTACGCACGGCGTCATTGCCGCTTTCATCGTCCTTGTGGGTGACGATCACGTCCACGCGATCATTGGGTTGAATGAAACCGCCAGCGGCGGTGCCGTCGTCGATCTCAAGCGCCATCGCGCGATACCCGGCGGGCAATTGCGCCGCCATGAAGCCGCGGCCGTCCGGCTGCACCACCGAGCCGGTGGTGATTGGCTCGCCGCGCGCGAACGGGCGCCGCGTCACCGCGCCGACAAACTCCGCTTGCGCGGAAGGCTGCGCGGAAAGGCGGACGAATGTCGGAGAAACAGATCCTTCCGGAAACTGCGCCACGCCAAGATCGCTCGGCGTCAGCGCCGCGCCTTGGGCGATGTCGCGCGCCGCGATCAAAACCTGTTCACCGACGACCGCTTGCGTGTTTTCGGCAACCGGCGCGGCGCGGTTGCCGCCCATCGTGCGAATGAGAAACAGCGCGCCGATCGCCGCGATGGCGGCAACGGCCAGAACGATCAGCTGACGCGCTGACATGAATGACTCCCCCGCGTGATTCGGTCCCGGACACAGCTAGGGATCACGTTCATGGCTAAGGCAGAGTTAACGCGCTTGACAGAATCGGAATCTGTGGCGCGCACGCCAAGCCGCCGATCATGATCGCGACGCCGTAGGGAATGCCGTTTTGCTCTTTCAACAAACGGTTCACGAACGGCGGGTTCGTTTCGGTTTGTTTCATGACTTGGCGCGCGGCCAGCAACGATGCGGCGAGAATGCCGCCGGACACCGCCATCCAGAACAAGAATGGGAGAAACGCAGGATAGCCGGTCCAGACCGCGACCGCGGCGAGCAGTTTTGCGTCGCCGCCGCCAAGGATGTTGGCTTGAAAGAGAAAGAACCCGACCGCCAGCACGGCGAAACCGAACAGTGCATGCATGCCTAGTTGCGACAGCGGAACGCTTGTGAGCAGGGCCGCGATCGGAAAGGCGGCTGCGAGCGCGATGCACAGCCAGTTGGGGATGGTGAGGCTCGCGACGTCCGAGGCGGCGGCGTAAAGGAGCAAGCCCACGAAAAGGAAAAGCGCGGCGAGTGCGATCATTGCGTCTTCAGTGCGCCGCGCCGCTTGAGATTGTCTTAAAACAAAGACGCCGCCCCGAGGGGGCGGCGCCGGAGTAGGGGATATGCGTTGTGGACCGCCGCCGAGGGCGGCGGCCCATTTCAACTCAGCTTATTACGGCTGCGCGCTGTCAAGCGTGGTGGACACGCCCGTGAACGTCGTGTCGAGGCTCGAGCCAACCAGGCCGACCGCCGTGATGATGGCGACGCCGATCAGAGCGGCGATCAGGCCGTATTCGATCGCGGTGGCGCCATCTTCGTTCTTCAGGAAACGCTTCAACATGTAACTTTCTCCTATTGTCGAGTGCTTTTCACCGGCCCGGTGGAGCGTCGCACCCGACACCCATCCCAGACGCAGGCGGAGATTACATCGCGTTGGGTTTACGCTTCGCCCAACATAAAAGGAAAATTTTGCGTTAAGCACGCGCGCGATTTTCATCGCCTCTATATAATGTAAGAGAAGGCTCACTCGCCGTTTCTTAGCGATCCCGAAACCATTCGCGCGTAGCTCGCTATGTTAAGTGAGTTGAGAAGGACGCCGCCATGCGGGCTTTTCGTGCATTTGCCGCCGTTGTCGCGGCGCTCGGGGTTTTCGCCGCCGCTGAGACTGCATCGGCGCGCGACATCCGCGTGGCGTTGGACCAGGCCTTTCCCATTCGTTTGGCGGAAGCTGCGGAGGGCGTGGCGGTGGGCAATCCATCGATCGCGGGGGTTTCGGTCCAGAACGACCGCTTCTTGTTTGTGACCGGGCGCTCTTACGGATCGACGAACCTGGTGGTTGTCGGGGCCAACGGCCGCGTGCTCTATTCCGGCCGCATCGTCGTCTCGCCCGATGAAACCGACGTGGTTATGGTTACGCGCGGCGTGCAGACGGCGCGCCTTGAATGCACGCCGCTGTGCAGGCCGCGTCCGGACATCGGCGATGGCGAGGTTTCGGCCTCGGTGAACGACCAGATCGCGCGTCACGCTTCGACCGCGCGAAGCAATTAACCGCCGTTTACGCTCTATTTTGACGGAAATTCAGGGCTTCGGCGCCTAGATTGCAGGCTCGGAGTTCTCATGTTTGCGCCCGTCAAAATGATACGCCGCGCGATCGGCCGCTTCTGCAAAGCGCGCGAGGGCTCGACCGCGATTGAGTTCGGCTTTGTCGCCGTGCCGTTCTTCATGCTTGTGATCGGCGTCGCCGAAGTGTCGATGGTCGGCTTCATGCAGACCACGTTGGACCAGGCGGTCGACCGCCGCGCCCGTGAAATTCGCACGGGGCAGGCGCAAGAGAACGGCGTCACCTACGATGAGATTCAGGACGCGATCTGCGCGGACGTGAACTTTCTCTTGAATGTCGACTGCGAAGCGAACCTGTTCCTGGACGTGCGAACGTTTCCCTCCTTCGTCGATGCGGCCGACAATCTCGCGAACCCGATCGTCAACGGTCAGCTTAATCCGGCTGGGTTCGGGTTTCAGCCGGGCGCGTCCTCCGAGATCGTCGTCGTACGCGCCTATTATCGCTGGCACGTGATGACGCCGATGTTCCAGGCGATTTTCGCGAACGCCGGCAATGGCGACCGCCTGCTTGTATCCACCATGATGTTCCGTAACGAGCCCTTCTGATGCGGTTGATTGCACGCCTCCGCCGCTTTAGCGCCGCGCGCTCCGGTCTCGCCGCGCTAGAGTTCGCCATACTCCTGCCGATGATGGTGCTGCTTTTGTTCGGCGCGGTGGAGCTCATCGACGTCCTTGGCTCCAATCGCCGCGCGGAAAACACCACCGCCTCGCTCGCGGACGTCATTTCGCGTGACACCGAGGTTACGGATGAGGAAGTTGAAGGTCTGTGGCGGGCCACGGAAATCTTGATGGTCCCCGACAACGCCGCGGATCTCAATCTGCGCATCACCAGCATCAGCATCCAGGATGCGGCAACGGCGCGCGTGGTGTGGAGCGAAGGTCGCGGGATGGCGGCGCGCATCGCGAACTCCACCGTGTCGCTGCCGGCGGACATGATGCGTCCTGGCACGAGCATCATCATGGCCGAGTCCGAGTATCAGTACGTTTCTCCGATCGGGATGATCATCGGTTCGCCCATGACCCTCAATCACACGGCCTATCGCCGCTCGCGCTTGATCGACCCGATCCCGCGCGAGACCTGAGGGGCTTGACGGGAGGAACGAGTGGCGGATAAGTCCGCCATGGAAGATCCCAAAACACCCAAGCAGGCCGTTGATCGGCTCGAAGCGCTGCACAAGCGCGCAGTCACATCCCTTATTGAATCTGTACGCCGGTTTGCGGAAACCGGCACGCCTCCGACCAGTGAGGAGCGCGCGCTGTTTCGGTATCCTGAACTACGCGTCACCTATCACTCGGATGGGCCGGCGCCGCGCTTGGCGCGCGCTTATGGTCAACTTACATGGCCGGGCGAATACGCTGTTTCGATCACGCAGCCCGGATTTTTCCGTGAATACTTGATTGAGCAGCTTACTCTGCTCGTCGAGGATTATGGTGCCGAACTCAGCGTTCGCGTCAGCGACACCGAAATTCCGTACTCGTTTGTGCTTGATGCGGCGGGCGCGCATGCGTTCGACAATGTCCCAGCTGAAGATCTGGCGCGTCATTTTCCCAATCCGCGGCTGACGCAGGTCGGCGACGCCGTCGTCGACGGGTTGCGTGTGGAGCGCTTGGATGGATCGCGTCCCTTGGCGTTGTTCGACGCGCCGCGCACCGACTATTCCCTGAAGCGCATTGAGCACTACACCGGCACGCCATGGTCGGATGTGCAGCCCTGGATTTTGTTCACCAACTACCAGCGTTATGTCGAGGAATTCGTGCGCTGGGCCGCGGAAGGGGTGCGTAACGGGCCAAAAGGCTGGGCGCTGTCATGCCCCGGCAAGCTCACCATTGAGGCCGGCGATCCAAACGCGGAAGCCAAGGCGCTTGATGCGCCGTGGCGCAAATACCAGATGCCGGCCTACCATCTGAAAACGCCGGACAACGACGGTGTAACGCTGGTCAATATCGGCGTTGGCCCCTCAAACGCGAAGACGATCACCGATCACCTGGCGGTGCTGCGTCCTCATTGTTGGCTCATGATTGGGCATTGCGGCGGGTTGCGGCACACGCAACGGATTGGCGACTACGTGCTCGCGCATGCCTATCTGCGGCGCGATAAAATCCTTGACGATCGCGTGCCGCTCGAAGTGCCCATCCCCGCCATCGCGGAAGTGCAGATCGCGTTGCAGCAAGCGGCGACCTCGGTCGCCGGCGGCGACAAAGAGGACTTGCGGCGGCGCTTGCGCACGGGAACAGTGGTGTCCTACGCGGATCGCAACTGGGAGCTCAATTACAATCAGGAGCGCCAGTTGTTGTCGCAATCACGCGCCATCGCCGTCGACATGGAGAGCGCGTGCATCGCGACGCAGGGCTTCCGGTTGCGGGTGCCGTATGGCGTGTTGCTGTGCGTATCGGACAAGCCGGCGCACGGCGAGATCAAACTGCCTGGCGTGTCTGACCGCTTCTACGACAGCGCCATCGGCGCGCATTTGCGGATCGGTTTGGAGACGATCGTGCTCCTCAAGAAGAATCGCGACCGCTTGCACTCGCGCAAGCTGCGGGCTTTCGATGAGCCGCCGTTCAGATGAGCGGGCGTGGCGCGCTCCTGCTCTTGCTTTGCGTGGCGTGCTCGCCTGCCGGAGAGAGTGCGCAAGTGAGGTCTGATTCTCTGAGTCCCGCGCAGCGACTGCGGCTGGATGCAGAACTCGCTGAGATTGATGCGTGCGGGTATGTGGGATGCAACGGACCATTCCATCAGGCGATTGAACTCGACTTTGGCGCGTTTGCGATGGGGGCTTCATTGCCGGCGCGCCTTCCGAGCGGCGAAGATACCCGGCGCACTTGCACGCAAGGGCAGATGCAAAACTACGGTACGGCCCAGGTGTGCGGGTTCACACTCGACGGGGTCATCTATGTGTTGTTGGACGGAAGGATTATCCGCAAGGATATCGACGTTTCGGCTCCGCCGACGGCAGGCTTGCCATTTGGATTGCGTGCGGGGCAAACCGCAGAAGAGGCGATTGTCGCGTTGCGTCAATATTCCGACTTGCCGCTGAGTGTCAGAACCTTTCCGACCGGAGGCCAGTACGTCAGCCATGACAATGTTCTTAAGAATGCGATCGACCATCCATTCTTGTTCTCTTTGCTCTTCGCGGACGACCACCTCATCCGTATTATGTTGCAGGACCCATCCGCGCCATCTGATTGATGAGATTCGACCATTGCCTTTCAACCGCGGTGTGATCTGGAGTGGGGTCGTGTGGCGCTGAGACCTTGCGTCGCTAATTCTCAATCCCTAATCCATGCCCATGCATGACAGATTGGTCGATTTCGAACGCGTCCTTAATTTCCGTGACTTCGGCGGCTGGGACACGTCTGACGGCGGCAAGGTCGTGCGCGGGCGCCTTTATCGCTCCGCGTCGTTCCATGATGCCAGCGACGCCGACATCGAAAAGCTCGATGGCATGGGCATCCGCACCCTGGTTGATCTCCGCCGCCCCGAGGAGCGAAACCGCGAACCCAATCGCTGGCCAGGCGGAGGCACGCGCGTCATCGTCAACAATGAAGGGCCGCAGGAAGACTTGCCCCCGCACTTCATCGCGCTGATGCGAAGCGACCTGACGGCGGAGAGCGTGACCGCGTACATGCATTTGCTGTATCGCGAGTTCGCGGCGAACGAGCGACACATCGACCTCTATCGCAATTGGTTCAGTGCGTTGTTGGCGGAGGAGGCGCCGGCCGTCATCCATTGCGCCGCCGGCAAGGACCGCACAGGTTTGGGCTGCGCGCTCACGCTGATCGCGCTCGGCGTGCCGGAAGAGACGATTTACGCGGACTATGAATTCACCAACGCCGCCATTGATCTCGACAAGCGCTTGCCGCGCATCAAGGAGCGTATGGAGACGCGCCTCGGCAAGACGTTGAGCGATGATGCGCTGCGGCCGATGCTTGGCGTACACGTCGATTATCTGCGCACTGCGTTCGACGCCATCGACGCTGAATATGGCTCGGCGCTTGGCTATATGGAAAGAGAACTCGGCGTGGGCGCGGGCGAGCGCGCAGCGCTGCGCGCGCGCTTTACAGGCTGATAGAGGAAAAGCATTGCTACGCCGCCCGCTCTGGACGCGCTTGCGGGTCGAGAGTGCGGAGCGCGTCAGCAAGCGTATCGTCGATAATGATCGTCATCTGGGCGGCGCGTGGCGCGGCGATCGCAGAGGCGTCGCTATTCATGTACCACGGATGCCGCTCAAGCTTGAGATCGTCTCGTGGTATGAAGATCGGCGGATGGCCAATGGCGAGCGGGGGCGGCAGCGATAGCTCCAGGCCATCTGCGTAGAGGCGCGCCGTGGTCCACCAGCGATAGCTGCTGAAGCCCAGGCCGCCCTCGTGCAGAATGAGCGTTTCAGACTTGCGTTCAACCAAAGGCGCCTCGCGCCGTGGAGGCAATGGGTAAGCGCAGGCTAAACGCCGCCAACGCTTCCCGGCGCGCGTATGTGTGACAGCAAAGAAAACGCCGACAAAGGCAAGCCCGAAGGCGATCGAGGCTAGTCGACCGACTATCTCGCCTAGCGCCTCCACGCGCTAGTTCGCGCCGCCGGCAACCTTGCGTTTCTCAATCATCTTCTCGAAGTTCGACCACACGCCGTCGCCGCCGTGCCATTCGCCCTTGGTGGCGGCCTTCGAATATTCGGTGGCGCGCGCTTCGAAGAAGTTGGCGTGTTCGACGCCGTTCAGGATCGCCGTGAGCCACGGGATCGGGTGCTCGCTGACGCCGTAGATTTTCGGCAAACCCAATTGCCCCAAGCGCCAATCGGCGATGTAGCGAATGTATTGCTTGATGTCGTCGGCGGTCATGCCCTGCACCGGCCCCATCTCGAACGCGAGATCGATGAAACGGTCCTCGATGCCGACGACTGTTTTGCAGCACTCGGCGATGTCGTCCTTCACGGCCTGGGTGAGCGCGTTGGTTTCTTTCGCATAGACATGGAAGAGCTTGATCATGCCTTCGCAGTGCAAGCTCTCGTCGCGCACCGACCACGTCACGATCTGGCCCATGCCCTTCATCTTGTTGAAGCGCGGGAAGTTCATCAGCATCGCGAAAGAGGCGAAGAGCTGCAGGCCTTCCGTGAACGCGCCGAACATGGCCAGCGTGCGCAGGATGTCCTCGTCGGTCTCGACGCCGAACGTGCCCATGTAGTCATGCTTGTCGCGCATCGCCTGGTAATCGAGGAACGCCTCGAACTCCGTCTCCGGCATGCCGATGGTCTCGAGCAGCAGCGCATAGGCGGCGATATGGATCGTCTCGATGTTCGAAAACGACGCGAGCATCATCTTGATCTCGGTCGGTTTGAACACGCGCGAATAGCGCTCCATGTAATTGTCGTTCACTTCGACGTCCGCCTGGGTGAAGAAGCGGAAGATTTGCGTGAGCAGGTTGCGCTCTTGGTCGTTCAGCTTGGACGCCCAGTCCTTCACGTCCTCGCCGAGCGGGACCTCTTCGGGCATCCAGTGAACCTGCTGTTGGCGGCGCCAGAATTCATAGGCCCAGGGATACCGAAACGGCTTGTAGCCAATCGACGGCGTTCTCAGCCCAGGCAGCGCGCCCCCATTCTTGCCAGCCATCCGCACTCACTCCAATCGGAACCGAAACATACACCAGATATTGGGATGTGGCGACCTGCTGGCCACCATAACTGGACCATATCCGGCTGAGTCCGGTTTAAGAACCGTTACCGAGGAGAGCATGGAGCGATTCAGGCGGCGGCCAAGGCGGCGCGGCGTGAGTCGCTGTGAGTAAGGGCTGGGCGGGGATGCGGCCCGAGGCCGCTCAGTTGCGGACGGTGACGGTAACGCCGGTGAAGCTCTGGTCCTGACTGAAGGACTGATTGCCGACCCGGGTCGACTCCTCGCGCTCAACATAAGCGAGGGAGGTTTGCACGCCGTTGCGCTCAAACGCGAGGCCGGCGGCCAAATCGCCGACCTCAACCTGGTCCTGCAATTGAACCGAAGAGCCGCGTCCGCCGAAGTCGCTGCGCGCGCCGGGGCGCCAAGTGAGCGCATCCTGATCGGACGCCACGAAAACATAGGTGGAATCGCCATTCGCGCGGGCGCCGCGCTGATCCACGATGCCGCGCCCAATGCGGACCTCCGCGCCGACGCTTGCGCGCGAGAACGCATTTTGGCCGCCGGGCGCCAGCGTGGCGTGCTGGGAGACCGACACATCCAACGGGGAATCTCCGCCGCCGGCGCTGAGTTGAAGTTGGAGAGCAGGTTCGGGCGCTTCGGAATAGGGCAGGAAGGGCACTTGGCCGTTGTGTCCGATGGCGGTGGTCGCCGTGAACGCCGCGCCGTCGGTGGACGTCAGATCAATGCCCGCGACCGTCTGCGCGTCCTGGGCGGAAGCCCAAGTCGCACAGAACAGGGCCGCGCCAAGCGCTACCGTCAATCGAAGAGGTCTTGCCTGTTTCATGAGCGTTCAATCACCCGCCAGAACACGCAACGCACAAAGCCTGCCACAGAATAGGCCTGCTGTTAAGGCGGAGCCTTACCGAAAGCTTAATGGCGCATCGTCAAGGTTAGCCCGGTGAAGTTTTCCTCGCGCGAGATCGTGCGGGCGCCGCTCCTGGTGCTGTACTCACGCTCGACGTAGGCGAGGGAAGCTTGCCAGGGGCCGCGCTCGTAGGTGACGCCGGCCTGCAAATCGCCGATTTCGACCCGATCCTCGACGTTGAACGAAGAGGCGGCGCCGCCGAAATCATTGCGAGCGCCAGGCCGCCAGGTCACGGCTTCGTCCTCTGACGCGGCGAAAACGTACCATGACGGCTCGCTCGACACGGGCCGTTCGCTGCCCAATCGACCGAAGCGCAGTTCCGATCCGCGGCTGCGGCTTGCGATGTCGCCGTTGCGGTCAACGCCTAGACCGGCGCGCTGCGCGAATCCGACATCGAACCCAAGCTGGTTGCGCGCGATGACGGAGAACTCGTATCGGCGATAATCCGCGGTGTTTGATGTTTCGCGCCGCGCGCCGCCCAGATCGGAAAAGCGCGCGGAGTCCGCTGGATCAAAACGCAGCTCAAAACGACCGCCCCCGAGGGGTTGGGTAGGATCGTCAAAATCCGCGTTTTCAAGAGCGACGAACCCTGGCGCGCCCGCATCTTCGGCGGTGGCGATTGTCGCCGCGAACGTAAGTAACCCGACCAAACCAACGACCACGAGCTTCGGTGATAGCATCGCGATCTCCTCCCACCATGAAGCTTGATGGTGACATGCTTAACCGAGTCTTACCATGGCGAGGGCGTCAAACGCTGAATTCCCATCCGGACTGTTGCGCCTGATCATCATGAAGCGCTTCGCAAGCGCGAAATGTTGCGCTGCATGATGACCACGTCGAGCGAGCGACCGAGCTTCTCGCCCACGTCGCGCAACACGCCGACATGTTGAAAGCCGAGCTTGGCGTGAAGGCCGATGGACGCGGCATTGGCGCTGTCGCCGATGAAGGCGAGCGCGGTGCGGGCATTCAGTTCTCGGAGCGCCAGCAGCAATTGGGTCAAAATCGCTGTTCCGACTCCCTGCCGCTGCGTCGTCGGTCCAGCATAGACCGAGACCTCAAACGTCTTCGCGTAGGCCGCGCGATCCCTGTACTGTACAGCGTAGCCGAACCCCAGCACGCGGCTGGGGTCGGTTGCGGCGCAGGCGAGAACGTAGGGCCAGCCGTTTTGGACGACCGCGGACCAGCGCTCGGTCATTTCCTCAACGGAGGGCGGCTCGGTCTCGAACGAGCCAAAGCCTGTGAGAACATGGTGAGCATAGATTAACTGGACGATTTCCAGGTCTTGCTGGAAGCACGGGCGGACAAACAGCGGGGTGGTCGCGGGCATAGGTCCAGCGCTGCTCCTTTTCTCAACCCTTGGTCAAGGCGTTCGGCGCGCGCGTTCACGCGTTGCCAACTCCGATGCGGTAAGATCTGCTCCGTAATGATGGGATTAACGCGAACTTTGACCTGGCTCGCCGGGGCGGGGGGCGTCGCCATTGCCTTGGCGGCTTGCGCTTCCATGCCCGCACCCGTGGCGCTGCGCGGGAGCAGCCCCGCGCCAGAGGTCTCGCCCGCGCTGCCGTTCAGCCCGGACGCCCCGCCGCGGGTGGTCGATTACAGCGCGCGCCTCCAGTGCGTGCCGTTCGCGCGGCGCGCCTCTGGGATCCAGATTTTTGGCGACGCCAACACGTGGTGGCGCCAAGCCGGCGGGCGGTATCCGCGCTCGGGTTCACCGGCCCCTGGGGCTGTGCTTGTGACCCAAGGCTATAACGACTCAACCCGCGGCCACGTCGCTGTCGTCACGGAGATCGTGTCGCGTCGCATCGTTCGGGTGGACCAAGCCAACTGGCTCAATGGCGGTGAGATCAGCGTTGGCGTGCCGGTCATGGATGTCTCTCCGGCCAATGACTGGAGCCAGGTGCGGGTCTGGCATATTCCGGGCGGGCATTGGGGCGGACGGGTCTACGAGGTGGAGGGATTCATCCACCCCTTCATGCTCCAGGCCGCGATGCATTGACGCGGGCCGTCCAAGCTCAATTCAGTCAAAACAAGGTGAGCGTTAATCATCGTTACTGAATTCGTGGTCAATTTATAGTTTATCTTGCACTTTGTTTACCATACGCCCGCACCTTTCCAGAAGTTCAGCTCTCCAATTAAGTGTTTTTTAAAGCCCTTGGCGCGTTTTTGTGTGCCAGTTTGGGGCAATGCTCCGCCTGGCTTACAAGCTTATGCTCGATACACGCGCCATACTTGTCGCGGCCGCAGCGAGTTTCGCTGCCGTCCCGATGGACGCGAATGCGTTGACGCCCTTGTCCATGGACCTGGCGGTTGATCCCGATGTGGTCAGCGCCCCGTCGGAACATGCGACCATGGCGCCGGGCGCATTCGAACGCGCTCCGGACGAGGCCTACGAGCCGATCGCTCGGGTCACGAACAGCCGCGCGCGGCTGCAGTGCGTGCCCTTCGCCCGCAATGAGTCGGGTGTCGAACTCTACGGCGACGCCAGCACCTGGTGGCGCCAGGCGGCTGGGCGTTACGAAACCGCCCAGGCGCCCAGCGAAGGGGCGGTGCTTGTCCTTCGCGGCTACGCCACGAGCAACCGCGGGCACGTCGCCGTGGTGAAGGAAGTGGTGTCGCCTCGCCTGATCATCGTCGACCATGCCAACTGGCTCAATGGCGGTGAAATTACCCGCGACGTTCCCATCATGGACGTGTCGGAAGCGGGCGATTGGAGCGAAGTGCGCGTTTGGCACGTGCCAGGCCGCCATTGGGGCGGACGCACCTACCGGGTCCAGGGGTTCATTTTGAACATCTTGGCTGAGGCGCGCACGCAACAAGCGTCAGCCGCCCAGGCCACGCATGGGCAGGCCGGTCTTTTCTCGCGCTAGAGAAACCCGCTAACCTCTCCTGGATCGCCGGCAGGGGACGCCGGAGGCGGAGGGGAATATGGCCGAACGTCGAGAGCAAAAGCTCAAACTGAAACCCAGAACCCCGCGCGGCGGCATCCCGCTGTTTCACTGGCTGACCCGAAACTGGGTTTGGGACGGCTTCATCCTGCTCTGCATCATCGCGAATGCGGCCATACTCGGTTACGACGCGCACTATGGCGAGACGAACCCGTACCACGCGCTCATTGAGCAGTGGAACATGTACTTCCTCTTCATATTCACCGGCGAACTGGTCTTCGAATTCTTCGCGCAGGGGCCGCGCCGCTATTTCGCCAGCGGTTGGAATATCTTCGATGTTTTCGTCGTCGGGCTGAGCTACGTCGCGGTTAGCCCGGCCATCTCCGCGCTGCGGACGCTACGTGTTGTGCGGGTGTTCCGACTGGTCAGCGCCGTGCCGCAGATGCGGCGCGTGGTGGAGGCGCTCTTTGGCGCGATGCCGGGCATTCTCGCGTCATTCGCGATCCTCTCGATCGTCTTCTACATCGCCGCCGTCATGGGAACGACCTTGTTCCACGACGCGCCCGGCTTCCGCAATCTGGGTGAAAGCGCGCTTACGCTGTTTGCGCTGTCCCAGTTTGATGGCTGGGGGGATTTGGTGACGCGGCTCGACGAGTCCTATCCGTTCGCCTGGGTGTTCATCCTGGGCTTCACGCTGATCGCCGCGTTCGCGGTGTTGAACCTTTTCGTGGGCGTCATTGTCGAGGCGGTCCAGCAAGCGCCGCAAGAGGAGATCAAGGAGGAACTGGAAGAGGTTCAGGAGGAGGTGGAGGGCATTCAGGAAGCGCAGGAGGATGCGGCGGTCGTCCAACAGCGCATCTTGGAGGAGGTGCGCGCGCTTCGCGCCGAAGTGGCGGCGCTGCGCGGCCCGTCCGCCGCGACATAGACGCGCTCTATAGGCGCTGAAGCAACATTCGATTGGACATTTCGGCGCGTTCCGGCGACGAGGCGGGCTCCAAACACGCTTGTGAGGCCTCCCATGTCGCTTGCTGTATCGAAGACGCTTGAGAATCTGAAAGCCGCGTTCGCCGGCGAAAGCCAAGCCAACCGCCGTTACCTTTACTTCGCCCAGAAGGCGGACGTGGAAGGCTACAACGATGTCGCCACGGTGTTCCGCTCCACCGCCGAGGGCGAAACCGGCCACGCCCACGGCCACTTGGAATTCATGGAGGGCGTCGGCGATCCCGCGACCGGCCTGCCAATCGGTTCAACTGCCGATAATTTGAAAGCCGCGATCGCCGGCGAGACCCACGAATACACGGATATGTATCCGGGCATGGCGCGGACCGCGCGCGAAGAAGGCTTCGAGGAAATCGCGGATTGGTTCGAAACGCTGGCGAAGGCGGAGAAGAGCCACGCGGGCCGTTTCCAGCGCGCGCTGGACAGTCTCGACAAGTAAGCGCCTGAAAGCAGTCGCCGGAGCGAATAGGACTGTGAGCGCCGTTGTGTGTGGCGCTCACAGTTGTCGCGACGCGCAGCCGGATCACCGATGACAACGTCAGAACGCCCTCGCGAAGGATCCCTCGAAGCGCCCACGCGTCACGCGCTCGATTGGCGATCGGAGGCCTTCTACGACCTCGACGCCATCGAAAAGGAAATGGAGCGCGTGTTCGACATCTGTCATGGGTGCCGGCGTTGCTTCAATCTCTGCGAGTCGTTCCCGCGTTTGTTCGACATGGTGGACGAAAGTTCGACCGGCGAACTCGACGGCGTGCCGAAGGAGCGATACGGCGAAGTCGTTGAAGCCTGCACGCTGTGCGACATGTGCTTCATGACCAAGTGTCCCTACGTGCCGCCGCATGAGTGGGCGCTGGATTTCCCCCATCTGATGCTGCGTTTCCGCGCCGCCGAATTGAAGAAAAACAACGGCAAGCAGCCGCTATCGGCGCAACTTGCGGAGACGGATCGCAATGGCGCGGTTGGACGGCTCGTTGCGCCGCTGGCGAATTTCGCGTCCGCGCGCGCCAATACGCTGACGCGCGGCCTCATGGAGGCGGCGGTCGGCGTCGCCCGTGACGCCGAACTTCCCAAGTATCACGCCAACACGTTCTCGCATCGCGCCGCGCTGGAGCCGCCGCGCGTCAATGAGGCGGGGCCAGCGCGCGGACGCAAGGCCGTGCTCTACGCGACATGCTTTGTCGACTACAACAAGCCAAGCACGGGGGCGGCCGCGCAGGCGGTGCTCGCGCATCAGGGCGTGGAGACGGAAGTAGTCTATCCCGCGTGCTGCGGGATGCCGCAACTCGAACATGGCGACATCGCGGAAGTCGCGAACCGCGCGGTGAAAGTCGCCGACGCCATGGCGCCGTGGATTGACGCGGGTTACGCGGTGATCGCGCTCACGGCGTCGTGCGGCCTGATGATGAAGTTCGAATGGCCGCTCATTTTGCCCGAGAACGAGAACGTGCGGAAACTCGCCGCCGCAACGCGCGACATTTGCGAGTATGTCGTCGATATCGCCAAGAAGGAGGGGCTGGCGCCGGGATTGTCGCCGCTGGCGGGCGGCGTTTCAGCGCACATGGCGTGTCACGCGCGCGCGCAGAACATGGGGCAGAAGTCGGCGGAAATGCTGAAGCTCATCCCGGACACGAAGGTCGATGTTATCGAACGATGCTCGGGGCACGGCGGCACCTTTGGAGTCATGAAAGAAACTCGCCCGCTCGCGGTTAAGGTGGGACGGCCGGCAGCCAAGCAGGTGGCCCAGAAACACAACCAGATTGTGTGCTCGGATTGCCCGCTGGCGTGCAAGCATTTGAACCAGATCGTCGCCGATGAATTCGCGGACGTCGCCGGCGCGCAGCCAAACGAGGCGCACCCGATCGAGGTTTTCGCTCGTGCTTATGGATTCGTGTGAGAAGGCATCGTCATGAAGCGCCGCATCGAACCGTCTGACATTATTGCGCCGGATCAATTCGCGCGCGAGCGTCAGGAACGCCGCGCTGCGTTGCTGCCGTCGAAGCGGTTGCGCCGCGTCGATGTCGGACCGTATTGCACGTTCTATTTCGAGACCTTCGAGACCATGCTGTTCCAGGTCCAGGAGATGCTTTACATCGAACGTGGCGGCGACGAACAACTCGCTGACGAACTCGCCGCCTACAATCCGATGATCCCGCAAGGCGACGAGCTCTGCGCCACGATCATGTTCGAGATCGACGAACCGCGGCGGCGCGAAGCAATTCTGGCGCGGCTCGGGGGCGTCGAAGAGTGCTTCTTTGTCCAGGTCGGTGATGAGAAGGTGCGCAGCGTTCCCGAGGGGGACGTCGAACGCACGCGCGACGATGGCAAGGCGTCCAGCGTTCACTTCGTGCACTTCAAGCTGAACCCGGAGCAGCGCGCGCGCTTTCGCGATCCCAGCACCCAAATCCTGGTTGGCGTCGACCACGAAAGCTACGCGCACATGGCCATGCTGAGCCCGGCGACGCGCGCCGAACTCGCAAAGGATTTCGTTTAGCCGCCGCGCCAGCGCCGCGAGCGCCCTTTCGCTGCGGCGCAGCATGAGCGAAGATGGCGGCGATGTCGGTTTGGACCAACATTCTCGAAATGGCCGCGCGCGCCTTCGACCCCGAGGCGCAGGCGCCGGAGTTTGGCGAGGAATGCGCCCCGCTGGCGAATGACGTGGGTTTCACCGCCGCTGTCATTGGCCTCGCCGCGAAAATGGCGCGCGCCGACGGCTACGCCGGCCAGGTGGAGCTTGAGGCGGCGCAGCGCGTGTTTCGACCGCCGCCGGGCGAGGAGGGGAACTTCCGCCGCGCGTTCGTTCTCGCGCAGCAAACGGTCTTAGGATTTGAATCCTATGCAAAGCAGATTGGTCGCAAATATCGCTCCCGGCCCTGCCTGCTTGAGGATGTGCTCGACGGCCTTTTCCACATCGCGGCCGCGGACGGCGAAGTGACGGCTTCGGAACTGACTTATCTCGCCGAGGTGGCGGAGAAGTTCGGATTTTCGGAACTGGAGTTCCGGCGGATCAAAGCCACCAATCTCGGCCCCGACGTCGATGATCCCTATGCCGTGCTCGGGCTATTGCCGGGAGCGAGCATGGAGGAGGTGCGGCAGGCTTGGCGGCGCGTCGCGGCTGATAACCATCCCGACACCATGCTGTCGCGCGGCGCCCCGCCCGAATTCGTCGCCATCGCGCGCGAGAAAACCGCGGCAATAAACGCCGCCTACGCGAAAATTCGAGCGGAATTGATGGTTGACGCGAGATGAATGTTTCGCATGCGTCGCCACGCGCGCGCCGTATTGATCACGGACCATTTCGATCCATATTGGGCGAGAGGAAGTGCGCCAATGACCGCTAGCGTCGCTGATTTTGGTTCAACGGCTATCAACGCGTTTATTCGCGCCTGCGGCGCGGCGCTGTTGGCGATTGGCGCGGCGCTTGCGCTAATGTTTGCGTTCGTGGCGGCCGCGATCGTCGGCGTGCTTGTGGCGGGTGCGGCGCTGGCGATGCGCATGATGCCGAAACGTCCGGCGCCCGCCGGGGGGCCTGAGACGCTGGAGGCGCGGCGTACGCCTTTCGGCTGGGAAGTGGAATCACCGCGCCGCAAAGGGTGAGCACGCGGGAAACGCGCTATAGTGCGGGCGTGACTCGCTTGATCGAACGTCCCTCGCCAAACTTCGACGCACGCAAAAGCGCGATCGATCTGGTCGTGTTGCACTACACGGGTATGCAAAACGCGGAGGTCGCGCTTTCGCGCCTCACCGACGCCGCTCCCGTGGCGGGGCGCTATCCCGGCCCTTGGCAAGATTCCGCCATCGACGCCGCGGCGCCGCTCGGGCGGGTTTCGGCGCACTATGTCGTTGACGAGGAAGGCGCGGTTTATCGGCTCGTCGACGAAGAGCAACGCGCCTGGCATGCGGGCGCATCGTCGTGGGAAGGACGCGTCGACACCAATGACCGCTCGATCGGAATCGAGATCGTGAACGGCGGCCATGATTTCGGCCTGCCGGATTTCCCGGATGATCAAGTCAATGCGCTGATCGGCCTGCTGCATGACGTCACGGCGCGCCGCGAACTCTCTCCCGCGCGCATCGTAGGGCATTCCGACGTCGCGCCGGGACGCAAGCTCGACCCGGGCGAGGTGTTTCCGTGGAGCACGCTGGCGGACCACGGCGTCGCGTTGGCGCCCAAGTGTCCGATCGGCCGCGGCGGCGCGGCGTTGTTTGGGTTGGGCGATCAAGGTGAGGCGGTAGGGACGCTCCAGCGGGAGCTGGCGGCAATAGGCTACTGTATCGACATGACGGAGGCGTTCGATCAGCTGACGCATCACTGCGTGCGCGCGTTCCAGGCGCGCTTCCGGCAAGCGGAGGTGAGCGGCGTGGTCGACGAGGAGACGCGAATCATTGTCGCGGATATTGCGGCCCAAACCCGGGCGCTCAGGCCATCTTGATAATTGTCAGGTAACAATCAGGAAACCAGCTGGGCCCTAAGGTCTTCGGCCAAAAGGGGCGTCGGCGCGCGATGAGCATCAACTCAAGCCTTGAAACGGGCGAGATCAGCTTCGGCTTCGACGAGCTGTTTTTTTCACGCACGGACGCCGGCGGCATCATCAAATACGGTAACGGCGTATTTCAGCACATCGCCGCCTACGAGTGGGAAGAACTCCTCGAAAAACCGCACAAGATCATACGCCATCCCGATATGCCGCGCGCCGTGTTCTGGCTGCTGTGGCACACGATCAAGCAGGGTCAGCCCATCGGCGCGTTCGTGAAAAACCGCGCCAAGGACGGCCGTCACTATTGGGTCTTCGCAATCGTGACCCCGATCGAGGGCGGTTATTTGTCCGTGCGGCTTCGGCCATCGAGCGACGTGCTGGCGGTGGTCAAACGCGAATATGCGGCGCTCGCGGAATTGGAGCGGCGCGAACGCCTGGCGCCGGCCGACAGCGCGGCGCTGCTGTTGGCGCGGCTGCAGGAGCTGGGATTTGACAATTACGGGGAGTTCTTGGCGACGGCGATCGGCGCCGAGCTTGCCGCGAGAGACGCGGCGCTGGCGCACCCCCCCGAGCCTTCGATTGGGTATTTCGGCAGGCTCAACACGGCCGCCAAAAAATTGATCGTCAACGCCAACCGCATCGCGGACGCCTATGCTGTGAATGAAGCGGTGCCGTTCAATTTCCGGGTTCTGGCGGCGCAGCTGGGTCAGGATGGCGCGGCTATCGGGATTATCTCGAGCAACTACACGCTCCTATCCAATGAGATGAAGTCCAAGATCGCGGACTTCATCGCCGCCGCCCAAGGCGTTGCGAAGGCCATCAACGATGGCGCGTTCCTGGTGGCGACGGCGCGCGTTCAGCAGGAACTGCTGAGCTTCTTCGAGACCGAGCAGAGCGCGTGTCCGCTGCCGCGCGAGCCCGAGATGCGGTTGCTGGACGACCAGCAGCACGCGTATCGCGCCCACGCCGCCGAGGGCCTGCAAGACATCGCCAAGAAGATCGAAGGCTTCCAGCAGACCTGTTCGGATATGACCCGCCTCGCCGCGGGCCTGGAGGTGACGCGCATCATGGGCAAGGTCGAATGCTCGCGGCACACGAGCGTGAAGGATCGTTTGGACGAGTTGCTCAACGATCTGGAGTCCTTCCAGAAGACGATCGCGGACGCGCTGAAGGAAATCGAGCGCACGAACCACGCCATCCGGGTCGAAGCCCAGGGGCTGATCGCGCACGCACGCGCGGCCTAAGGCGCGTTAGGAAAAGTGTGAAGCGGTGTTCCGCTCGAACGCGCGGAAATCAAAGGCGAGCGCGGCCCCTTATCTTGCGCCTTGGCGCATGCTATCTAGGCAACGCCAGTCGGCCGGGCGACCGCGGGCGCGAAGTCGAAAGGCTGCGTTCGAGGAAAGTCCGGGCTCCACGCGGATACGGCGGCGGGTAACGCCCGCCGAGGGTAACCTCAGGGACAGCGCCACAGAGAATAGTCTGCCGCGCGTCTTCGGGCGCAGGCGATGGTGAAACGGTGGGGTAAGAGCCCACCGCGCCGACCGTAAGGAAGGCGGCACGGCAAGCCCCGCCGGGAGCAAGACCGAATAGGGATGCGATGGCGCTCGCTGAGCGTACGGCCCGTCCGTGGGAGCGCATCCGGGTAGGTCGCGAGAACCATGCGGCGACGCATGGTCCAGAGGAATGGTCGTCACCTGGTCTACGATCCAGGCTACAGAACCCGGCTTATAGGCCGACTGGCTTTTTGCTTTGGTAGGTCGACAATTCGCCCGAACTTGGGGCGCTGACGCTAAAGACGCCGGATGGCCGCTAAAACTCACACCGATGGATCATCGTGCCCGGAGGGTACGCATCGCCTTCCCGCTAGCGGTGCGATGTGCTGCGATGATTTTCGTGCGCGGACTTTGGCCTGCTACTTCGACATCAGATACGAATACTGGGATGGGCCATGTCATCATTGCGCCAGAGGCAGGCGGCGGAGGGATCGCAATTAGCTACTGCCCGCACTGCGGCACAAAACTCTGACTGTCCGCTCCGAGCCAAACCCCACCGCGCCTGCATCGCGGGCGCCGTTTTGTCGCGGACTCGCTGTACAGTGCGCCAATGGAAACCAGGTTCGTCATTCCGGCGCCGCGAAGCGAGAGCCGGAACCCAGGGGCCGGCGGTGCGCCGCTTGCCTCTAGGTTCCGGGTTCAATGCTTCGCGTCGCCCCGGAATGACGGAAATGCTGCGCGGTGGGGGTGCGCTTGACCCACGCCCCGGTCCTCCTGGCGGAAGCCATCGCCGCGCTCGCGATCGAGCCTGGGGCGCTCTACGTCGACGCCACCTTCGGCGGCGGCGGTTACACCCGTGTCATGCTTGAGCAGGGCGCGCGCGTCATCGCCTTTGACCGTGACCCCGACGCGATCGCGCGCGGCGCGGCGCTCGCAGCAGAATTCCAACAGCGAGAGCGCGGGACAACTCCCCCTCCCCTAGAGGGGGAT
>DDSN01000108.1 GCA_002343395.1 Hyphomonadaceae bacterium UBA2389 | reverse complement strand
GCGTTCAAGATCATGGACGACCCGTTCGTGGGTACGATCACCTTCTGCCGCATCTATTCAGGCGTGCTGAACGCGGGCGACGGCCTGCTTAACTCCACGCGCGACAAGAAAGAGCGCGCGGGCCGCATGCTGCTCATGCACGCGAACAACCGCGAGGACATCAAGGAAGCGTTCGCGGGCGACATCGTCGCGTTGGCGGGCTTGAAGGAAGTGCGCACGGGCGACACGCTCTGCGATCCGCAGAAGCCGGTCATCCTCGAGCGCATGGAGTTCCCGGAACCGGTTATCGAAGTGGCGGTGGAGCCGAAGTCAAAGGCCGACCAGGAAAAGCTGGGCGTGGCGCTGGCCAAGCTCGCGGCCGAAGATCCGTCCTTCCGCGTGTCGACCGATCAGGAAAGCGGTCAGACGATCCTGAAGGGCATGGGCGAACTGCACCTCGACATCAAGATCGACATTTTGCGCCGCACCTACAAAGTGGAAGCCAATGTCGGCGCCCCGCAGGTGGCGTATCGCGAGAAGCTCGGTCGCGCGGCGACGATCGACTACACGCACAAGAAGCAAACTGGCGGTTCTGGTCAGTTCGCGCGCGTGAAGATCGAATTCGAGCCGGGCGAGCCGGGTTCGGGCTTCGTGTTCGAAAACAAGATCGTCGGCGGCGCGGTGCCGAAAGAGTATGTCCCCGGCGTCGAGAAGGGCCTGAACATGGCCAAGGAAAACGGCTTGCTCGCCGGCTTTCCGGTCATCGACGTGAGCGCGCGTCTGGTTGACGGCGCTTACCACGACGTCGACTCCAACGTGCTGACGTTCCAGATCGCGGCGCAGGCCGCGTTCCGCGAACTGAAGGAAAAGGGCGACGCGCGGCTGCTCGAGCCGATCATGAAGGTCGAGGTCACCAGCCCCGAGGAATACGTCGGCTCGGTGATCGGCGATCTGAACTCGCGCCGTGGCATGATCCAAGGCCAAGACATGCGCGGCAACGCCACCATCATCAACGCGATGGTGCCGCTCGCGAATATGTTCGGGTACGTGAACCAGCTACGTTCTTTCTCGCAAGGGCGCGCCAGCTACGTGATGGAGTTTTCGCATTACGAAGAAGTCCCGAAGGCTGTCAGCCAGGAAGTGCTGGCGAAGCTCCGCGCCTGAGATTGGCGATGCTCTCGGGTTTGTTCAAATGAGCGGACCGAGGCGAGCACAGCAACGAAACAGCAAAGGGCCGTTCCCAGAGGGCGCGGCCCTTCTTCTGCTGACGCAGCGCGCGCCAAGGTGCGGGGAGGGAGCATTGCGGGCCGGCTTAGCCGTCAAAGAAAAAGCCCCGCCTTTTCGGGCGGGGCTTCATTTCTGTCAGCGCTCAGCGGTCTTAGAACAGGAGGTCCAAGTAGCCGCCCGGCTGGCTCAGGCCTGCGCCTGAGCGATTGCGGTCGAGCAGGGAGCCGCCGAAATTCATCCGAGCGCCAATGCGCCAGCCCGTCGAGGTCTCGGTGGAGTCGTCGCTCGAGCCGATCGTGCGCACGTCGGCAAACAAGCTGACCGGCGCGGCCGCCAGTTGCCACTCGGCGCCGCCGCCGAACGAATAGAAGTTGCTGTCGCCGAAGTCGGAATCCGCTTGGCCAAGGCCCGCGCTGAGCGCGAAGCTCAAGTTCTCGGTTTGGAAGAACTTCGCTTCGCCGTTGAGCTGCGTGACCGTCACGTCGGTGACGAACAGGAAGTCGCTGAGCTGGCTGTAGCTTAGGTCGGCGCTGAGCGTGGTTTGGTCGGCGTAGTATTGAGCCTGGCCCGCGACCGTCCATTCGTCGATATCGTCGCCGCTGCCGGAGATCACATCATAGCCAACGTAGCCGCCAACCAACCAGGTCTCGCCGCGATTGAAAAAGTGGCCGCCAACCGAAAGAGCTTCGCCGTTCACGTCTTCGAAGTCGCGGTAGCCGGCGTCGAGCTGGAAATTTGATCCGAACGCGACCGAGCCGTCGATGCCATACGAGGTAAAATCAGAGCCGCTCTCGTTGTAAGACAGGCCCACATACCCACTCTGGGCGCTGGCCGTGCCAGCCGCCATCATGGCAGCCGCAGCCACGCTAAGGAATGCGATCGACTTCTTCATAAAAGGAACCCCTTGAGCATTGAACTTACCCGGAAGAGATTCCGGCGGTCGCTGCTTAACCAAATACGCCCTGCCGTCCAAGGCAGGGTCGTCTCAAAACCGTGGATTGTGTCCTTTCCGTCACGATGGCGCTGCCCGGGCCGTTAGTCGTTGGTTAGCATTGCTTTTTTGTCCTGCCTGACGCGCCACGGGCGACCGATGTTGCGGAACGGCGCAAGCGTGCTAGGGGCGTGTGTGCGATGGAGCGCAGCATGATCCCTAAGGAACTCGGCAAACAATATCTGGTGGTGTTCTGCAAAGGCTGCGGCGCTGGTTTCCGCGTGCGCGAGAAGCCGATCGCCGAGGAACAGGACTCTCTGCCTTCGGCTGCGGAAACCCACCGATGCCCGGGATGCGGTCACACGGCAGTGTACGAGGCCCGGGAGATGAAAGTGGCGCGCTACCAGAAGGAAGGCTTGGGTCGCCACAAGAAGATGCAATAGCTGCGCCCGATGAATGAAGAAGTTTTATCAAGGTTCGTCGGCCGCTTCGCGCGCATGCGCGAGCTTGCAGCCCAAGCGGAACGCGATAGCCCGAACGATCCCCAAGCGTTGTTCGGCGCATGCCGTGGGTACCTTATGAGCGGCGACTATGCGTCTGCCTTTTTCGTAGCCAGCAAATGTTGCGCGCTAGAGCCGTCCAATACGCACTACCAATTCGAACGCGGCGTGATCGCCGAATATCTGGGGCGGACCAGTGATGCGGAGGTCAGTTATCGGGCTGCGCTAGTGGCGGAACCTCTCAATTATAAAGCTCGATATGCCCTGGTGCATCTTCGCAAACAGACAGAAGGCGACAATATCGCCGCCGATTTGGAGCGCTGGTTCGACGGCATCGACATTGACGGTTGGCGCACACTTCATATCGGCCATGCGCTCGCTAAGAGTTACGAGGATTTCGGCGATCTCGAACGCGCGATGCAATGGCTCGGCCGCGCCAAGGGGGTCAGGCGCCGATTGCGCCCCTATGATCCGGCCCGCGAACAGGCGCTGGCCGACGCGATAACGAGCGCCCCCGCGCTTGGGGCGCGAGCGGGCTATCCGTCTCATGAACCGATCTTCGTCGCCGGTCTGCCTCGATCGGGCACGACGCTGGTCGACCGCATCTTATCATCGCATCCTGACGTCACGTCCGCAGGTGAAATTGGCAACTTTTTGTGGATTCACACGCTTATCACTGGCGCCGCCACGGCTCTCAGCGCTGACGCCTTGGGAGGAAACAGGGAATTTGACTCGGTCAAGCTCGGACGCAGCTACATAGAGAGCACGCGCCCGCTCACGGGGAATACGCCGCGCTTCGTTGACAAGGCGCCCAGCAACTATCTCCTCGCGGAACGCATTCTCGCAGCGCTGCCGAATGCGCGCGTGATCTGCATGCGCCGCAAACCTCTGGAAAGCGTGCTCTCCAACTACAAGCAGATATTTCCGATCGATGATCGATTTTTTGACTATGTGTACGCGCTTGAAGCGGCCGCGCACAAAGTCGTGCAGTTTGAGCGCGTCATAACGGCTTGGCGCGAGAGATTGCCGTCGGATCGGTTCATGGTCCTGCAATACGAAGACCTTGTGTCTCAGCAGGAGGAGCGCACGCGGGGTCTGTTGAAATTTTGCGACCTCTCTTGGGATGAGCGCTGCCTGTCGTTCCATGAGAACAACAAGGGCGTGGCGACGCCAAGCGCGCTGCAGGTGCGGTCCGCCATGCACAGCCGGGCGGTGGCGCGCGTACGCTCCTACGGCACGCTGCTCGACCCGGCGCGTCGTGTGCTCGAACAAGCGGGTGTCGAGTTGGAATAAAAAAGCCCCGGCTTTCGCCGGGGCTTTTCCTTATTCGGTGTTGCCGCTGCTAGTGAGGCGTGAAGCCGCCATAAAAGCGCTCAAGGAACCCTTGCGGGCGACCAAGGCTGGCGCCGGAACGATTGCGTTCGATGAGAGTGCCGCCCCCCCAGTTCCAACGTGCGCCGACGCCAAACGACGAAATGTCGCCGCCGCCGTCGAAGTCAACCGATTGCCAGCCGCCGTAGATGCTGAGCGGCGCCCCATCCATTTGCCACTCGGCGCCGATGCCGTAGCTGGTGCTGTCGAGGCTGCTGCCGCTGCCATCCGCCGTCGCGAAACCGAGGTTGCCTTGGATGCTGAAGTTATCAGTCATGAAATGGCGTGCTTCGCCATCCAACGACCACTGGTCGACATCAACGAAATAATCGGCTTGCGCATAAGCGAGCGTGCCGCTGAACGTCGTGCGATCGGCGTAGAATTGCGTTTCGCCGGCGATTATCCATTCGTCGAGCGATGTCCCGCCCGCTTCGATGTTATCGTAGCCAACATATCCACCCCAGAGCCAGCTGTCGCTGCGCGCGAAGAAGTGGCCGCCCACGTTCCAGAAGTCGGCGTTGCTGCTGCCGCCGCCGTCCAAGGACGCATAGCCGCCGTCGAGTTGGAAGTTCGCGCCAAGCAGAGCGGAGCCCGACAGCGCGATGGAGTCCACGTCTGTGTCGTCACTGGTGGTGTAGGAAAGCCCGGCGTGGCCCGATTGCGCGGCCGCGACGCCCGGCGCCGCGATGGCCATCAAAGCTGCGGCGCCTAAGAGGAATTTCTTCATATTTGGATCCTTTCCCTAACGACGTTTCAAGCTTGGCCCACGTCTCGAGGTACGCTGTGCCGACGTTTGTGGGAAGGCTTCGAAGCGGTGGGGCCCCCTGCCGACGATTCGGCGTGTCTTCCATGCTACAAGGCGGTGACGCCAATCAGGCCTTTCGGTCAAAAAAAGCGCCCCGGTTCACACCGAGGCGCTCAAGGCTGCGAAGATTTCCTAGTGTTTAGAACAGGAAGCCGGCGCTGGTGATGCTGGCTTGGCTGGCGCCGCTGCGATCGCGATCACGAAGCGTGCCGCCCCAGTTGTAGCGCGCGCCAACAGAGAACGTGTCGGCTTCGAAATCGGCTTCATCAAGCTCGGTACGGGTGTAGCCCGCCGCAACGCTCACGGGCAGCGCCGCGAATTGGTACTCGCCGCCGACGCCATATTGCAGCGCATTGTCGTCGCCGAAATCGCTGTCGACATTGGCCCAACCCAGGCCGCCTTGCAGGCGGAAGTTGTCGGTGATGAAGAAGCGCGCCTCGGTGCTGACGCCATATCCGTCAACATTAGCGTCGTCGTTGTTGGCGTAGAAGGCAGCGCCCGCGAGGGTCCAGTTGGTGAAGAATTTGCTGGCTTCGAGGCCAGCGGTCCAGGTTGTGCTGTCGCTGGAGTCGCCGACGCCGACGAAGCCGCCGAACAAGTGGCTATCGTTGCGGTGATAGACGTGGCCGGTCAGACCATAGGCGGTGTCGCTGTCATCGTTGTCGGCAATCGCGGCGTCGACCTCAAACACGATCGATCCGGAGCCGGCGAACGCGACTGCGCCGTCGAGGCCCCAGGAATCGCTGTCGTCGAAGCCGTCGATCTCGGTGTTGCTGTAGGTCACGCCCGCATAGCCGGTTTGCGCCGCGGCCAAGCCCGGCGTCGCAGCGGCGAGAAGCACCGCGGCGATAAGTAGATTGCGCATCATATTCCCCTGGTTAACCACCCATTCTGGGAGGCGGCTCACATGGGGGATCGTTCCGGCGCCGACAATTGTGCAGCGGCACCCCTTTCACGGTTTGGGTGGAGCCGATGCCGAGAAGTCACACCGGAGTTGTTGATAACGCACCGAAAATTCCCCTTCTGGGAGAGTTTCTGTTTATTGCCGGCTTCCGGGGAAAGCCCCGTTTCGCGGCTTTCCGGCGCCCTAGAATCTCTGCACCTCTGCCTCAGAGCCGGCGCGAACGGCGCGCCGTCGGAGGATGCACATGCCAGCAGCGATTTCATGCGTCACCCTGCCTGTCGACGATGTTCAAAAGTCACTGACTTTCTATCGCGATGGTCTTGGCCTGGCGCCAGAAGAGCATGACGAGGACCATGCCGCGTTTGACCTTGATGGGGTCTATCTTGTGGTGCTGAACCGCGGTGATTTCGGCGAATATGCCGACGGCGTGGGCAAGAGCGTCGCCGGCAAGGGCAGCGTGTCCGCCATGCTGTCGTACTTCACGGAAACGCGCGGTGAAGTCGACGCCATGCTCGCCAAGGCGAAAGCCGCGGGCGCATCCGTGACGGCGGCAGAGGACGACGAGGGCATGTACAGCGGTTATTTCACCGATCCTGACGGGCACGCCTGGGAAGTCTTGTTCGACGGCGGCTGAGCGCTCACACCGATGTGAACCGGCGCCTCAAATTGAGAGTTGCTGGAAAGACGCAACCGGTCACAATTCCCAAGAGGGAGGATCGGGCAATGGCGTGTGCAACGAAGGCTTTGGCGGCGGCCCTGATGGTGCTCTGTTTTGGGGTTGCCGCCCAAGCACAGGAGCCGTCTTCTGAAGATATCGTAGTGACCTCGCAGCGCGTGCGCGAGATGGCTGAAACGTTTGCGGCTACGGTTGCGGTGGCGCCGGTGTCTGAAAACCAGTACGCGCGGTGGAACAGCAGGCTTTGCCCAAGCGTGAGTGGTCTCGCGGGAGAAGACGCGCAGACGCTGATTGATCATATCGCATTGCGGGCGAATGCAGTCGGGTTGGTTGTGGAGCCCAGCGGCTGTCAGCCGAATCTGGTGCTGGTGTTTGCGCCCGATTCCGATGCCATCACGAGACAGATTGTCGATAGCCGGCGCGACCTGCTCGGCTATTACAGCGATGACGACCTGGTTACGGCGGGAAGAGAGGCGCTGGAGGCGTTCGCGAACACCCCGCGCGCGGTGCGCTGGTGGCACGTCGCCAACACCGTCACGGCGGACGGTCGCGTATTGCGCAATTCCGGAAGCCGGACAGGACGCGGCACGCTGGACGCCGTTCGGGGTTCTCAAGGGATGGGCGCAGAGGCGGCGACCACAGGAAACGGCTTTGGCGGCATGGAAGCCGTGCGCTCCAACGGTACGCGAGCGCGCCGCGCGACACGCCAAGACCTGGGGTTCGTTTTGGTGGTTGTTGACACGCGTCGCATCGCGGGTGTGCCGACGAGCGCGGTGGCTGACTATTTGGCGATGGCCTCCCTGGTCCACCTGGATCCCGAGGCTGATATGAGCGCCTATCCTTCGATCTTGAATCTCTTCGCGCCGCGTCCCTCAGGGGTCGCGCCGCCTTTAGCGATGAGCGCCTGGGACCAAGCCTATCTGGAGGGGCTCTACGCCATGACGCGCGAGGCGGCGAATTCGCGCCAGCAGAGGTCCCAGATCGCACGAAGAATGGCTGAGGCCGTCGCGCAAGAATAGGCGCGAACGCCTTGCCCACCCCCGCGCCTTGGGGCATAAGCGCGCCCTTACCGGTCGGCGGCGCGAAGAAGTCAGCGTCGCCGCCGCTCCTGCGCCCGCAAGCTAGCGCCGGACGGGCAGCGGCGGTCGGGTCCTAGGAGTGTAGCTCAGCTGGTAGAGNNATCGGTCTCCAAAACCGAGGGTCGGGGGTTCGAGTCCCTCCACTCCTGCCATCCGCGCCTTGCGGAAGGGCGGGGCCGGCCCGATCTGAACGGAAGAGAAACAGGGAAAGACGGAACGCGAATGGCGATGGATACGGCCGATCAAGACCAGGAAGCGGAACCACGGCGCCGTGGCGGACCGTTCCGTTTCTTTGGCGAAGTGCGCGCCGAGGCGCGTAAGGTCACCTGGGCCACGCGCCAGGAAGTGACGGTGTCGACCATCATGGTGTTGCTGATGGGCGTCGCCGCTTCCGTTTTCTTCTTTTTGATCGATACGATCCTGCGCGTGTCCATGGGGCTGTTGCTCTCGGTGTTTGGTTGATGACGATGGTTGAAGAACAGCAAGCGGCCGCGACGCCGCGCCATTCCGGCAAGGCGCGCTGGTACATCGTGCATGCCTACTCGAACTTTGAAGGCAAGGTCGCCGAGGCGATCCGCGATCAGGCGCAGCGCCAAGGCCTGGAAGATCAGTTCGAAGATATCCAGGTGCCGACAGAGGAAGTGACGGAGGTCGTTCGCGGCGCCAAAAAAGTGCGCCAGCATCGCCATTTCCCCGGCTACGTGCTGGTGAAGATGGAGATGACTGACGAGGCCTATCACCTCGTGAAGAACACGCCGAAAGTGACGGGCTTTCTCGGCACGCAAAACAAGCCGCAGCCGGTGAGTGATCGCGAAGTCGAGCGCATTCTCGGCCGTGTGGCTGAGCAAGCCGTCGCCAAACCCCGCCAACTCATCCACTTCGAGATAGGGGAGAAGGTGCGCGTTTCGGATGGGCCGTTCCAGAGCTTCGAAGGCATGGTTTCGGAAGTTGACGAAGAGCGCGGCCGCCTCAAGGTCGCGGTGATGATTTTCGGCCGCGAGACACCCGTCGATCTCGAATACGGACAGGTCGAGAAGCTGCGTTAGTCACGCATCTCGTAGCGGATCGGCAGCAGCACCCTTCCGCCGACCGCGATGCGCGGATCATCGGGAGACGCAACATAGAGACGCGATAGGCGCAAGGCGGCGTCCCCGAAACCATACCCCGCTGGCGTTTCGCTGTGTACGGCGCAGTCGAGCTTGTACTCATCGGTGATGGTGCAGAGCAGCCGGACGTCGCCGCTAACGCCCTCAGCGAGGGCGCCTACGGGGTAGGTGTTCCGGAAGTCGCTGGGATTGGGCTGCTCGCGCGCCCATGGAACGGGCAGCACCTCCTGCGCGGCCGCGGGCCCAGCAGCGGCGATGAGCCAGAGCGCGAAGATGAGTCTCTTCATGGTGAGGTTCTATAGCGGGGGCGGCGGACAAGGATAGCCGCGCTTACAGGGGAAAGGCGTTGGGCGCTATGGCCGCCGCCGGTATGGCCCTTGGCATGATCAAGGCCGTGCTCCCCGCGATTGCTCTTTGTCTGCTCACGCCAGGCGCCGCTTTCGCCCAAGAGGACGAAATCGTCGTCACCGCGACCAAGCGCGGCGAGGCGAATGCGCAAGACCTGCCGATGGCGCTTAATGTATTCGGCGACGACGATCTGCGCGCGCGCAATGTCGAGGATTTGCAGTCCCTTTCGTACGCGCTGCCCAATGTGCAGCTTGAGGATATCGGCACCGCGCGCGGGATCGCGAATTTCTCCATTCGTGGCGTGGGCGTGAATTCCTCGATCGCGTCAGTCGACCCGGCCGTGGGCGTGTTTGTCGACGGCGTTTATGTGGGCCTCAACGCGGGGACGATTACGGACTCTTTCGATCTCGAGGCGATTGAGGTCGTGCGCGGGCCGCAAGGCGCGCTCTATGGGCGCAATGTCACCGGCGGCGCGGTGCTAGTCCGTACCCGTCGGCCAAGCGAAACTTTTGAAGCGCGGGCTCGCGTCGCGCTCGAGACTGGACCAAATGCGATCGCGGAAGCCGCGATTTCAGGTCCGATCGCGCCGGGGCTCTTGTACGGACGCGTGGCGGCGCTGCGTAGCGACGACGACGGATGGCTTGACAACGATTTCGACGATTCGTCGTTTGGCGCGAATGAAGCCGCCGCATGGCGGGGGGCGCTGCTGCTCACGCCCTCGCCGAATTTCGAAGCGCTGTTGCGCGTCGAGCAAGGCTACAGCGACGGCGACGGTCCCGCCGGGCAGAACCACGCCTTGTTCGCGCGTGATGGTTTCGACTTCGCGATCGACAATCGCGGCTATGCGGGAACTGATTGGGAGCAGGCGACGCTGGAAGCGAACTGGCGCGTGCCTTTTGGCGACGGCGTCATCACAAGCATCACCGGCTGGCGCTCGGTCGACGTTCCGTGGGCGGCGGACATCGACTCAACATCTGTCTTCGCCTTCCACACACGTGTGCTCAATGTCCATGAACAAACGAGCCAAGAACTTCGCTATGCGGGCGTTTTCGGGCGTTTTGACGTGACGATCGGCGGCTACGCGCTGGATCAACACCTCCTCTATTTCGATGAACGCAACTTTTCGCCGACATTCCGCCGGGTTGGCGGCGGGGAGGGCGATTTCTCAACCTGGGCGGCGTTCGCGGCTGCGGATTGGCGCCTGAGCGAGGCCGTCACGCTGAGCGCGGGCTTGCGTTACACGCATGAAGAAAAGGACTCGCGCATCTCACGGGTGCGTCGTGCGGCGGATGACCTTGATGGCCCAGCGGTGCTCGTGCCCGGCGAGGGCGTTGCAGGCGGCGATCTCGACGCGCGCGCGCTCAATTTTTCGGATGCACCGTTCGCCCAGAGTTGGAACGACATCTCGCCGCGTTTCGGCGTTCAGTGGCGCCCATCGGAAAGCACGAACCTCTACGCCTCATGGGGGCGCGGGTTCCGGTCGGGCGGCGCCAATTTCCGCACGTCGACCTTGGGGCTTGCGCCGCGCGCCTATGACGCTGAACGGCAAACGACGATCGAAGTCGGACTCAAGCAAGACTTGCTCTATGATCACCTGAGATTGAACATCGCGCTGTTTCAGAACGAGATCGAAAACATGCAGCGTGAGACCAACCAAGCCGATCCGATTTCGGGCGTGCAGCAGATCGTGCTTAACGCGGGCGATGCGACATTGCGGGGCGGCGAAATCGAGGCGCGCTTGCGCGTCAATGAGGCGCTCACGGTCTCGGCGTTCGCGGGCTATGTCGACGGCGCCTACGATCGCGTGACCGAGGATCTTAATGGCGACCTCGTCGTCGACGCGGCCGATCGCGCGCTTCAGGTTCCGCGGCTGGCGCCGTGGAGTTATGGCGCCAGCGTCGACTACGTCCGTTCCGTTGGATCTGGGCTCGCCACGGCGCGCCTCGCTTACAGCCATCGCGATGCTGCTTTTTACAACGACAACAATCGCGGTCTGCTGGCCGAGGCCGACATGTTGGACGCGAACCTCGCGTGGGAGCCCGCGAGCCGCCGTTGGCTTGTATCGCTCTATGGCGAAAATCTCTTCAATGAGGCCACCTGGGGCGGCGATACCGTGCTGCCCGACACCGCAGCGTTCGGCGGAGACGGCGCCGGGGGCCCACGCCCGCTACCGACGTTCTCGCCGCTGAACAAGGGACGGGTTTTCGGATTAGAGCTGCGCGTGCGCTACTGAGCCGACGCCGAGCTTGCATCATCTAGGTTAGGCTGAGAGCGCCGCGCCAGAAGCGGGTCATGTCCTCCCGGAAGAGGGCGGGTTGGCCTGCCTTTGAGCCGATGGTGGCGCCTTTGCCGCCGAAGCCAGCCTTCATGGCGTAGACCATGAAGTCGCGTTCGGTGGCGGTGGCGCTAGCCTCTCCTGTCGTGGGATCGATCATGGCGCCTCGGTCATCGAGAAAAACCGTTGGCGCGCCGAGCGCGACGACGGCGTCCGGCAAGTGTTCGATGCCGGTTTCACGATCGAAGCTGTGGCAGGCATCGGGCACAAGGCGGAAACTGACGTCGCCGCCGCGCAGACGGATGGCGTTCATATGACCTTGCACCTGCTGGCACGAACACCAATCGTCGCGATCACCGATCACAGCGCGCACGCGTGTGGCGCCTGTGTCTGGATCAAGGAATTGCTGCCCGCTCCACGGATAGGCCGCATAGGCCGCCTTAAGCCGCGGTCCATTACCCATGATCGGATCGGCGAACTTGCGCATCGCGGCGTTTAGCACCGCTGATCCGCCGCGACTGTGGCCTTGTGCGCCGATGCGCGTGGCGTCGATTTCCGGCAGGGCGGCGAGCGCCTTGAGAGCTGCGAGCACGTCGTAGGCGCTGGCTGCGAAGGAATACTGGGTCTGGTTGGCCACTGTGGAGGTGACGCCGCGCGCTCCAAAGGGGTCGATGACCAATGCGGCCGCGCCCAAGTTTGTGATGGTTTCCGCGTGCGCGAGATGCGAAACCGCCACGCCCAGAGATCCAGGCACGACAATGACCGCCGGCGACTTTCCATCCGCCGCGGGTGGCAGGAAGAGCTTGGCGTCAATGGTCGCGCGCTGCATGTCCGTGGGTGCGGCGATGGCCTGGTGGAAGTTGATTGGATTTGCTGTCGCCACCGGCATGTCGCGTCCGACGGCGCCATTGGCGAAGACGATCTTCTGGTCACGGAAACGCGGCGAATCCGGCATAGGCGAGGCTCCTCAGACCAAAACCTAGACCAAGCAATCATGATCCGGCCAGTGTAACTTGGCAGGATTGATCCTGGTCAAATGCCGCGCCCCAGGCGGCAACATAATGAAATGTCGCGTGGCAATGACGCTTCAAGGAGTTGACATAGGTGGTTCCAGAGACGCCCGAAAAAGAAACGGTTCCCGAAGCGTCCGCGCCGTCGCAGCCTGACCTTGTTGGCGCGGCTTCGGCGGAGATCGCGGCGGCTGAGACGATGGGCGACGGCGCACAAGGCGCCCACAAGAGCCTCGCCGCTCTTCGCCATGATCGCGCCGCCATCCGCAAGCTCTTCGAAACCGGCGAGTATCCTTACAAGACGCGCATCTCCACCAAGGAATACGAGCGGCTAAAGGCCGAGCTTCAGGTCGAACTCCTGAAGGTGCAAGAGTGGGTGAAGGCGACCCAGCAGAAAATCGTTATTCTGTTCGAGGGGCGCGATGGCGCTGGAAAGGGCGGCACGATCAAGCGGTTCACTGAGCACCTCAATCCCCGAGGCGCGCGCGTTGTAGCGTTGGAGAAACCCACCGACCGAGAAAAGACGCAATGGTATTTCCAGCGTTATGTCGAGAAGTTGCCGGCGGGCGGCGAAATCGTTTTCTTCGACCGTTCGTGGTACAATCGCGCCGGCGTTGAACGCGTGATGAATTTCTGCACGCCAAACGAATACCTGGAATTCATGCGTCAGACGCCGGAACTGGAGCGCATGCTCGTGCGCAGCGGCGTTTTGCTGTTTAAGTACTGGTTCTCGGTGACGCGCGAGGAGCAATTGCGCCGCTTCCACTCACGTGAGAACGAGCCGCTGAAAATGTGGAAGTTGTCTCCTATCGATCGCGAAAGTCTCGACAAGTGGGACGATTACACGGAGGCCAAGGAGGCGATGTTCTTTCACACGGACACCGCCGATGCGCCTTGGACGATCATCAAGTCAGACGACAAGAAACGCGCGCGCCTGAACTGCATGCGCCACTTTCTCTCGTCGCTTGAGTATTCCGGGAAGGACGAGAAGGCGATCGGCACTCCGGATCCCCTTATCGTCGGCACAAGCGCCCACGTTATCGGCAACAGCGAGCACATTTTGGGCAAACTCCTTCATCCCGAAAAGCGCCGAGCGCGTTAAATGGGCGCGTTTGGGACGGCGGCAGGGCCGCCCTAACGCTAGGCTAACTGGCGCGTGGCGGCGGCTCGGTGCTAAGCCATGCGGCGGAGAACGCCGATGGCCGATTTGGACGCCTTCCGCGCCGAGGTGCGCGCTTGGCTTGAAGAAAATTGCCCGCAATCGATGCGATCGCCGCTGGCGGCGGAAGAAGACTTCGTTTGGGGCGGCAGGACTTTTGTTTTCAAGAACCCGGACTCAAAGCTCTGGCTGGAGCGCATGGGCGCGAAAGGCTGGACAGCGCCGACCTGGCCAAGGGAGTACGGCGGCGGCGGGCTGAGCAACGCAGAAAACGCGGTGTTGCAGAGCGAGCTGAAGCGCATCAATGCGCGCCCGGCGCTGTTTTCGTTTGGCGTGTGGATGCTCGGGCCAGTGCTGCTCGAATACGCGAACGAAGAGCAGAAGAAGGAACATCTGCCGAAAATCGTGCGAGGCGAAATTCGCTGGTGCCAGGGATACTCCGAGCCTGGCGCGGGCAGCGATCTCGCCGGCCTGCAGACGCGATGCGAGGACAAGGGCGACCATTGGCTGATCAACGGTCAGAAGGTGTGGACGTCGTACGCCAATCACGCCGATTGGTGCTTCTGTTTGGTGCGCACCGATACAAGCGTGAAACACGAGGGCATCTCGTTCGTGTTGATCGACATGACAACGCCCGGCGTCGAGACGCGTCCGATCAAGCTTATCTCGGGGTCCTCGCCCTTCTGCGAGACGTTTTTCACCGATGTGAAAATTCCGAAGGGAAACATGGTCGGTCGCTTGAATGGCGGTTGGGAGATCGCCAAACGCCTGCTGCAGTACGAACGCACCAACATTTCCGGCTTTGGCTCCGGGGCGCGGCTGGATGTGGTGGATATCGCCAAGACCAGTGTCGGCATGAACGGCGGCATGCTCGCGGATCGCGATCTGCGCGCACGCATCGCCCAACATAAGATGTTCGAGCGCGCCTATGCGCTGACGACGCAGCGCGCGCAGGAGGAGGCCAAGGCCGGCGGCAACGTTTCGCACATGGCGTCGATGTTCAAGGTCGCGGGCGCCACGCTCAATCAAGAGCGCTGCGAACTGATGGTGGAGGCGGCGGGCAATCGCGCCTTTGGTTGGGCGGGTGAGGACTACACGCCCGAAGAGCTTGGCGTCACGCGCGGCTGGCTGCGCTCGAAGGGAAATTCGATCGAAGGCGGCACCACGGAAGTGAACCTCAATGTCGTCGCCAAGCGCGTACTTGGACTGCGAGATACGCAATGACTTTCACATTGAACGAAGAACAGCGTTTGTTGAAAGACGCCGCGCGTGATTTCTGCCGCGAGCAGGCGCCGGTCACGCGCTTCCGGAAAATGCGCGACGAAAAGAAGAATGGCCGCGATCCTGATCTCTGGCGTGAAATGGCGCAGATGGGCTGGGCCGGCATTCTTGTTCCGGAAGACTATGGCGGCGCGGGCCTGGGTTATGTCGGCCTCGGCGCGGTGCTTGAAGAAACTGGGCGCACCCTGGCGGCGTCGCCGCTGCTCTCCACTGCGATGATTGGCGCAAGCGCCCTCATGCACGGCGGCAGCGACGAGCAGAAGGCCGAGTGGCTGCCTAGGATCGCCGCCGGCCAGGCGATCGTCGCGCTCGCGGTCGATGAAGGCGCGCACCACGCACCGGGCGCAAGCGCACTCGCGCTGAACGGCGGCAAGCTCTCGGGCAAGAAGACGTATGTCGCGGACGGTCACATCGCCGACCTGCTGATCGTGGCTGGCGCGGAGGGAGCGTATCTTGTTCGCGCGGACGCGGATGGCGTATCCCGCAAGGAACTCATCACCGTCGATAGCCGTGGCGCGGCGGACCTCACTTTCGCGAACGCGGAGGCGGCGCCGCTGGGCGGCGGCGGGAAGCTTGTGGAGGGGATACTCGATCGCGCCCGCATCGGCCTTGCCGCTGAGATGTTGGGACAAGCGCAGCAAGCTTTCGAGGTCACCGGCGAATACCTGAAAACCCGCAAGCAGTTTGGCCAGGTGATCGGGGGGTTCCAGGCGTTGCAGCATCGCGCGGCGAAGATGTTCACCGATCTCGAACTCACGCGCTCATGCGTTTACGCGGCGCTCGACGCGCTCGACCAGGGTGCGGACGACATCGCCGAATGGGCGAGCCTCGCGAAGGCGCGCGCGAGTGAAACCCTGCATCTTGTTTCCAACGAGTTCGTGCAAATGCACGGCGGCATCGGCATGACCGACGAGCATGACGCGGGGCTTTACCTGAAACGCGCGCGCGTGGCGGAAGGGCTCTATGGCGGGGCGGCATTCCATCGTGATCGCTACGCGCGGCTCTGCGGGTACTAATGGCGAGGACGCCCCCTCGCGCGCCGGGGCGGAGGCTGTTGCTCCTGGGCGCGCTGGCGCTCGCGGCGTTTGCGTTTGCGCCGTTCCTGGCCGCCGGAGGCGCGGGCCGCTTGATCGCCAACCTCTGGGTCTCGACCATGGGCGCGGTCGCGGGGCTTATCGGGGGATTGTTCGGCGGATAGAGGGAGGCGCCGCGGACTTCATCCCCCTAGCCAAGCGGCGGGCTTGTCCCTATAAGCGCCGGCTTCCGCGTGGGAGGAGGCTCGCCTTCCCAACCACGCACCCACTCAGGCCGGGCGGTTTAGCCATCTCCCGGCGTTAAGCGAGAGGCCAACATGGCGAAGAAGGTGCTGGGGCAGATTAAGCTCCAAGTGCCGGCCGGGGCGGCGAATCCGTCTCCCCCGATCGGTCCCGCGCTCGGTCAGCGCGGTTTGAACATCATGGAATTCTGCAAGGGCTTCAACGCTCGCACGCAAGACATGCAGAAGGGCGACCCGTGCCCGGTCGTGATCACCTATTATCAGGACAAGAGCTTCACCTTTGAGATCAAGACGCCGCCTGCGTCGTTCCTGATCAAGAAGGCCGCGAAGTTGCCGACGGCGAAGAAGCCAGGCTCCGGCTCGAAGACGCCGGGCGTGTCCACGGTGGGTAAGATCACCATGGCCCAGTGCAAGGAAATCGCGAAAACCAAGCATAAGGATCTCAACGCGGCCGATCTTGATCAGGCCGCCAAGATGATCGCCGGCACCGCCCGCTCGATGGGCGTGGATGTGGTGGAGTAAGGGCGATGGCACAAACTCCGAAAAAGACGCCGGGCATGACCAAGCGCAAGGCCAAGAGCCATACCGGCATCGACCCACGCAAGCTTCACACGCTTGATGAAGCCGTGAAGCTGATCAAGGAACGCGCGAGCGCGAAATTCGACGAAACCGTCGAGGTTTCAATGAATCTCGGTGTCGACCCCAAATACCCCGACCAGCAAGTGCGCGGCGTTGTCTCGTTGCCGAACGGCACCGGCCGTACGGCGCGCGTGGCGGTGTTCGCCCGCGGCCCGAAGGCCGAGGAAGCCAAGGCCGCCGGCGCCGACATCGTCGGTGCGGACGACCTGTTCGAGACCATCAATTCGGGCAAGATCGACTTTGACCGCCTGATCGCCACGCCTGACCTGATGGCGCTGGTGGGCCGCCTCGGTAAGGTGTTGGGCCCGCGCGGCCTGATGCCGAACCCCAAGGTCGGCACCGTGACGCCCGACGTGGCCACCGCCGTCAAGAACGCCAAGGCCGGCCAGGTGCAGTTCCGCGTCGACAAGGCCGGCATCNNGGTCGGCACCGTCACCATGGACGTGAAGAAGGCCGTCGCCGATGCAAAGGGCGGGGCGGTGGAGTTCCGCGTCGAGAAGGCGGGCATCGTTCACGCTGGCGTCGGCAAGGCGAGCTTCTCGGAAACGCAAATCCGTGAAAACGTGAAGGCGTTTGTGGATGCGGTCGCCAAGGCCAAGCCGTCGGGCGCGAAGGGCACGTTCGTGAAGAAGGTAGCCCTGTCGACGACGATGGGGCCGGGCGTGCGTATCGATCCCTCGAACGCGATCGCGTAGCTCTGGCGACATCCGAAGCGGATGCAATTGAACGCCCCGGCTCGACGCCGGGGCGTTTTTCGTTGGCGGCTCTGCGTTAACCTTTTCTTGGCGAACCGAGGCGCACCAGAGGGCGAGAGCTGACCCATGTGCGTGGAAGACGCCAAGTTCAATTTCGCGTTGGCGCGCGCCGCTATCGTGGACGCGAGCAACTTCGGCTATCGAATTGCGCGTGACGTGTTATCGAGCTTCGGATTTCGCGACATCACGGGTTTTGAGTCCGCAAACCAGGCGGTGGCGAAGCTAGCCCTGATGCCGGTCGATCTCGTGCTTTGCGATCCGTTCCCGAAGGTCGAGGAATCGTACGCCATGTTGCGCCGCCTTCGCGAGCCGCGCTTCGGCGAGACGTCGTTGGCGCCGATCATCATCATGACCGGAAGCGTCAGCATCGACATCGTCGAAGGCGCCAAGGCCTGCCGAGCCGACTACGTCATCGCGAAACCGTATTCGCCCCAAACCCTTTTGGAGCGGATCATTTGGGCGGCCAACCACGTGGGCAGGCGTGACGCGCCAACGGCGCCGCACGTGGAGCTGGCGACGGCGGAAAGCCATGAAATTGTGGAGTTGTGGTGAGCCGACTTAGCAAAGCCATTGGCGCGCCTGGCGGCCAAACCTTCGCTCAATCAGTGACGCAGGCGCAGAACGTCCTCGCCAGCCTGACGGCGGAGGGGCACGACCATTTGGCGGCGAGCATTACCCGTGTCGGTGAGCTTGCGCGTCATTGCTCCACCGATGCGCATACCGCAGGCGCTCTAGTCGAGGTCGTCGCCGAAATTCAGACTGTCGCCGGGACGTTCGGAAAGCCTGAATTGTCGGAGGCGGCGAAGCTGTTCAGGGACTTCATCACCGAGACGGCAGGCACCGACAAATGGTCGCCCAAGGCGGTGTTCATTTTCTCGGACGCGCTTTCATCGCTGTTTCGCGGCGGGGAGGGCTCCCCGCGCGAACTCGTCGCCACGCTGCAGGTTTTCGCCAGCCGGGTCCTGGCCGGGGCGGCGAAACTCTAACCGACGCCAATTTGGCTATATTGCCTTGCATTATAGCCAAATTTAGCCAAGACTGCGCCCCATGAAAGAAGTCGCGCTCTACGAAGCAAAAAACAAGCTTTCGGCCTTGGTGCAGGAGGTCGAGGAGACCGGTGTAGAGGTGATCATAACCCGCCACGGCAAACCGGCTGCGCGGCTTTCGCCGATGCATGTTTTTTCTTCTGCCGAACGAGAGGCGGCGTTCAGGCGCCTAACGGAGCGGCGCGCGACCCAAACAGACGCCGGCATGGCGCCGTTTGATTGGAAGGCCGCCATTGAGGAAGGGCGCGAGTGAATCGCGTCGTCGTAGACGCGTCTGTTGCGTTCGCATGGATACTGGCGACGCAGGTCACGCGTGCAGGGGAAGCGCTGCGCGCGCTCGCCAACGCCGACTTCGTCGCGCCATACATTTTCGGCTTCGAACTGCGCAATGGAGTGCTGCGAGCGGAACGGCAAAAGCGCTTGTCCCGCGAAGCGGCTGATCTTGCGGTCGCTGACCTGCTTGGGGCCGTGGTGCGCCTCGACGATCCCCCTGGCCCGGAGATCATGGAGGCGGCGTTTGACATAGCGCGAACGAGCGGCTTGTCCTTTTATGACGCCTGCTATCTGGAATTGGCTCAGCGGATGGGCGCCGAGTTAGCGAGTCGCGACGGGGCGCTTGTCGCGGCCGCTGAGAAGTTTGGTCTTAGGGCCTACGATGCGCGCTAGCGATCTCGGCCCGGCGTGTGGGGCGTCGCGCATGCGCGGCGGACGGGGAGGCAAGGCGCTTTTCGGTTGGTTCCTCCTTGTGACTTGCCTCGCGACGCTGCCGCTCAAGGCGCAAGCGCAGACGGCAACCACTTCTTCTCTGTTCGTCGAGCGGTTTCAGACGCCGCTGATCGATCCTCGCTGGATCGTCTCGGATGGCTGGCACTCCGGGGAGTGGTTCTCGAGCGAGTGGCGCCGCGATCAGGTAGGGCTCGGGCCGCAAGGGCTGGTTATCTCGTTGGATCGAAACGCGGGCGACGGCGAGAAGCCCTATGTGTCGGGCGAGATTAGCACGTCGGAGGAGTATCTCTACGGCTATTTCGAAGCGCGCCTGCGCATGCCGCGCGGACGAGGGCTTGTCTCGGCGTTCTTTACGTTCACCCGCCCAGAGGGCGTGGAGAGCTGGAACGAGATCGACATGGAGCTGACCGGCTACGATCCGCGCCGGATCGAACTGGTTTATCACGTCGCGGGGCAGGCAACGCTGCAAGTCGAAGAACTGCCTTTCGACGCTTCGGAAGACTTTCATACCTACGCGTTCGAGTGGCGGCGCAACGCGATCCGCTGGTACATCGATAACGAGCTTGTGCATGTATCGCGTCGCGGGCGCGTCGCGGAACTCACGCGTCCGCAACGCATGTTTTCGAGCTTGTGGAACAGCGAACGCATGCCGCGCTGGTTAGGCGTCATCGACCCGAGCGAGGCGCCGTGGAAGATGCATGTCGCGTGCATGGCGTACGCGCCGCGCTATGAAGGCCGGTCACTATGCGTGGATTGATGCGCGCACTGTGGCGCACGTTCGGCAGCGCGTTTATCGCGCTCGCAATGGCGGCTGCGTTGGCGATGGTTGCGGCGCCAGCCGTGTTGATCGTGGCGGCGGGGGCGACATTGCTGTTGCCGCAAGCCAAGATTGTCGCGGCGAAGGAGGCGTTTCCGCCTCTGCCCGAGAGTCTCACCTTCATCGACCGCTTCCGCACGCTTGACGACAGCCGTTGGCATTTCTCCGACGGCTGGAACAATGGCACATGGATGGAGAATGATTGGCGACGTGACGCCCTCTCGATCACGCCGAACGGGTTGGCCATCACCATGCGCCCGAATCCGCCGGGCCCGGATCGGCGCCCGTTCATGTCAGGCGAGCTGCAGAGCAGGGAACTCTATCTCTACGGCTACTACGAAGCGAGCATGCGCATTCCCAACGGGCCAGGCCTCATCTCCGCCCTGTTCACGTATGTGAAGCCGCATGACAACTCGACCTGGGAAGAGATCGACATCGAGTTCATGGGCGCGCGGCCCCGGCTCATGGAGCTTACCTATCACGTTCATGGGTTCTCGAAGCAGGAGACGATCAATCTCGGTTTCGATCCTTCGCAGAGCTTCAACACCTACGGCTTCGAATGGACGCCGACGGCGCTGCGCTGGTACGTCAACAACCAGCTCGTGCATGAAGTGACGGACGCGCGCGTGCAGCGCTTGCGCCGGCCGCAGCGCTACTACCTGAGCCTCTGGGGCACGATTGAGCTCTGGCGCTGGGCGGAAGCGCTTAATCCGGCGGATGCGCCGTGGGTGATGGAAGTGTCCTGTGTGGCGCGGGCGGAGCGCTATGAGGGACGCTCGATTTGCGCCTCGCCGCGGCGTGATCCGTGAGCGGGCTCATGTGCGGCCTTTCGGTCGCGCGGTGAACGGGGCGCTTGCCAAACGCAGAAAACTGTGCCTGCGCCTCTTGCGGCGGTGCAATAAACCGTGCATATGCCGCGATCCGGCGGGGTTAACACCCGCCGATCCTGTCCAAGACTGCAGGCGCCACGCATGTGGTGCGCCCAGAGGGCGCTCATGCGCGCGGCTTAATGCGTTGAAAGCCTTCGGCTTTCTTCACCTGCAATAGACAGAAGCTGACGTTTTTCGGGGGCGGCTGTCAAGCCGTCTCCGGCAGGCCGGCTCCTGGGACAGGCCGCGCGTGGATCGCGCGCCGCACCCGGGGGTCATTTACCGCCGGCCGGCTGGTCCGCGTGCGCTCGGGCGCCCGGATTGGCCGGGCGCCCCACTGAGGAGACCGCAATGGATCGTGCTCAGAAGGCCGAAACGGTGGAGAGCCTGAAAGGCGTTTTCACCGGGGCCGGCGTGGTGGTCGTTGGCCACTACTCTGGTCTGACTGTTGCGGATTTGACGGTGCTGCGTAATCGCCTTCGCACCGAGGGCGGCGCGCTCAAAGTCGTGAAGAACCGGCTGGTGAAGCTGGCGATCGCCGATACGCCCAAGGCGTCGGCGTCCGACCTGTTCACCGGCCCAACGGCCATCGCCTATTCCGCTGATCCGATCACGGCCGCCAAGGTCGCGGTCGCGTACGCGAAGGAAAAGGAAAAGTTCGCCATTCTCGGCGGTCTTTTCGGCGACCAGCTGCTCGACACAGCAGGCATTCAGGCGCTCGCCACGATGCCGTCGCTCGACGAGCTGCGCGGCAAGATCATCGGCCTGATTCAGGCGCCCGCGACGAAGGTCGCCGGCGTGCTGGCGGCGCCCGCTGGTCAGCTGGCCCGCGTCTTCAACGCCTACGCGACGAAAGACGCCGCATAACCGTCCATTCCGCAATTCGCATCGAACTGAAATCAAACGTCAGGACTTAAGATCATGGCAAATCTCGATAAACTCGTTGAAGATCTTTCCGCGCTCACGGTTCTCGAAGCCGCCGAGCTTTCAAAGAAGCTGGAAGAGAAGTGGGGCGTTTCGGCTGCTGCTCCGGTGGCTGTCGCCGCCGTTGCGGGCGCCGCAGCGCCGGCCGCCGCCGCTGAAGAGAAGACCGAATTCACGGTCCAACTCACCAGCGCTGGCGACAAGAAGATCGAAGTCATCAAGGAAGTGCGCGCGATCACGGGCCTGGGCCTCAAGGAAGCCAAGGACCTCGTGGAAGGCGCGCCGAAGCCTGTGAAGGAGGGCGTGAACAAGGCCGACGCCGAGAAGTTCAAGGCTCAACTTGAAAAGGCCGGCGCCAAGGTCGATCTGAAGTAATTCGCAATCACGAACGCGGAAGCCGGGGCCGTCTGCAAGATGGCCTCGGCGCCGCAATTTAGCGTTCTCCGTTCGCGGAGACGCCGAAGCGCCGCCCGCCCATGGCACTTCGAAAACGGGTCGGGCCAGCGACGTCAGTCGTTGGTTTGAGGGGCGGGAAGGCGGCTCACGCGCCGCGCTTGGCGAGCCTAGTAGCCGGGGTTCGCACTCGAGCGCAGCGCGCAATGGGAAGAACAGATGGCTCTGTCCTACACCGGTAAGAAGAAGATCCGTAAGTCGTTCGGCAAGATCCCCGAGGCGGGGCGGATGCCGAACCTGATCGAGGTTCAGAAGAGTTCCTACGATCAATTCCTGCAGAAAGACCAACGCTCCTACGAGCGCATCGACGAGGGCCTGCAGGCCGTGTTCAAGTCGGTGTTCCCGATCCGTGACTTCTCGGATCGGGCCGTGCTCGAATACGTGAGCTACGAGTTCGAAGAGCCGAAGTTCGACGTTGAAGAATGCCAGCAGCGCGACATGACGTACGCCGCGCCGCTGAAAGTGAAGCTGCGCCTCATCGTCTTTGAAACTGACGAGGAGACGGGCGCGAAGTCGGTCAAGGACATCAAGGAACAGGACGTCTA
>DDSN01000086.1:1250-3430 GCA_002343395.1 Hyphomonadaceae bacterium UBA2389 | reverse complement strand
CGGTTCATGCGAACAGCCCGTGCAAAAACCAGCGCGGTCTTATGTCGCCGCCATAAACGCCTTCGCGGTAAAGCCAATAACGCCGGCCTTGCGCGTCTTCGACGCGATAATAATCGCGTAGCCGGCTGTCCGGCGCGCGCAACCAATTGGGAGCAATGCGCTCCGGCCCTTCCGCGCGAACGATCTTGCGTACGATCCGTCGCCAACGGAACTGCGCCGGCGGGCCGTCCGGCAGCTCGGCTATGGCCTCGATCGGTTGAGCGCGAGGGAACAAGGTCAAGGGGCGCCCCATAACGCCGTCCGCGCGCGGCGCGACAGCATGAGTTTGTTCGCTCCAACCGCTTGCTCGTTCCGGAGCATGCGTATCGCGAACGCCGAGCCTGCCGACGCACCCCGCGCCAAGCCGCGCGGCGATGCAGTCGATAAGCCGTGCTTCGGCTTCGGCGTCATGGCGCGTTTCACCCGAAGGCGCGAGATTCGCGGCGCGCAAAGTCCAAGGCGAAATCTCATACGCTTCCAAGCGCACGCTCTCGAAGCCGAAGTCGGCGTTGAATCGATCCGCTTCGCGTTGGATTTTTTCCTTGAACAGCCGCAACATGACGCGCGGTTCGCGTGCGGGCTTGGACAGGCTGACCTCGACACGCCGGACTTTTCCATCCACGCCGAAGGCGGAAAGAAGAAGCCGTCGCGCTCCGACGCCCTTAACATCGAGCTTGGCGCACAGATCCGCGCACAAATCGGCGGCGACAAAAAGGAGCGCGTCCGATGTTGTGATGGGTTCGAGCAGGTTGCGCGCCGCGTAAAGCGGCGGCGGCGGCCGTCGCGGGGAAAGCGCCTCGCTCGCGCGGCCAAAAGCCTGATCGAGTCGCAGCATGGCGTTTTGTCCCGCGCGGGCGGCAAACGCCGCGCGTGGGGCGTTTTGGATATGGCCGACGGTTCGCAGGCCAAGCCGCCTCAACAAGGCGGCGGCGTCGGGCGCAAGCCGCAGAGCCTCGATAGGCAAAGGGGCAAGCGCCTCGCGAAGCCCATCTTCAGGGATAATCTCCGCGCCGCGATAATGCGCCAGCGCCCAAGCGGCGCCTGGAGTCGTCGCGATGGCGCAGCGGAGGGATAAGCCTTGCGCCCGAAGGCGTGCTTTTACTTGAGTCAAGAGGGCGGTTTCGCCGCCGAACAAATGCGCGCATCCCGTGATGTCAAGGAACAACCCATCCGGAGGATCGAGCGTTACAATTGGCGTAAAACGTTCGCACCACGCCGCGATCCGATCGAGCAGCACGGCGTCCGCTTCGGGATTCGCAGCGTGCGCGGCCAGCGCGGGGTGGATCGCCCGCGCATCGGCAAGCGCCATGCCGGCATAAAGCCCGAGACGCTCGGCGCGTGCGTTCACGGCTGTCAGCGCAAATGCGTTGCCGCTTTTAGCGTAGAGCGCTGTCGGCTGTTCAGCTGGCGCGGCGGATGTGCGTTTCAGCCGATCGGTCGGGAGCCGACACAGCCAGATCGCCATCCAGCGCGGCTTCCACGACATGGAAGGAACGTTCATACGCTTTCCATTCAAGGCGCCAAGACTGGCCGATCGGACCAGCGCGATTGCGCATCAGCCGCGCATGAAAAGATGGAGCGCCAAGCTCGCGGTCGGCGCCTCTGCTTGGCGCGGCGTTGACAGACCAGCGCAGCCTGGCCGCGCTGGCGCTCAGCGGATCGAAACGCAAGAGAATGCAGCGGCTGTCGTGTTTCTCCGCCGCCAACAGCAAACGGCGTGTCGCGGTGAGGCCGAGGGGTTTGGGCGCCGGCGCAATCATGCACAGCACGCACGCGCTCGGTACAGCGAGTGCTTGCTCGGCCGCCCACAGCGCGTCAGCTTGCGTTCGCGCATGCGTCAGCAACAGGCGATCAAGGCCAAGACCAAGGTGCGCGAGTCCCTCGGCGTAGAGCGCTCCGGTTTCCGCGAGCCCGTGATCCGAGCTCGCCCAAAAGATCAATCCGGATGACGGTCCGGCCATCGCCCAGGCCAGAGAAAAGCCAAGCGCTGCGCTCTCACACCCGGCTGCGGCCGGCGCGACCTCGACCAGGCGTGCGTCAGGTTGGGCGCAAAGGGAGGAGAACGCCTGGGCGCAGTCCAGGCGGGAGGGAGGGGGGACAGGGGCGTCTCGATCCTGCACCGGAACAAACTAGAACAAAAA
>DDSN01000086.1:0-1241 GCA_002343395.1 Hyphomonadaceae bacterium UBA2389 | reverse complement strand
ATCCGGGGTCGCACAAGAAGCGCGCGCCGCAACGCCGCCGCGGTGGCGCGAAATTGGTGCGTGTCACCCTGATCCAAGCGATCCGCATGCAGCCAGCGCCGGTCTGTTGTACCACTTCCCTCGTACCAGACGATGGGTTCGTCCACCCCCGGCCCATGCACATACCGGCGTTCGGATTGTCCGCTATCGATTTGAAAAATCCGTGTGCGTCACACTTTCCGTCACACTTTCCAGACGTAAGCGGCGTTGGTCCCCGTGCGCGTCAGCGCTTGGCCCTAGCGTGAGCCGCTTATCGCCTTCCGCGTCGGGAAAAACGATTCAGAAGCCCAGTTAGTATGACTGTGATAAATATGATTGCGCCGCTCGCCCACCGTCGCGTCTCAGCATCTAGATTATCACTTACTAGATAAAGCGAAGCCATGGCTACCGCGAAAAGTATGCCGCAGCTGATGAGAAAAGTCCGAGTTCCCATACTTCCTCGCAGTTGGTTCCCATTGCAGGCCGATAGCACTCACGATCATCAACGCATACTGGTGGCCATTGTCTCATTCGCCATCAGCTCCGGGTCAGCCCGCTCCCGCAGTCTCTGCTCATTGCTCCTAGTGAGATATCCGATAATCGCCGCTCCCATTCCTCCTGCAATGAGGGCATAGGGGGAATTCAACTCCCCATAGCCTGGCCCGAGGAAACCATATTGTACCCAACGAGGGATTCGCGATGCCGTGATGATAAAATCCTCTCCGTCAGATTCGTACGCTTCCCAACTACCGTCGTCAAAATACCGCACCGATGCACCAAGGGGCGGCGTTCCCCACCCGAGGTAGGTCGCGAAGCCATATGCCGACGGGAGTGAACTTACTATCGGCCCTTCTGGATTTCGATACGGCCGCCCGTTCGGGCGATCGTCAAAGGAGGGTGAAAGTGTGTTTTGCTGTATCTGCCTTTGATTGAAGTCATCGAGGGCACCCACAGTGGCAAGTGCCGCCGCTCCTCCCCACCACGGATTCACTTCCGTTAGGGCAGCGGAACCGGTTCCGGCAAGAAAGGCTGCGCCAACCGACCATCCGTTTATCCCTGGAACTCCGTCGTGGAGCTCATCGAGGTACTGGCCATATGCGGTCACCCCCCCGGCTATGGCAGGTACAACGAACGGCAAGAGGCAAGGTGGGCACAAACCACTCGGATCCCTCGCATTCACTGGATCGCCGCCGACGTAAGCGTAGAGGTTCATGCCGCCGGCG
>DDSN01000048.1 GCA_002343395.1 Hyphomonadaceae bacterium UBA2389 | reverse complement strand
TGGGCGATCGACGCCGGGCCCACTTCATCGGCGGGATTGGCGACCTTCTCACCGTGCAGGATGGCGAAGCCATAGATCTGCTTGACGATGTCGCGCACATGGATGGCGGTGGCCGGGGCGCCTCGGTCCTTCACGCGGGCGCAGAGCACGCGAAGGTCCTCCGGTCCAATCTCCGCCAGCAAGCGGTTCTTCCATTCGGGATGAATGTCGCGGTCGTAGATCGCCCGGCGCATGGCGCGCGTGCTCTCGGCCATGCGGGCGTCCTTGAAGTAGCGCAGGCCGATTTGGCCGAACCTGTCGGCATCGACGAGCTTCCGCTTTTCCTTCTGTTTCTTGATGGCGGGCGAATGGCCTTCGCTCAGAAGCTGGCGCGCCTCCGCGCACTTGGCCCTGGCTTCCGATAGCGAGAGTCCGCCAGCATCCGGCGCGTACTTGCCGATGGTGAGCGTCTCGCGCCGGCCGTTGAACCGATAGTCGAACCGGAACGTGATGAGCCCCGATGTGGCCACCAGCGCGTACATACCGTCACGGTCGCCAATCTTATAGATTTTCTCCCGTGGTTTCAGCTTCTTGAGGGCTATGTCGGTCAGCACGGGCGGCCTCTTCTGGCGCAAAATCTCAGGTTCTGCCGCCCATTTTTACCGTCAGCAAAAACACCGTCAAGTTTTCCAGTTTATCTCGTTGTTTCCGTTACTTAGATCGCATATTGCCGAAGCGCTTGCGTTCGGCAGCCTGACGGTATGGGCGTTTCGCGCATTCTGCGATCGGAGCGATACCGTCAAAAACACCGTCACGTGTTTCCGCTTAGAGCCGATCCTTGGCGAGCGGCTCCGAGATACATTTTATTGATTTTATGAGATTTATTGGCCGATTGGCGAAGGTCCGCGAAAGACGCCGGACCCTACTGAATCATTCCCACTCAATCGTCCCGGGCGGCTTGCTTGTCACATCGTACACAACCCGGTTGACGCCGCGCACTTCGTTGATGATGCGCGTGGCGGCGCGGCCGAGGAAACCCATGTCGAACGCGAAGAAATCGGCGGTCATGCCGTCGCTCGACGTCACCGCGCGCAGCGCGCACACATATTCGTATGTACGCCCGTCGCCCATCACGCCCACCGTGCGCACGGGAAGCAGCACTGCGAACGCTTGCCAGATCGCGTCATACAAACCCGCCTTGCGGATCTCATCCAGATAGATCGCATCCGCTTCACGCAGGATGTCGAGCTTCTCGGCGGTGATTTCCCCCGGCACGCGGATGGCGAGCCCCGGCCCCGGAAACGGATGCCGGCCGACGAACGTCTCCGGCAGACCCAACTCGCGCCCAAGCGCGCGCACTTCATCCTTGAAGAGATCGCGCAGCGGCTCGACGAGTTTCATATTCATGCGCTCGGGCAAGCCGCCGACATTGTGGTGCGACTTGATCGTCACGCTCGGGCCGCCGATCGCGCTTACGCTCTCGATCACGTCGGGATAGAGCGTGCCTTGCGCCAAGAACGCTGCGCCGCCAATGGATTTCGCCTTCTCCTCGAATACGTCGATGAACAGCTTGCCGATGGTTTTGCGCTTTACTTCCGGGTCGCTCACGCCCGCGAGCGCGCCGAGGAAGCGCGCGCTTTCATCGGCATGGATGAGCGGAATGTTGTAGTGATCGCGGAACAGCGTCACAACTTGGGCCGCCTCGTCCTTGCGCATCAGGCCGTGATCGACGAACACGCAGTGCAGGCGTTCGCCGATCGCTTCGTGGATCAGCACTGCGGCGACGCTTGAGTCCACGCCGCCCGAAAGCCCGCAAATCACCGTGCCATCGCCGACCTGCGCGCGAATGCGTGCGATCGCCTCGTCCTTGAACGCGGCCATGGTCCAATCGCCCTTGAGGCCGGCGATGCGATGAGTGAAGTTGCGCAGCACCTTGCCGCCGTCGGGCGTATGTACGACTTCCGGGTGAAACATCGTCGTGTAGAAGCGCCGCTTTTCATCGACCGCGATCGCGAACGGCGCGTTCTCGCTCGTGGCGACCACGTCGAAGCCGTCGGCCAGTTTCGTCACGCGGTCGCCGTGGCTCATCCACACCGGATAGCGCTGGCCGACCTCCCAGACGCCTTCAAACAAGGGCGACGACTTCTTGATCTCAATGTCGGCGCGGCCGAACTCGCGCGCGTGCCCGCCTTCGACGACGCCGCCCAATTGCACCTGCATCGTCTGCTGCCCGTAGCAGATCGCCAGGATCGGCACGCCGAGAGCGAACGCCTCCTGCGGCGCGCGCGGAGACGGGCTTTCAGTGACGCTCGCCGGCCCGCCTGAGAAGATGATCGCCTTCGGCGCGAAGCTCTTGAGCAGCGCGGCGTCGACCTTGTTGTACGGATGGATTTCGCAATAGACGCCGTTCTCGCGCACGCGCCGCGCGATCAGCTGCGTCACCTGAGAGCCAAAATCGATGATCAGTACGCGCTCATGCACCTGAGCGCTCGGGGCCGCATCAACCATGGCCTGACATGGGGCGCATCGCGGAGGAGGTCAATTCTCTGGACGGCGCCGGGACACGGCATTCTCACGAATCGGCCGTGTTTTCCCCTGCCCTGCCATCCCCCATCGCTCCGAGCGGCCATCCCCATTGTCCAGCCACCAGCGCGGCCAACGTTTGCGGCGCCGGCCAAAGCCGCGAGACCGGTGCGGCAAGTCGGTCGCGCAACCACGCGATCGCCCCGCTATCGGACTGATACGCCGGTGTGAACAGCCACGAGGCCGATTGATACAGCCGGATGTGCCAAAGCCGCAGCCGTTCGTACTCGGCAAGCGCCGTCGTGAGGTCGCCCTGGCGATCAAACGACAGCGCCAAAGCGTAGGCGTCAAGCAGCGCCATGTTCGCGCCCTGTCCCAGCTGCGGGCTGGTGCAGTGCCATGAATCGCCGACATGCACGACATCGCGCGAAAGCGGCGAAGCGAGTGTGCGATGGGCGTATGCGGCGAACACCAGATCGTCGTGGCTGGCGATCTGGTCCAGCAGCGGCGCGGTCGCCGGCCAAAGCGCGCGCGCCTCATCCTTCCATGCATCGATGGAAGCGCCGCGCCACGCCTCGCGCGCATCATGGCGCAGGCTCCAGAAGAACGCGGCTTTGTCGCCCCCGCCGTCAGACAGCCGCCCGATCGGCAGCACGCCCGCCATCTTGCGCGCCGCTTGATAGCGTTGCTCGAGCGCAGCGGGATCGAACCCGCTGACCCAATCGAGGCTCGCCCACAACGCGCCATACGGCAGGTTCAGACGCGGCTGGGTCGACAAAGGCGAGCGCATGCCGAGCGCGTCGACGATAAGGTCGAAGCGCGCGCTCTCTGCGCCGTCCGCGAAAACGAAGCGCCCTGCGCATGCCGCGACGACCTCGCGCCGCGAAACGATCTCCACGCCCGCCGCAACCGCGCGATCGTAAAGCACCTCAAACAATGCGCCGCGATGCACCGCAAAACCGCGCGGCGCGCGTGCGCCCAGCGCATCGTAGCGCACGTCCAGCACCACGCGCGTTCCGCTTAAGCCAAACAGCCGCTCGATGCGCGCCCCCAAGGCACGCACGCCGTCGCCAACGCCAAGCGCGTCCAGAACATGAAGACCGACCGGCTGCAGGATCAGCCCCGAGCCGATCGGCGCGGGCTTCTCCAGCTTGTCGAAAATCACAACGCGCCACCCTTGCGCGCGCAACAACGTCGCGAGCGCGAGCCCCGCAACGCCGCACCCGGCAATGCCGACGCTGCGCGTCACCCACGCCGCTCCACAACCGCGACGAAGAAACCATCGCAGCCGGTCAGACGCGGCGTGAATTGCACGCCGCTGCCCCGGGCGGCGTGCGGCGCCTCTCCCTTGCCCGTCGAGAGGGAAAGGGGAATAGGCGCAAAGGCGTTGTTGGCGTGAAGAAACGCCGCGATCTGATCCTCGTTTTCCTCCGGCAGCACCGAGCAGGTCACATACACGAGCCGCCCGCCCGGCTTCACCAAGGGCGCGGCCATCGCGAGCGCTTCGCGCTGTTCTTCGAGCCGTTTCGCAAGCGCGTTCGGTCGCAAGCGCCATTTTGAATCCGGCGCACGCCGCCACGTTCCCGATCCCGTACAGGGTGCATCAACGAACACAATATCCATGCGGTCGCGCAAATCCGCGAGCGCGTCCTGTGTGCGCAGCGGCGCGCGAATTTGCACGTTACGCACGCCGGCGCGCTCCATACGCTCGCGCAGCGGCGCAAGCCTGCGCCCATCCACGTCATGCGCGAAGATTTGTCCCTTGTTCTGCATCAGCGCGGCCAGAGCCAAGGTCTTGCCGCCCCCGCCGGCGCAGACGTCCGCGACCTGCATGCCCGGCGCCGCGCCGCTCAATTCAGCGGCCAATTGGCTGCCCTCGTCTTGAACTTCAAGCCAGCCCTTCAGGAAACTCTGCTCGCTCGCCCACGGGAACGTGCGCCCCTGTTTCCAAGGAATGCGCACGCCGTTCGGCGCGTACGGCGTTGGCGTTGGCGCTTCGATCAGCTTTGGGCTCTCCGCCAGCGCCGCGATCAGCTTCTCACGCGTGGTCTTGAGCGTGTTCGCGCGCAGATCGAGCGGCGCTGGCGCGGCCAGCGCGGCGCCCTCTTCGGCGCGCGCCTCGCCAAACACGCGTTCCATGCTGGCGTCGAGCCATTCCGGATAGTCGCCGCGCACCCATGCGGGCGCGCCGGAAAGCGCGTCGCCCGCCAGCGCCGCGCGCTCCGTTTCGGTCGGCGGCGCGGGCGCGTGCGGATCATCGCGCAGGCTCTGTTCGATTTGATCGGCGCTCCATCCGAAGCCCCAGCGCAGCGCGCCCCATACCCACGCGCGCGGCCCATCCGCGCCGAAGCGCCACGCACTCGATTGCTTCCAACGCAGCGCGCCAAACACAAGATCGCCGATCTCGGCGCGATCCTTCGACCCAGCGAAGCGATGCGACAGCATCCAATCTTTCACCGCGTCCGCGGCAGGGCGGCGCTGAGTCTCGAGCGATGAGAGAATTTCGATGGCCGCCTGCTGGCGCGCGCCGGGACGCATGGGAGAACCCCTCAAAAGCGAAGCGCACGACTAACCGTGCGCAATCGCCTGGCCGAATACCACGAGATCGCCATCCGGCGCCAGGATGCACAGCTCGCGCTGCCCATAAGGTTTGTTCGCCGGCCCATGGACATCGCCTTGTGGCAGCCTGTCGAGTTTGGGCCTCAGCTCCGCATAGAGCGCGTCGACATTTCGCACGTCGATATAGTGCGCGAAGCGACGGTCGCCGGGGGCGACGTCGGCGTAGATGGTGCGGTCCATGATGCGCACGGCGACCGCTTCACGCTCGACGTACGCATAGCCGCCGCCCTTGAAGGCAACATGGAAGCCTAGAATATCCGTGAAAAAAGCAAGCGCCGCCTCAAGATCAGGAACCCACATCACCGGCGTGATCTGAATGAAATTCCCGCCCGCGCTCACGGTCAGCTCCCCAGCGGATAGTTCGGCGCCTCGCGCGTAATCGCCACGTCATGAACATGGCTTTCGCGCAAACCCGCCGACGAAATGCGCACGAACCTGGCCTTGGCGCGCATCTCGGACAAATCCTTGGCCCCGACATAGCCCATCGCCGCGCGCAAGCCGCCGACAAGTTGATGGATGATGTTCGCGACCGGCCCCTTGAACGGCACGCGGCCTTCGATGCCCTCAGGCACCAGCTTCATCTGGTCGGTGACTTCCTTCTGGAAGTAGCGATCGGCGCTGCCGCGCGCCATGGCGCCAAGCGAACCCATGCCGCGATAGGTCTTGTACGACCGTCCCTGGTAAAGCTGAATTTCGCCCGGCGCTTCCTCGCTGCCCGCGAGCAGCGAACCGATCATCGCTGCTTCCGCCCCGCCCGCGAGCGCCTTGGCGAGGTCGCCTGAAAACTTGATGCCGCCATCGGCGATCACCGGCACGTCGGCCTTACGCGCCGCGCTGGCCGCGTCCATCACCGCCGTGAGTTGCGGCACGCCGACGCCCGCGACGATGCGCGTCGTGCAGATCGAACCCGGCCCGATGCCGACTTTCACGCCGTCCGCGCCCGCGTCGATCAATGCTTTCGCGCCATCGGCGGTCGCGACATTGCCGGCGATGATCTGGGTGCGATTGGACTCGCGCTTGATCCTCGCCACCGACTCCAGCACGCCGCGCGAGTGGCCATGCGCGGTGTCGATCACGACCACATCCGCGCCAGCCTCGATCAGCGCCAGCGACCGCTCATAGCCGGCGTCGCCAATGGTCGAGGCCGCGCCGACGAGCAACCTGCCCTGCTCGTCCTTGGCGCGATTGGGGAACGCCTGCGCCTTCTCGAAATCCTTCACCGTGATCAGACCCGCCACGCGGCCCGCGTCATCCACCACGATCACGCGCTCGATGCGATGCTTGTGCAGCAGCTTCTTCGCGTCGCTTTCATTGACGCCCTCGCGCACGGTGACGAGATTGTCCTTGGTCATCAAATCGGCGACGCGCTCGCTCATGTCGGCGAAACGCATGTCGCGATTGGTGAGAATGCCCACGAGCTTGCGGTTTTCACGGTCCACGACCGGAAAGCCGGAAATGCGTCGCGCTTCCTTGATCAGGATGATCTCGCCGACGGTCTGGTCGGGATGGATGGTGATCGGATCGATCACCATGCCGCTCTCGAACTTTTTCACCATCTTGACTTGATCGGCCTGTTCGGCGGGCGTCATGTTGCGGTGAATGACGCCCAAGCCGCCCGCCTGCGCCATGGCGATCGCGAGGCGCGCCTCGGTCACCGTATCCATGGCCGCGGAAATGAGCGGAATATTGAGCGTCAGCGTGCGGGTCAGGCGCGTGGCCGTCGACACATCGGCTGGCAGCACTTCGGACGCGCCCGGCTCCAGCAGGACGTCGTCAAAGGTCAGAGCATCACGGATTTCCATGGACGGCTGGTAGAGATTCGGGGCGCGGTTGGCAAGGGCGGGCTTGACCCCGTTAATATTCAATATGAATATACCTCATGGCCGCCACATCGCTCACGCTGGGTCCGCACTGGGAGAAGTTCGTTAAGCGCGAAGTCGCCAGCGGGCGTTACGCCTCCGCGAGCGAAGTCATACGCGCCGCGCTGCGCGAACTGGAAGAGCGCGGCAAGCGGCTCGACGCCTTGCGCACGCACCTGGAGGAAGGCGCCAAGCAAGCGCGCCAAGGCGACTTCGTTGAATTCTCTGTCGCCGACACGATGGCGCGGGCGAAGAAACGCGCGCGGAAGTGAGCCGGTTTCGCGTCACGCCGCGCGCGCAGCGCGACCTTGACGCCATGGCCGACTATTCGCTCGCCGCCTGGGCCGACCGCCAGACCGAAAAATATCTCGGCGAATTGGAGCAGCGTTTTCGCTTCCTGGCGCACAACCCGCACGTCGGGCGCGCACGCGACGAGATCGGCGAAGGCTATCGAAGTTCAACGCACGGCGCTCATGTGATTTTCTACATCATCAACGGCGCCGAAATCGCCATCATCGGCATTCCGCACGGCGCTATGGACGTGGAAGCGTTTTTTGGGCGGCAGGAGTGAGACGCGGCGGGTCCGGCGAATCCGGTCGCCGTGTTGGCGACGCATAGCAACACGAGTTGGCCTAATGCGGACGCTCGACGCGGTCAGGTTCACTATTCGCCGTGTAGCTCCGGATAGATCCACCAGAACGGAAACTGCGTCTCGCCCAGCACCAGCGCGGCAACTTCCGGAAAGATGATTTCCGCGCGCACGTTGTTGCCGAGCATCACCAAGCAGCGCTCGCCGGCCTCCTCGCAGATCACCAGATTGCCGGTCCAGTCGTTGTGGCCGCCTTTGGAAAAGTAGCGCCCGTTCGGCCCGTCCCAGGTTTCGCCGACGAGCGAGGCGGAGAGATTGGTCGCTTCGCCGCGTGCGTCATTGGTGTTGTAGAATTGGATGGTCGGGAATTTCCGCGTGGTGCGGATCGCAAACTGCGCCCGTACCCATTCGGCGCGCGCAACGGGGGATAGGCCTTCTCCGGCAAACATGCCGCGCCACATGCGTGCTTGATCTTCAATCGTCGTGTCCATCGAGCCTGCCGCGGCGACATTGTCGCGGCGATCGTGCGGTTCAAACGCGCCGTCCATCGCGTAACCATCGGCGAGATTGCCGGCGAAATCGTCGCGCCATTGCATCGATGTGCGCGTCATGCCGAAGCGATCGAACACGCGGGTTTGCATCTCCGCGCCGACATCAAGCCCGAGGCCTTCTTCCAGCACGGTCTGCAGAACCCAGATGCCTTCGTTTGAATAGGCATAGTGCTCGCCCGGCGTGAAATGGAAGCGCAGGCGCTGGTCGTCGTCGAGCCAGCGCATATTGGCAAAGCCGCTCGTGTGCGAAAGCAGGATGCGCGGCGTCAGCTGGCGCCAGCGTTCATCGCCGGCAAGGTCCGTGTAGTCTTCGTATTCCGGAAGCGGGCGTGGCAGGTAATCCGCGATCGAATGATCGAGGTCGAGCCGCCCCTCATCGACCAGCTGCATCACCAGGTACGCGAACGCCGCCTTGGTGAGCGACGCCCCGTACATGATCGTATCGGTTTCCAGCGGCAGCGCATTCTCGCGATTGCGATAGCCGTAGGCGCCCACATGGGTGATCTCACCGCGCTCGATCACGGCGACCGCCATGCCGACAACTTGCTCGCGCGCCATCAAAGCTTCGATGCGCGCGTCGAGCGCCGCGCCGCGCACTGGCGTTTCAGCAGGCAAAGGGGAGGTAACGCAGCTCGCGAGAGCCGCGGCGGCAATCAGAGTTGCAAATCTCATTCAAGTCCTCAGGGTCTGCGCCAGCTGACGAAGAAACATCCGAGCCCGCCGATGATCAACGCAAAGCCCGGGATTAAAGCCCACCCAAACCGCGCCGGCACGAGCACCGCATTGGCGCCGACGAGGCGCCACATCCGCTGGCCTTCCGGCACGGTCTCAGTGTACGCCGGCCCGCGCATGTCGGGGATGGAGATGGTTTGCTCGTCGGCGCGCGTGGGATCTTCGTCGAAGACGTCGTCGCTCTCGCCGGGCCGGACGACGCCGTAGGATTGGTAGGTGTAGTGCGTCGCCGCACCGCCGCGGTCGACCTGCGCCAAGCCGACCAGAGCGCCGCCCGCCACCAGCGCGCCCAACCCCGCATAAAGCCAACGGCGCGTTGCCGAGCGCGTGTGGTGATCCCGCTCAAGCAGCAGCTTGCGCACTGCTTCGATCTCGCGGAGCCGGTCGACTTCGGCGGGGTAGAGGGCAGCGACCATAGCCTCTGTGTCGAGGCTGAACGCATCAACAAGGCGCTGATAGACATCCTCCGACGGAAACGATTTTCCGGTCTCAAGCTTTGACAAATAGGACTGCTCGATGCCCGCCTTGGCCGCCGCGTCAGGTTGCGTCCACCCGAGCTCGGTGCGCCGGCTCTTGAGGTACTCGCCAAATTTCATGGGTCCAGTCATTGGCAGGAATGCCTTGAATACAACTGGAATAGTCGGGAATATCCAAGAATAAATCTAATCCAAGAGGTGGGAGGGCCGATAAAAGTCGAGCGTCCGCAATTGCCGAAAATTCCGCCGCAAGAAAGACGCGTTGCCAGCGGCGATGATCGCCGCCGCCTTCACTCCCCTACGCTCGCCTTCCGCCCCATCGCCACGACATACACCTCAGCGCTTTCGGCGCGGCTCGCGGGCGGTTTGGCGTGGCTGACCTTGGCGAAGGCCTGTTTCAACCGTTGCAACAACGCGGCGTCCAATCCGCCCTGAAACGCCTTGGTGACGAACGCGCCGCCGGGCGCGACATGCGCGATGGCGAAGTCAGCCGCGGCCTCGGCGAGCGCTCCGGTGCGGATCTGATCGGTCTTGGCGTGACCGGTCGTGTTCGCCGCCATGTCGGAGAGCACGATGTCGGGCGGTCCGCCGAGCGCCCGCATCAGCGCGCCCGGCGCCTCGGGCGCGAGAAAGTCCATCTGCAGAAACACCGCGCCCGCCAACGGCTCGATCGGCAACAGGTCGATGCCGACGACCGTGCAGCCGCGCTGTACGCACACTTGCGCCCAGCCGCCGGGCGCCGCCCCCAGATCGATCACGCGCGCGCCGCGCTTCAGGAAATGAAACTTCTCGTCGAGCTCCACGAGCTTGTAGTAAGCCCGCGCGCGCGCGCCTTCCGCCTTGGCGCGCACCACGTAGGGATCATTCAGCTGGCGCTCGATCCACTTTTTCGAGCTTTCCTTGATACGCTTGTTCTTGACGTGCGCGGTCAGCTGGCGCGCGCCCTCGCCGCTTTTGCCCTTGCCTGTCCAGCGGCGTTTGTCGTCGCCGCTCACGCGCGCGCTCCGTGCGCCGCCATCAGCCGCATCAGCACGCCCTCGCGCAAGCCGCGGTCAGCGACGCGGATGCGGCTGGCCGGCCACACCCGCAGCACCGCGTCGAAGATCGCGCCGCCGATCACCACCAGATCGGCGCGGTCCTTGCCGATGCACGCGTTCTGCGCCCGCTCCTCGCGCGTTTGCGACAGCAACGCCGCGATCGTGGCGCGGCAATCCTCGACGTCGAACCAGATGCCGTCGACGCGCGCGCGATTGTAGCGCGGCAAGCCGAGATGCACGCCCGCGAGACTGGTCACCGTGCCCGACGTGCCGATGATATGGCCGCGCCCGCTCGAAAACGCTTCGCGCAAATGCTCCACGGCGCCGACGCTGGCGAACGTGTCCGCGAGCCGCGTCACCAGCGCATCGTACCACTCGCGCTTGCCGGTTTCAGGCTCGGGCTCGTCCTCCGCGAGCGTGACCACGCCGAGCGGCGCGCTGCCCCACGACAGAATCGGCGTGTCGAGCCCCGCGGCCTTCACCGCTTTCGGCTCGACCCAGGAGCNNCCGCCGATATCGACCACCATCGCGTACTCGGCCTCGGGCTCGAGCAGGCTCGCGCACCCCAGCACCGAAAGGCGCGCCTCCTCCTCGGCGCTGATCACATCGAACTTGAGACCGAGGTCTTTCTCGACGCGATTGAGGAAGGTCTGCCCGTTGACCGCCGCGCGGCACGCCTGCGTCGCCACGCACCCCACGGCCGCCGGCGCGCGCGCCTCGATGCGCTCCGCGCACGCCGCCAGCGCCTGGTAGGCGCGCGCCATCGCCGCGTCGCCCAGACGCCCGGTATGCGCCAAGCCTTCGCCCAGACGCACGATGCGCGAGAAACCGTCGACGACTTTCAGGTCGCCGCCAGCGGTCGGCGCCGCCATCAGCAGGCGGCAATTGTTGGTGCCCAGGTCGAGCGCGGCGAACACCGGCGCACGCGCTCGCGGGCTTCCCCGCCCTCCGCCGCGCGGCGGCCGGGCGCGGCCCTGCCTATCCATTGTCAAACCGTTCCGGGCGGGGCAGTCCCCGCCAATGCCGTTTCGAGGCGGATGGTACCCCAAACTGCCGCCCGGGAAACCTTGATTCGCCGCCCGCCGGCCCCGTTTCCCCAGTCCGGCCGCCGGTCGCGCCCCCACGGACACACCTGAAGGGTTAACCGCGCGGCGCGCTGCCAGCGGCGCTTGGCGCCGGCCAGAGCCGTACATACCTTACAGGTGCGAGAGATTAGAGGAGGCCCACGCGGCAGGAGACATGCGCGAAGCGAAGTTCTCCATTGGTCAGGTTGTTCGCCACAAGCACTTCCCGTTCCGGGGCGTGGTGTTTGATGTCGACCCTGAGTTTTCCAACACGGAAGAGTGGCTCCNNCCCCGAGCCGATCCGGCCGCGCCGCGACCAGCCCTTCTACCGGTTGCTCGCCGAAAATGCCGAGAGCCATTACGAGGCTTATGTCTCCGAGCAGAACCTCGTCGCCGACGATAGCGGCGATCCGATCGAACACCCGCAGATCGACGAGCTGTTCGAGGAAAGCGCCGACGGCGCCTACAAGCTCAGGCCCGAAGCGCTGAACTGAGACGCGGGCGGCGCCGACGCCTAGACCCCCGTCCCTTCTCCCCCGCGAGGGGGAGAAGGTGGTGCGGAGCACCGGATGAGGGGGCGCGGTCCAAATCAAGGCGCGCCGTCACGATCAAACGCCCACCCTCATCCGGCCCTTCGGGCCACCTTCTCCCGCCCATGCGGGAGAAGGCATCCCCCCCAAAAAAAAGCGCGGATAAATCCCAAACAATCCGACCCACTTCACACCACGCGCACACTTGCCGCGCCCATGCAGCCTGACGCCGCCCCCATTCCCGACCGCACCGCGCCGCGCGCGCTGTGGGCGATCGCGCAGACGCTGCTCGACATCTTGTACACCTTGTGCGGCACGCCCGCCGATCTCGCCGCGCGCGGTTGGATCACGCGCAAGGCCTATGCGCTGATGCGGCCGTGGCTGCGCGCGGGCGAAGTGTTGCTGCGCCATCTGCTGCTGCTCGAAGCCGCCGCGCTGACGGCCAAACCGCCGCGCGCATCGCGCCGTTCGCGACCCCGCAAACGCGTCACGCTGAGCTTCAGCGCCGACGCGCCGGAGACTTGGCGCGTGACATTTCCCGCGTTCGCGCCGTGCGACTCCATCGCGTCCATCGCGCGCACGGCTTCGCCAACCGCCGCGCCGCGCGATCCGGCGAAGGTTGGTCTGCGCGGCCATCGCAACGCTTGGCCGATCGCCGAGCGCTTCGAGGCGTTGCTGCGTGTGTACGATAATCCCGCGCCCTATGCCGCGCGCCTCGCGCGTCGGCTTTCGCGCACCCCGGGCGACGTGTCTCGCGTGCTCGAAGCACCCGACGACGCGCCGCCGCTCATCGGCGTGCAATCCTTCGCCGACCTCCGCGCCGCCACCGACGCACGCGAGCGATGGCCGAATACCGGCTAAACGCCAACTTCAAACTCTCTGAAACGGATAAAAATCGCCGCCAAGCGGCAGAATGCGCGTGAGCGCATCGAGCGCCGTTTGCGTTTCGTCCACCAGCGCGGGATCGCTCAGATCGCCGGGCGCGAGCTCCTCCCGATAATGCGTCGTGATCCACGCTTCGAGGTTTTGCGCCAACGCGTCGTCCAGGAAAAACCCAGCGTTCGCCGCGGCGCGCTCATCCGCCGTCATCTCCACGCGCAGCCGCAAGCAGGCCGGCCCGCCGCCGTTGCGCATGCTCTCGCGAACATCGACGTAGATGACGTCGCCGATCGACGTCCCCGGGGCCGCGATCATCTCGCGCACGAACGCGCTTGTGCTGTTGTTCTCGCGCACCTCGCTCGGCGCGATCAGCGTGAGCGACGAAGCGCCGGGAAGGCGCACCAGCTGCGCGTTGAACAGATAAGAGGAGACCGCATCCTCCAAACGCACGCGCGCCGCGGGAACCTCGACGAAAACGGGATCGAACAGCCCCCGCGCGCCGGCGCGAATGTCGGCGTAAAGCGCGGCTTTGTCCGCGAAGGCGTGCTCATGGTGGAACAAGACGTGCGCATGCGCGACGGCGACGACATCATTGTGAAATGCGCCCGCGTCGATCGCCTCTCCCGCTTGGCGCGCGAAAATCGTACGAGCGCTCGCGAGGCCGTGACGGCGCGCCAGCGCGCGGCAGGCTTCCAGGGTTTGCCGCGCGGGAAAGCCGGCGCGGGGCTCCTGCGCTTCGCGGCCGTAAACGAAAATCTCCACGCCCGGCGCGCCCGGCGCGGCGCTCATGCGCATGTGATTGGCCGCGCCTTCGTCCGAAAGCGCGTCGTGCGGCAAAAGCGCCTCGTGCACAGTGAATCGCGAAGTGTCTTGCAGGAGGCGTTTCAAGGCGCGTTCGGTTTGTTGCGCTTCGAGACTGCGGTGGAGCATCGTCTGCAGATTGGCGACCGAAGCGTGAAGCGCGCCGTCCTCGCAATCGGCGCTCGGCGAGATGGTCGCGGCGTTCGCGGCCCACATCGCAGAGGATGCAAGCGCGGCGCGCGCGATCGTCGGTTCAGAAGCCCAGGCGCGTTCCCAGACTTGCGCATCGGTTCCGGCAAAGCCCAAGGAACGCAGCCAAGCGATGTTGGGGCGATCGTGCGGCGGCAGAACGCCTTGCGCCAAACCGAGCCCGCGCAGCTGTTGCATCTTGGCGAGCCCCTGCAGCGCCGCCTCGCGCGGACGCGCGATCGTGTCGCGATTGCGCGCCGAAGCAAGGTTGCCCTCCGACAAGCCAGCGTAATTGTGCGTTGGCCCGACAAGGCCGTCGAAATTGATTTCCTCTCCGCTCATTGCGGCAAGCCGGGCGCGGGCAACGGCGCGGCCTTTTCCGACAATTGCGTCGCGACCGGATAGGCGACGTAGTCGGCGGCGTAATAGGCGCTCGGGCGCAGCGAGCCTGAAAGGCCAGGCCCGCCGAACGGCATCGCGGAGGACGCACCAGTCGTCGGCCGGTTCCAGTTGAGGACGCCCGCGCGCAGCTCTTGCTTGACCCGCGCCCACAGCGCCGGATCGTCGCTGATCAATCCGCCCGCCAAGCCGAAGCGGGTGGCGTTGGCGAGATCGATCGCGTGATCGAAATCGCTTGCCCTGTAGACTTGCAAAACCGGGCCGAACAATTCCTCGTCCGGCGGCGACAATCCGGTCACATCGACAATGCCTGGACGAACGAACGCGCCGTCGCGCTCAACGGCGACAATCGAAGCGCCGCCCATGGCGATCAAGGCGTGCTCAAACTTGAGCGCGCGTTCGGCGGCTTGCGCGTTCACCAGCGGCCCCATGAACGGCTCCGGCGTCTGAGACGCGGGCCCGACGCTGATGCGCCGTGTGAGATCGGCCAATCCGGCGATGATCGCATCGCCTTCCGCGTTTTGCGGCACAATGAGCCGCCGGGCGCAAGAACACCGCTGACCGCTCGTCGCGAAAGCCGAATGCGCAATCAGATTGGCCGCCGCCTTCGCGTCCACGGGCGGCCACGCGATCAGAGGATTGTTCCCGCCCAGTTCGAGCGCCAACACAACATCCGGCCGGCCAGCGAACTTGCGATGAATGAACACGCCCGTTTGCGCCGAACCGGTAAACAAGACGCCGTTTAGATTATGCGCATCGAGGATCGCGGCGCCGGTCTCGCGGCCTCCCTGCAACAGGTTGAGCACGCCGGCGGGCAAGCCAGCATCCGCCCAAGCTTCAACCATGATCGCAGCGACGCCCGGCGTGAGTTCGCTGGGTTTGAACAAGACGCAATTGCCCGCCAATAAGGCTGGCACGATGTGCCCGTTGGGAAGGTGGCCAGGAAAGTTGAACGGCCCAAAGACCGCGAGCACGCCATGGGCATGGTGGGCCAGCGTCATGGCGCCGAACGCCGCATTTTCCTCTCGTTCGCCAGCGCGTTCGGCTTGAGCCTTTATGGAAATCTCGATCTTACCGATCATGGCCTGGACTTCGCCTTTGGCGTCCCAGAGCGCCTTTCCCATCTCGCCGCTGATCGTGAGCGCGATTTGCTCAGCGCGCCGTTCCAGTTCCTTGCCGAAGGCGCGGACGACCGCGATCCTTTCGCTCAAGGGCGCGCGCGACCAGGTTGGAAAAACCAAGCGCGCGGCGGCCATCGCTTCAGCAACATCATCCGCGTTCGCGGCGCGCCCCGACCACACCACCGCGCCCGTGGCTGGATCGGCGGACGTGAACTCCTCTCCGCCGCCCTTGCGCCAAACACCGCCGATGAAAAGCTCAGTGCGCATGATCCATCCATACAAGCGCCTCGGCGCCCTCTTCCAAGCGGAGCGCGGAAAGCACGGAGCGATCGACCCGCACGCCGTCGCGATCGCGAACCGCCCGCGCCGAGACGCAACGAAACTCGCTCAAACGCGGCGACGCGACGAGCGCTCGGGCGCCGCCGTCGGTTTCGCCAGCCGACAAGCGCATGCGTTGCGTCTCGCGCCGCGTGCGAATGTGATCGCGCGGCGCGCTCATCAGCGGGCCGCCGTCGAAGATGTCGATGACGTTTGAAAAACTGAACCCTTCCCACTCAAGCAGGCTGCGCGCGCCTTCGCCGTCCGTGTGACATTTCCCGATTACGTCGCGAGCCTCCTGCGCCAACAGATCCACGTAGATGGGATAGTGCGGCATGAGATCAAGGATGAACTGATTGTCCGTGGTGGCGCTGAGTTTATCGGCCTCGGCGAATTCCATGCGGAAAAAATGGCGCCCTATCGCATCCCAGAACGGCGACTGCCCGTCCGGAGAAACAACGCCGCGCAGCTCCGAAACAACCGTCTCGCGGAAACGCTGCGGGGCTGAAGCCATCAGCATGTAACGGCACTGAGCCAGCGCGCGCCCCACACCGCCCACCCTGTGTTCGGGGCGTACGAACAAAGAGCCCACTTCCGAGCAACCGGTGAAATCATTCACGCCGATTAGAACGCGCATATCGAAGCGACGCTCGACCGCGACTGACGACTGCGCCTCGGTGATGATGCGAAAATTGAAAAACGGCGGGCGTTCGCCGATGGTCGCCTTGACGCCGCAGCATCCCGCCAAGGCGCCGGTTTCGACGTGCTCCAGCGCGACGAAATACCGTTCGCCGCCCGGCGACGTCGCGTTCGACGCGAAACTTTCCGCGCTAAGCGCGAGCTTCGCGGCCAGCGCCGGATCATCGAGCATGAGGCTCGTGAAGCCCGCGCCGGCTATTTCGCGCAGTTGTTTGAATCCTTCGATGTCGCCTGGCCCGGCGGCGCGCATCACATAAGCGGGAGACGTCATGAGCGTAGCGCCTTAGGGTCAAACGCGCCGCGGTTAAGGCCCGCCAGCAGCAGGAACGAGAGCTTCGCGCGCTCGGCGAAGCTGTCCAGCAACGCGAACTCCTGGTCGCTGTGAAGACCCCCGCCGCAAGGGCCGAGCGTGTCGATGTTCGGGCAACCCGCTGCAGCGAGGTTGTTGCCTTCGCACACGCCGCCCGAGGGTTGAAACTTCAGATCGAGACCCAGCGCCGCGCCCGCTTCTTGCGTCCACCCGACCATCACGCGCTGTTGTTGAGTCAGTGGCTTTGGCGCGCGCGTAATCCCTCCATGAAGGTGCGCGTCTATCCCGTCGCGCGCATCGGCGGCCTTCGCGATCTTGCGCGCCTCGGCTTCCGCCCAGTTTGCGCCGTCAACATCGGGCGCGCGAATATTGAACCGCAAAACAGCACGATCAGGCACGACATTGACCGCGCCGCCGCCGTCAATCGCGCCGACATTGAAGGTCACGCCGTCTCGCCTGCCGTTCAAGGCGTTGAGCGCGAGCGCCGCCTCGGACGCGGCGATGATGGCGTTGCGCCCATCATCGAAGGCTCGGCCAACATGCGCCGCGCGGCCTTTCACGATCAGACTGAAATTGCCGGAGCCCTTGCGCGCGTCCACTAAGGCGCCATCGGCGAGCGCGGGCTCGTAGGTCATGCCCAAATGCGCGCGAGCGCCCAGTTCGGCAAGCAATGGCGCGCTCGCGGGGGAGCCAATTTCCTCATCCGGGCTCAGCAAAACCTCGTACCCGACTTGCTTTTCTCCCGGCAACGCCTCGAAGGTTTCGAGCGCGGCTAACATCACGGCAATGCCGCCCTTCATGTCGGCAACGCCGGGTCCGCGCAGGCGGGCGCCCTCGCGCCACGGCTTCTGGAACGGGTGCGCGGCGGGAAACACCGTGTCGTAGTGCCCGGTCAACGCAACTTGGATCGGCGCCTGCGGGCGCACACGCAAGCGGATGGATGGCGCATGCTCAATGTCGATCACCTCGCCATCTGGGCGCACGCGCTGAGAAGGCTGCAGCGCCACAACCTCGGGAGCGCCAGGCAGGACGGCGATAGCATCGAGCAGAAGCGCGCTCATGCGCTCAAGGCCCGCTCGCTCGAGTGAGCCGGAATTGACCGCCGACCAAGCCTCGGTCCTCTCCGCTAGCACCGGCCCAAGCGCGTCGATGCGCTCCAGGAAAACGTCGAGACCGACGAGCCAGGGCGGGCGCGCCGGTTCACTCTGAACAGCTGAGGACATCTCCGGAAACTGCCCGGCCAAGCAGGCGAAGTCCAGGCCAGGCGCGGCGCAAACGAAAACAGGCCCGGCTTTCGCCGGGCCTGTCCTCATTCTGTAAGCGTTGTGCGCTTAGCGGAACGTGATCGTAACCGCCGTACGACGGTTCAGCGGCTCACGCACGCCGTCGCGCGTCGCACGGGCGAGATCGGTTTCGCCACGCGCTTGCGCCGAGATCGAGCCGGCGGAGATTCCGCGCGCCACGAGGGCGTCGCGAACCACCGAAGCGCGACGCTCCGACAGGCCTTGGTTGTAGGTCGGCGAACCCGACGTGTCGGTGTGACCGACAACCGTGATGCCGGAGATGTTGCACTGACGCGCACGCGCGACGGCCGCATCGATCGTTTCCAGCGCCGCTTGGTTGAGGTTCGAGCGATCCCACTCGAAGTACACAACGAAGTCCGACGTCGGGCACGCCACAACTTGCGGCGGCGGAGGCGGAGGCGGAGGCGGAGGCGGAGGCGGCGGCGGAGGCGGCGCAGCCGGCGCGGCGAATTGATAACGCAGACCGACCGTGATCGTCTGGTCGGTGAAGTCCTGACCAAACGGCGTCGGGATCGAGCTGGTGAATTCGGCGCCGTCCGCCACGAAATGACGGAAGCCCACGTCCAAATCCAACTGATCGGTCAGGCTCGCCGCGACGCCGATCATGCCTTGGTAGGCAGTCACAGTGTCGTCGTCGTTGACGTCGCCGCCAATGCCCTGAACGCCCGTGTTGAGCCGGGCCATACCGGCGCCAAGGCCGATATAGGGCTCAAGCGCACCACCCTTGTTGAAATCATAGAACACGTTGGCCATCGCGGACCACGCGTGCGTGTCGCCGTCGAGCAAGCCAGGATAGACCGGATCCGGCATCGAGAACCGGTTGAACCGATGACCAATCTCGCCTTCAACGCGGAAACCGTTTTGGAAGGCATAGCCGAGGCCAAGGAACTGCGACCAATCGTGTTCGTGGCCGAAGGTGTTTGCGGTGCCCGCGTCGTCAAGCTCGGACTCGCCGTCAAACGAGTAGCCGAGATCGGCGCGACCATACCAACCTTCCGTCGCGTTCGCGACGCCCGCGGTGCCAGCGACCAAAGCCGCGAGCGCAATCGTCTTTGTAATGCGCGATTTCATATTCACCCCTCTCAAGTGATCCCCTACGACGCGGAACGCCGCAGCTTTCGCGCAAAGCGCGCTTACGGCCGGCGAGCGGTCAACGTGGCTGACGCCATGTGGACCCACCCTCTTCCGTTGGGCCGGATTGTGGCGCCCCCAATTAACGAAGTCTATCCCAGCCACTTGAAACCGACGCATTTTCCCACACGGCGTTGATTTTTTGTCGCTGTGCCCGCCGACAACGGATTGCTTCGTCCACGGTCGCGTTCGGCAGCCCCCCAGCGGCAATTCGCGAGTAAAGGCGCAACCTATTGTTTTTACGCTATTATTGGTGAGCCCGGCGGGATTCGAACCCGCGACCCCCTGATTAAAAGTCAGATGCGGCCATGGTTTCTTACGGTTCCGTTAGATTACTAACGACCAATAATTCTCATAAAAACAGGTAAATAGAAACCTCTGCTGTTTCGTTCGGTTTCGTGCGGCGTCGCTGAGTTGCCATTTCTTGTGACCTATTTGTGACCTAGAAAGGCTCAGGGCCTCGTTGTAGGATGGTCAGACGCCCGTCTGGGTCTTCGGACCAAATAGGTCACAAGCTAGGTCACAAAATGAGCCAAAACACCTTGGCCTTCACGGACAGATGGCTCACGTCGCTGACGCCGGCGCCCGGCAAGCAGATCGAACACCCGGACCCTTTGACGCCGGGTTTGGCGCTGCGGATCACGGGTGCTGGAAAGAAGACCTGGACCTTCCGTTATCGCAATCTCGAAGGGAGGCAATCGCGACTGAGCTTTGGCCAGTTCCCAACCCTCAAATTGAAGGACGCTCGGAGTCTCGCACATGGCGCATTGGCCCATGTGCGCAGTGGTGATGACCCCGCTCAAGCACGCCGTCGGCGACGTCACGGCCACAATGCCGGCATTGTGCGCACTTGGAACGATCTGGCCGAGAGATATTTCCAAGAACGTGGCGTCCTCAAAAAGTCGGTCAACCAAGAACGGCTGCTCTGGGCTGCACGCTTTGGGCCGCAGCTCGGCAAGCTCGAACTCGCTGACCTTTCCCGCTCTCATATACGCACCCACATCCGCAAGATCGGCGAAGGCGGCGCGCCCATTTATGCGAACCGCGCGCAGGCGCTCATCCGACAAATCGGGAACTTTGGCGTTGAGATTGAGGCGCTCGAATCCAATCCTGCTCACGGCATACGAAGACAATTCGCTGAAACCACCCGCGATCGCGTGCTCGGCGACGAGGAGATTGTCGCGCTATGGAATCGTTTGGAACTGGTTGCATGCACGCGGCAAATGGCGCTCGCGATACGCTTTCTGCTGGCGACCGGACAGCGGCGCTCCGAGGTTGCTGGCCTCCACGCGCGCGAGCTTAATTTGCCGAATCGGCTGTGGATCATCCCCGCTGCACGCGCGAAAAATAAGCGTGAGCATGTGGTGCCGCTTTCGGACCTCGCCGTGGCGCTCTTGTCGCAAGCCTACGGCGCCACACCGGCGGAGAAATGGCGCGGCTACGCCTTTTCCACCGCACTCGATCGTTCAACACCGCTGGATTCGAGCGCTATCTCGCATGCGGTTATGCGCGCAGCAGAGCGACTGGGCCTCAGCGATGTCCGCACCCATGACCTTCGCCGAACCTGCGCGACAAACATGACAACTGAGAGAATCGGCGCCAGCCGCGACACGGTCGCTCGCGTTTTGAACCACATCAGTGCCGTGGGCGGCGTCACCGCCATTTACGACCGCAACGCATATGCCAAGGAAAAGCGAGCCGCGCTGGAAGCCTGGGGCGAACGCCTGCTGCAACTCACACAGCAGGACCGGCTGGACAAAACTACGGGAACGCAGTAGTATGGACACTGAGCAGTTCGAGTGGGACGACGCCAAGGCGGAAGAGAATTTCCGCAAGCACGGCGTTGATTTCGACGCCGCCAGAGCGGCGTTCGCCGACCCGTTCGCTGTCGAGGAATTGCAGGTCGTCAACGGCGAAGAGCGCACTTTTATGATCGCCCTGGCCGGCGGACGATTGCTGGCTGTGGTTTACACTGAGCGTGGTGAGCGGCGGCGCATTATTTCGGCGCGACGAACGACGAGGCGAGAACATGACCGATATTATTTCGAAAATTCGCAAGAGTGACGGCAACCTTGTCCATGTCTACCCAGACGGACGCGAAGTCGAGGTCACACCCCGACCCATCCGGCCGATGACCGAGGAGGAAATCCTCGCTGCAGCAATGGACGATCCCGATGCGCGGCCGTTGACGCCTGAACAGGAAGCGAGCGCGCGACCGACGCCGCGCGCGAAAATTATCCGGCGAGCACTCGGGCTGACGCAGGAAGAATTTTCAGCGCGTTATCACATTCCGCTCGGCACCCTACGCGATTGGGAGCAAGGACGCGCACAGCCAGACCAGCCCAATCGCGCATACTTGAAAGTGATCGCCAATGATCCAGAAGGCGTCCGCAAGTCGCTCCAGAAGTCGCGGGGTTGATTGGTCGGCGATGGCGACGAAGCGTTACACGAGCGATGTATTAGCCTCGGTGCACGAAGCGCGTCCGATCTGGTGAAGGCAGGATACGTCGACAAGCCGACCATGCTGGCATTCGACGCTCGTCATGCAATTCGAGAGACAAACGACTTCAAAGCTCAAAGCCGTCCGCAAAACGGCGTCATAAACTCTGACTGCCACCGTGCTCGACGCGGTCAAGGCACGCTCACGCTTCCACCTTGACCGCGCCTGCGCGCGATGGCCGATCGGTCAGCGTCGGGCCGCGGGGCGTCCCTCCAATAATCGACGCGCCTGCCGGCGGCGTCGACCACGGGGCAAAGGGAAAGTGTCGGGCAGTTCGCCGCCGTTGGTCATGATCTGGCCATGGGGCTGGAGATCTTAAGCGTTCTTGGACGCCGGCCGCATCTCTACGCCCGCAGCCTGGCTTGGCGGCCGGCGTCCAACTGGATGGCTCCCGCGTTGCAAGCACTATTTGACGGTTTGGCGTTTTGGTCGGGGTGCAGTCGTGTCTTCGGCCTTTGATGCAGCCAAAGAGGGGAAGGCGGCTGGCCCTGATGGGGTTCGCGAATAGCGTCCCAAACGGATGCCCAGGCTGTTACGCCTTGGACACTACGCGGGTTGTCCCGATTCCCGGCCTGACCGTTTTCGCCATCACATCGCATCGTCCTCGCAACTTCGTAAGCGCGCATTATCGCTTTTCGGCGCGCAAATGTTTAGTCGGCAAGCGCCGGGTCGTGGCCGGCGAGGTATCTCTCCCCGCGCGTCATGACGGCCCAGACAATGCGCGCGGTTTTGTTGGCGAGCGCGATGGCGGCGACGCGCACCGGCTTTCGCGCGAGCAGACCAAGCAGGCGTGAGTCTATCGTCTCTGGCGCCCGCTTCGCGCATTTGATGAGTGACGTCATGCCCAGGAACAACAATTTTCGCAAATACCGATCACCCATTCTGGTGATACGTCCAAGCCGCTCTTTGCCGCCGCTGGAGTTCTGGCGCGGGACGAGCCCGATCCAGGCCGCAAGATTGCGCCCTGAGCGAAACGCCTTCGGATCCACCGCCGCCACTAGCGCACTCGCCAGCACGGGGCCGACGCCAGGGATTTCCATCAGCCGCTTGCCGATATCGGTGCTGCGGGCACTGGCGATGATGCAGCGGTCCGATTCCAGAATTTGTTCGTTCACCAGTCGCAGCTGAGCGATCAGCATCCGCAGGCACGATCGTGCTTCCTGCGGCACCCGCTCATCGCCAGCGTCAGCCACGACAGCAATCAGCGTCTCCAAGCCGTTGCGGCCAACGGGCGCGACCAGACCAAACTCACACAGATGCCCGCGGATCGCGTTCGAGAGCTGAATGCGCTGGCGCATCAGAATCGAGCGGGTCCGGTGCGCCACCATGATGCTTTGCTGCCCCGGCGATTTTATCGCCACAAACCTCATGCTCGGACGCGTCACCGCTTCGCAGATCGCCTCC
>DDSN01000008.1 GCA_002343395.1 Hyphomonadaceae bacterium UBA2389 | reverse complement strand
CCGCTCGCCGCCAACACCTCCTGAACGCGCGCACGCCCGTCCGCCAACTCCCAATCGCCATCGACAGCGCGTGAACCCCGCGCGCTGAACACACGCCGCGCGCGTTCGGCGGCCCATCTTCGTCAGCGGTGCGCCGCCCGTTCCGGCCTATGCACCATGCTCACCAGCACGAAGCTCAGCAGCATCAGCAGATACCATGCGCCCATCTTTTCGATGCGCACCGGATGCCAGCCGTCGGCCTGACTGGGGTAAATCCAAGCGACGGCGAAGGTGGCGATGTTCTCCGCGCCCCAGATCAGGAAGGCGACGAAGACGAACACGGCCAGCAGCGGAATCGCCCGCTCCTTGCGGTCGATGGTGTGGAAGAGCCGCGTGCGCCAGAAGATCAACGCCGAGAACACGAAAAGACCGAGGCGGATGTCGATGACGTAGTGGTGGCTGAAGAAATTGATGTAGGCGAGCAGCGCCAGAAGCCATGTGCTCCAGAGCGGCGGATAGCGCTCGTAGCGGATCGCGAAAAGGCGCGTGGCGCGCGCGATGTAAGATCCGACGCTGGCGTACATGAAGCCGGAGAACAGCGGCACGCCCATGATCCGTAGCACGCTCGGCTCCGGGTAGAACCACGAGCCGTGCGCGATCTTGTAGATCTCCATCACCGTGCCGGTGATGTGAAAGATGAGGATCACAAGCGCCTCTTCCCAGCGCTCAAGCTTGGTCGCCAAGAGCGCGATCTGGATCGCCACCGAAGCCAGCACCATGAAATCGTAACGCGCGAGCTGCGCGTCATGCGGCCACAGCATGTGCGTGGAGAACAGCAAGGCCAACATCAGGATGCCGAACAGGCATGCCCAGGCTTGCTTCGCCCAGAACAGCGCGAACTCCCAAACGCGCCGCTGCCAGGGCGAACGCTCGGCCCACGGACGCGCGCGCGCCTCAAGCCCGGCCAGGGCGCTTTCGATCCGGCTTCGTAATGTCATGCGCCGCAAAGCTACCCCGTTTCCCAAACGGCGTAATCCCGCTTAGATGGCGTGGACATGAAAGTCGCCGTTGTCGGACTGGGCATCGCCGGATTGAGCATCTGCGCGCGTTTGGCGTTGTCGGGGCACGATGTCTACGGCTTCGACCAGTTCGAGGCGATGCACGAGCGCGGCTCCTCCCACGGCGATACGCGCATCATGCGCCTTACGCCCGGCGAAGGAGAACTCTACGTCAGTTTGGCGCGCCGCGCCGGCGCGATGTGGCGCGACTGGGAGGGGCTCGCGGGCCGGCCGCTCATCGAATGGACCAGCGGGCTGATGGCCGGCCCGCGCGGCTCGCCGTTCGTCGCCGCGTGTCAAAGCCTTAGCCGCAAGCCCGCGGCGCTGCTGCGCGGCGATGCCATTCATCCCTTGACGCGCGGCGCGATCGCCATGCCTTACGAATGGGATGTGTTTCGGCAGGAGGATTGCGGCGTCATCGCCGCCGACGCCACGCGCGCCTTTTTGCTGCGTCAAGCGCCGCAATGGGGCGCGCGTCTCTTCTTCAACAGGCGCATCGAAGCGCCCATCGAAAGCCTGACGATCCGCATCGACGGCGAGGCGCGCGGGTTCGACGCCATCATCGTCGCCGCTGGGAGCTGGGCCGGCGCGCTCTTGCCCGAGTTCGCTGGGCGGCTCGCTGTGAAGCGCCGCGTGCTCGGCTGGTTTCAATGCAACACGCCGCGCATGACGCCGGTGATCTGCGTCGACAACGAAGACGGCGTCTACGGCATGCCGGCGCCGCGTGGTCTCTACAAGCTCGGTCTTCACGCCGTCGGGGGCGCGGCCAATCCCGACGACGTGCGCGAGCCCGACGCCGGCGATGTCGAGGCGCTCGCCGCGCACGTCAAATCGCTTCTACCCGATCATGACCCAAGCCCGGTGAAGCTCGCGCGCTGCCTCTACACCGTTACGCCCGATGAGCACTTCCTGATCGCGCCGAGCAAGGCGCACGAGCGCATTCTCCTGTTTTCGGCGTGCTCCGGGCATGGGTTCAAGTACGCGCCCGTTTTCGGGCAACTCGCCGAGGAATGGATCGACCAGAGGCCGTCGCCGGAATTGGAGGCTTTCGGCCTCGATCAACGCGCCGGCGTGAACAGACTCGGCGCGGCGAAGTCCTGAGCAACCACAATTGCGTCACAGACAGTTCAAGCTTCTGTCGCCAAATCAGTCCAGTCTGCGCGGACATGACAGCAGAGCAATTTCTCGCCCTCGCCGACACGTTGCGCAGCTACGCCCAGCATTCCGGCCGCGATCTCAACGCCGCGAATCTCTTCGTCCACGAAACGCTTTTGCGCACGTTGCGTGACGAGCGTCTCGACGCGCCGCGCTTGACCTCGGCGAAGGCCGCTTAAGGCGCTTCCGCGATCGCGCCAGCGCCCGCATCGCTGGCGTCGACCGTGAACGCCGCCGTGCGCGTGACGTCGTAGGCTTGCGACATGATCGTTGAGACGGCGAAGAACTCGGCCGTGGCCTGCTCACGCGTTAGCGAAAGCACCAGAAAGCCGCGATGGCTGGGATCGGTCCATTTGATGTGCGGATTGCGCGCGCGCACGCTTCCCGCGAAGTCGACGCCAAACGGCGTGAAGAAGTCCGCATCGCTTGGCGACGTGATTGACGTCGCGCCGAACTCCACCGCCACGCGCCCTTGCGCGTCCGCTATTTCATTCGCCCACGCGGTATGGGTGTCGCCGGTCACGACGATGGCGTTCGCGCCGGCCGCGCGGATCGCTGAAAGCACGCGATTGCGCGCGGCGGGATATCCGTCCCAAGCGTCCGTGTTCAACGGGAACGGAAACCGCGACAGCTTCAGCAGCTGCGTCACACCGGGACGCAGCCGCTCCAAGGCTTGCGCCAAAGCAGGCGGCGTCGTCGACAAATCCGGCGCATCGAGCGGCGCCATCAACACCTGGTTGCCGATGATCTGCCACGCAGTTCGCGTCTGCCTTGAATGCGCGAGTTCCTCGGCGAACCAGCGCTCCTGCGCTTCCCCCATGAGCTGGCGATCGGGCGCGTTCAGCAGCGCGTCGATCGCGGCGCGATCGGGCGCGATGAAGAAACCGTCCGGCAGATTGCGCGGATCGGCGACGAGACGCTGAGCCCGGCGCCAGTCGAGCACGGGACGCAATTCTCCGCCGACGCTCTCATAGATGGCCGGCAGCCGCTGCATTTGAGGAACATCCGGCTCTTGCGCGCGCAGCGCGACTGGCGCGGCGGGGTTAGCGACGTTCCAGCGCTGCATTTCGATCGGCAATTGGGCGGCGTAGTCGAGCTGCTGCGAGCGCGACAGCAACCGCGTCTCCAACATGATCAGCGTAAACAAATCGCCGAATTGGAACGAACGGTTGATGGCCTCGAACGCGCGCCCCGGCTCGGGTTCGCGGATCGGCATCCACTCATAATAAGCCTGCAGCGCGGCCTGCTTGCGGGCCGCCCATTGCCCTTCCTCCTGCTGGTGGTTTTCCGCGCCAGTTGACCAACTATCGTTCGCGGTCTCGTGATCGTCCCAAACGACGATCCACGGCGCCATGGCGTGCGCGGCTTGGAGTTCGCTTTGGGTTTTGTACTGCGCATGCCGCGCGCGATAATCCTCAAGGCGCGTGCATTCCACTTCCGGCGACGGCACGCGGCCAAGCTGGATCGCGGTTTCGCCGCCATAGCCTGAAAGACCATACTCGTAGATGTAATCGCCAAGATGCACGACCGCATCGAGATCATCGCGCTCGCTCAGGGCCTTGTAGGCGTTGAAGAACCCATGCGGGTAAGACGCGCACGAAACGATCGCGAGCTTCATTGCGTCGACCCGACCGCGCGGCAGCGTGCGCGTCCGCCCAACCGGACTCTCCGCGGCGCCGGCGCGGAAACCGTAAAAATACGGCGCGCCCGCGCGCAGACCCGTTACGTCAGCCTTGACCGTATAGTCGCGCGCTTCACTGGTCTCGACAACGCCGGTCTTGACGACGTCCGTCAGCTCACGATTGCGCGCCACGATCCAACGCACCGGCACAGGACCGGGCTGCTCAGGCGAGACGCGGGTCCAGATCACCACGCGGTCGCGGCCGGGATCGCCCGAAGCGACGCCATGATTGAACGCAACGGCGCCCGAATACGCCGGCGTTTCGATAGTCACGCCGCTGCAGGCGGCGGCGCCGCTCCCCGCGGCGATCAGTGCGCCGCGGCGCGTCCAAAGGCGTGTCATGAAACTCTCCCCAGCCGCATAATTCAGCCCTACTATGGCCGCTCACCCTGCCGCCGCAAAGAGTTATGAAGCCCGCGATGTCCCTGGACGAAGATGAATGGGACGCGGGCGAGCGCCGCGCCGTAATCGCGCCGGCGGACCCGGGCGAGCGCGTCGATGCGTGGCTGGCGCAGGTCTGGCCGGACATCTCCCGTTCGCGCGTTCAAGGCCTCATCGGAGCCGGAAAGCTGACCGTGGACGGCGCGCCGGTCATGCTGGCGAAGGAGCGGCCCAAGCCTGGCGCCCGTTATGAGCTGACGCTGCCGCCGCCCGAACCTGCGTCGCCGCGCCCGGAAACGCTGCCGCTTTCTATCGTGTTCGAGGACGAACACCTGATCGTCGTCGACAAGGCTGCTGGCATGGCCGTTCACCCGGCGCCGGGCTCCATGACCGGTACGCTCGTCAACGCTTTGCTGGCGCATTGCGGCGCTTCGCTCTCAGGCATCGGCGGCGTGGCGCGACCCGGCATCGTGCATCGCATCGACAAGGACACGACGGGCCTTGTCGTTGCGGCGAAAAACGACGCCGCGCATCAGGGGTTGGCGAAGCTGTTCGCAAAGCACGATCTGGAGCGCGTCTATTATGCCGTAACGCGCGGCGCGCCGCGTGAACGCAGCGGGCGCATCGAAAATCGGCTCGTGCGTTCAAGCGAGGATCGGCGAAAATTCGTCGTCGTTCGCAACGCCGACAGCGACGCCGGCAAACTCGCGATCACGCAATACTGGACGATCGAAACCTTCGGCCAAGCGCTAGGCGCGAGCGTCGGCACGCCCGCGGCGGCGTTGGTGGAGTGCCGGCTATTCACGGGCCGCACGCACCAAATCAGAGCCCACCTCGCCCACCTTGGCTGCCCGCTGATCGGCGACCCGCTGTACGGCAAGCAACGCGCGTTCAAGGCGGCGGGACCTCATGCCGAGGCCGCCGCCGAGGCCGTGGAGCCATTCTCCCGCCAAGCGCTGCACGCGGCGGTTCTCGGATTTAGGCATCCGATCACTGGTATTGAGCTGAGGTTTCAGAGCCCGTTGCCGCGCGACATGGCGGATCTGGTCGCCGCCTTGCGACGGCTCTAGCTCAAAACAAGAACAAAAAGAGCGTCCGCGCCCTCTCTCGCCCACCATAGCTTGCGCCTATCTCAGGGCGTTCCGCCCTCTGATTCTATGGCTTGTTTTCGTTTCGCTGGACGAATCAGTTAGTTCCCGTTATGTTCTTTTGCTAACAAATGCCTAACGGGCGCCACGACAGGGGCTTGAACGGCTCCCTATATTGAACGCCGGCGTCGGGAAACCGCGCGGGCGGCTCGTTCGTACTGAAGAGCAACTCGGGCCTCGCCGACGGCCAGGAAGGGGAATGACATGGCTTCGACCGCGCTCACGATCGCGCTTTCTCCCGAGCAAGGTTTGCAGCGGTATCTCGCCGAGATCCGCAAGTTCCCGATGCTCACGAAGGAAGACGAGTTCATGCTGGCCAAGCGCTGGCAGCAACACGCCGACACCCAAGCCGCGCACAAGCTCGTCACCAGCCATCTGCGGCTCGTCGCGAAAATCGCGATGGGCTATCGCGGCTACGGCTTGCCGATTGGCGAAGTGATTTCCGAGGGCAATGTCGGCCTGATGCAAGCGGTGAAGAAGTTCGATCCCGACAAGGGTTTTCGACTGGCTACCTATGCGATGTGGTGGATCCGC
>DDSN01000133.1:1485-2639 GCA_002343395.1 Hyphomonadaceae bacterium UBA2389 | reverse complement strand
CCGCATGTGCTCATCCTCGACGAGCCTACCTCGCACCTGGATATCGATAGCCGTGAGGCATTGATCCACGCCATCAATGAATACGAGGGCGCGGTGCTGCTGATTACGCACGACATCTATCTGGCTGAAGCGTGCGCGGATCGTTTGTGGCTCGTCTATCACGGGCGCGCTCGTCAGTACGACGGCGACTTGGAAGACTATCGCAAGCTGGTGGCGGCCGCGGATCGCCCCGCCAATCTGGATAACAGACTCGACGCGCAAGCTGGCAGCGCGGCCCCGCCCACGGCGACGGCAAAGCCAAAGAGCTCAAAGTACACGCTGCAACGCAAATTGGAGGCTGCGGAGGCGGAGATGGAGCAGGCGCAAACCGCGCTCGCCCATGTCGACGCCGTGCTCGCCGATCCGGAGTTGTTTAATCGCGATCGGGCACGGGGCGAACTATTGCTGAAGGAACGCGCGCAAGCGGCAGGCGCCTTGGCGAAAGCGGAAGCCGCATGGTTGGAGGCGAGCGAGGCGCTTGAGGCCGGCGACTAAGGCGCGTTCAACGTTTCGACGATGCGGATTATGTCTTCATAGGCTTGGCTCTGCGGATGGCGGACCGGCAAGGGCATTTGCGCGCGAATGGAGTCCGGCACGCGCGGGTCGCGGCAGATAGCGCCGGCGAATTTCGGCTTGAAGCCCAGATATTCGTTACACGCGAGCGCGAATTGGTCGAACACCTTTCGGCCCTTGACGCGATTTTCGGCCATGTTGACGACCACCCACGGCACGATCTGCGAGCCCTGCAGGCGCAGCAGCTTCACCATGGCGNNGGCGGCGCGGGCGAAGCGCAGCACGGTGGGATCGATGCCGGCGGCGAGATCGAGAATGATGCGGTCGTAGTGGGGCGCGAGCTTGGTGAGGCCGGTGGCGATGCGCGACACCTCTTCAAGTTTGACCGCGCCGAGCGCGCCCGAGCCGGAGTGACCCGCGATGAGGTCGAAGCCGCCATTGCGACCGGGCCCGCCCATGACGGGGGTCACCGCCGCGTCGAGCTCAAGGAAGCCGCGCACGACGGAATGCACGTCCGCGGTTGGCCGTACGCCCAACTGAACGTCGACGTTCGCAAGCCCCAGGTCGCAGTCGACCAACAGCGCGCGCTGACCGGCGCGGCC
>DDSN01000133.1:0-1449 GCA_002343395.1 Hyphomonadaceae bacterium UBA2389 | reverse complement strand
CGCGCGCGTGCGCGGCAGCGGCTCCGCGTGGGCTGCCTGTGAGCCTGACATGCCCCAGCTATGAGCCCAAAGCGTTTCCGAGGGGTGAACGCGCGGCCTGCTTCGGATTAATTTTTCTCTAAGGCGTCACGCAATGTTCACACTTGGCCCATCGCCTTGAGCCGAACCTTGGCGTGGACCTCCGATTGTCCCATCACCGCCGTCGAAGGGCGGAAGCGGTCGATCAGCGACCGCACATAGGGCCGCACGGTGGGGGAGGTCAGCAAGACCGGTGTTTCGCCCGCTTGCGCGGCGCGCTCGAACGCGGCGCGCACATCAGCCACGAACTGGTGGAGCTTCGAAGGCGCGAGCGCGAGCTGGCGGCTTTGTCCCTCGCCGACGAGCGCTTCGCTGAACGCGGTTTCCCAGGCCGGCGACAGTGAGATGATCGGCAGCGCGCCGTCGCCGTTGCGGTGCTGATAGCAAATTTGGCGTGCAAGTCTGGCGCGCACGTGCTCGGTGATAAGCACCAAGTCGTGCATGCTCGGCGCGGCTTCGGCGATAGCCTCGATGATGGCGCCGAGGTCGCGGATAGAGACGCGTTCCTTGAGTAGGTTCTGCAGCACGCGTTGCACGCCAGACCAGGAGATGTGCGCCGGCGTGACATCCTCCAAGAGGGTTTGCGTATCCTTGGGAAGGTCTTTGATGAGCTTCTTGACCTCGGCGAAGGTCAGAAGTTCGCTCATGTGCTCCTTGATCACTTCGGTGAGATGCGTCGCCAGGACGGTGGCGGGATCCACGACCGTGTAGCCGCGGAAGCTTGCTTCTTCGCGGGCGCCTTCATCGATCCATTTTGCATCGAGGCCGAACGCGGGTTCTTTCACCGCTTCGCCGGGCAACGCGACGCCGGCGCCGGTTGGATCCATCGCAAGCAGGGCGCCCATTTTCAACTTGCCTTCGCCCGCGTCCATCTCACGCACGCGGATCGCGTACCGATCGACGCCAAGATGGGCGTTGTCGAGGATACGCACGGCCGGCATAACGAAGCCGTATTCTTGCGCCAGGGTCTTGCGCAGCGCCTTGATCTGGTCGGTGAGGCGGCGCCCCTGAACGTCATTCGTCAAAGCCAACAGGGAGAAGGCGAGTTCGATGCGCACCTCGTCCATCGCGAGCGAGGCGGCGGGCGTTTCCTCAGCGGGCGCCGCGGGTGGGGGCTCCATGGCGGCGCTTTCCGCGGCTACTCGATTGGCTTCGCGCAACCGCCAGGCCAGCAAGCCTGCGGCGCCGGCGAGCGTCCAGAAGGGAATGAGCGGCATGCCAGGCAGCACGCCGACGCCAAAGGCGCACGCGGCCACGACGCCAAGCGCCACTGGGTACGAGGCGAGTTGCTTGGCGAACGCCTTGTCCGCGGCGCCGTCGATGCCGGCCTTCGTGACGAGCAAGCCCGCGGCCACCGAGATGATCAGCGCC
>DDSN01000064.1 GCA_002343395.1 Hyphomonadaceae bacterium UBA2389 | reverse complement strand
GCGAACTCCGGGTCGGTCATGATCGTGGCCGGGTTGGAATTGACGAGGACGACGCGATAGCCCTCGTCCTTGAGCGTCTTCACCGCCTGCGTGCCCGAATAGTCGAACTCGCAGGCCTGCCCGATGATGATCGGCCCCGCGCCGATGATCAGGATCGAGGAGATGTCGGTACGTTTGGGCATGGGTCTCCGCCCGCTTCATGCGGCCTGGGAATCGATCCTTTCGGGGATCACGCGTGGATAAGGCAAGGGGGCGGGAGGGACAAGCCCGTGCCTGTGCGGATCAGATCGCCATGGGCCTAGGCCACAACCGCGCCGAGTTGGCCGTCGGCGGCGCCGAGACGATCTCTCGGCGCGGACATTATTCGCTCCCGTGGTCGCCTTTTTCGGGGGTGGCTTTCTCACCAGACCTCCCGCTCCGCGCCTTGACAGCCTCCCGCAGCAGGAACTCGATCTCCGCGTTCACGCTGCGCAGATCGGCGGCGGCCAGCCGCGCGATGGCGTCGTACAACGCGGGATCTAGTCGGAGCGCGAAGGCCTTTTTTTCCGCCACGATGCGTCTCAGGTATACAGCGAGCCTGTGTTCACCACCGGCTGCGCGTCGCGGTCGCCGCAAAGCACGACGAGCAGATTCGACACCATCGCCGCACGGCGCTCGTCGTCGAGCTTGACGATGTCGCGTTCGCTCAACTGCTCCAGCGCATGCTGCACCATCTCGACCGCGCCCTGCACGATATAGCGGCGCGCTGCGAGCACGGCTTCGGCCTGTTGACGGCGCAACATGGCGCCGGCGATCTCAGGCGCATAGGCGAGGTGACTCAGCTTAGTTTCGTCAATGACGACGCCCGCGACCGCCACGCGCTCCTGCAGCTTGTCGCGCAGGAGGCTCGACACTTGATCGGCCGCGCCGCGCAGCGTCGGCTCATCATGCTCGGCGTGATCGTAGGCGAAGTGCGAAGCGATTTCTCGCACGGCGGTTTCGATCTGGATGTCGACGAACTTCTGATAGGCGTCGACGTCGAACAGCGCTTGGGCGGTGTCGGTCACGCGCCAGACCACAACCGCCGCGATCTCGATGGGGTTGCCGCGCTTGTCGTTAACCTTGAGCGTCTGGCCGGTGACGTTACGCACGCGCAGGCTGATCTTGGTGCGCTTGTACCAAGGCAGAACCCAGCGCAGGCCGGGCGTGCGGTCGGTGCCCTTGTAGTTGCCGAATAGCGTGATCGCCGCGGCCTCATTGGGTTGCAGGGTGTAGAAGCCGCTAATGCCGAGCGTGAATGCGACGATCGATCCGATCATCAAGGCGGCGTTGAAGCTCGACTCCCATCGAGTGAATTCGATGATTGACCAAATCATTAGCGCCAGAAGGGCCACGCAGATCAGCAGCATCAGACCCCCGTTTGAGGTGGCGGCACGGCGTTCCTGGGTGTGATTAAGCGCGGCGGCGGTCATGGATGCACTCCTTTTGGCATCAATATGATATCATCACGATAGCGTATTTCGGAGTGCTGGCAAGCGAATTCGGTCGCGTTCACTAAGTTCCCAAACAGCCCATTAAGCCCGATCCTGTATGTGTGATCGCCTCTAAGGGTCCGTTTTTGGGGCGAAAAATGGTTAGCGGTTGGTTCATCGCGGCACGGCAGGCGCGCGCTTTCGGGCGCGACCGCAGCGGCAACGTCGCCATGCTTTGGGGGCTGATGGGCACGGTGCTGGTCGGCTTGCTCGGCATTTCGGTGGACTTCACGCGCGCTGAGATGGTGCGCTCCCGCATGCAGAACGCCGCCGATGGCGCCGCCTTGGTGGCGGAGCGCAGCGCGAGCCTGGCGATGGCGCAGCGGACGCAAGCAGCGCGCGCGTTCTTTGACTCCGAGATGGGGGACTGGGCCGACGATTTCGCCTGGACTTTCACGGTGGAAGAATTGGCGGATGGCGGCCATCGCGTGACCGCGAGCACGCCGTTTCCGGTGACGTTGGCGCGGCTCGTCAGCACAAACGACTGGAACATGAGTGTCGAGGCGGAGGCGGAGGCAAGTGCGAGCCCGCCGATTGAGGTCGTGATGGCGCTCGATAACACCGGGTCGATGTCAAACGACATGGACGCTTTGCGCGACGGCGCGCAGGACCTCGCGGAGTTCCTGCTGAGCCTCGATGGCGACAGCGTGAGCGTCGGCCTGGTTCCGTTCGTCGCTCAGGTGAACATTGGATCGTCGAATACGCAGTGGATCGATACGACTGGAACCAATCCCTACAATGGGATCATGCTTGAGGGGCGCTACCTCGGCTATCGCGCCACGACGACCGGCAACAGCAGCGGCCTCTGCACGGGCGCTGCGTATCCGGCCACCTATGGCGGATTTCAAGTGCGCTGGGTGAAAGGGCACGCAAGCAACGCATCGCCCTACACAAACACCTCGCGCTGCTATGCATTCTCGCCAGCGGATGTGAATGTGTGGTCGCTTTACGCCAATCTGCCGGCCAATGCGCAATGGGGTGGATGCGTCGAAATGCGTCCACCGCCTTATGACATTTCTGACGACGCGCCGAGCGCGGGTACGCCTGCGACGCGTTGGGTGCCGTTCTTCTCACTCGACGATGGCGGCGACGTCTCGGGTCCGGACAACAATTGGATCACCGCGAGCACGCACGATACGACGAATCCGCTGCAGGTGAGCGGCAGTCCAACGTGGAACGCCAATACCGCAGCGAACGTGGTGCGGACGTTGTCGGTTTACAAATATCGTTCGGGCGTGTCCGCGAGCATCAATACAGGCAACACGACAGGGCTGGGGCCTAACCGCGGTTGCCCGACGCCGATTGTGCCGCTGACCACCAACGACAACACAGTCATCAGCGCCATTCAGGGCATGTTGCACTGGAACGGCGGCGGCACCAATCAGATCGAAGGCTTGGCCTGGGCGTGGCGCGTGATCTCTCCTGGTGCGCCGTTCACACAAGGGCGCCCTTACAACGACCCAAACGATCCCGTGCGCAAGGTCATCGTGCTATTCACCGACGGCGACAACACGTCGCTGAACAGCAACAACGCCGCCATGCAGCATGATTATGCCGGCATCGGCTATCGCAGCCTTTTTACATCCTACCAGACCGCGCAGGTGCCGACGGTCACCGGCACTACCGCAACGTGGAGCGAGGCGTTGGCGCCCGCATGGCGGAGAACCGGAATCACGAACAGCTCGTCATCGCTGGTGAATTACGTGAACGCGCGCCAGTTGCAGCTCTGCGAGACGATCCGCGACCTCGGCGTCGAGATCTACGCGATCGGCTACGACATCACGACCGGTGGCGTCGCCGAGCAATTGCTACAAGATTGCGTGACACAGGATGGCGAGCACTATTTCCCGGCTGACAATGCCGCCGAATTGCAGGCCGCCTTCGACGCAATCGGTACGGGCATCGGCGCGCTACGCCTGACGCACTGATCGCGCCGCGAGACAAAAAGAAGCCCGGGCATTTCTAGCCCGGGCTTCTTCCGTTTTGAGTTACGCTTACTGAGGCGCTTGGAAAGCGACCGCGATCCGCGTGCGGGCGCCGACCGCGCTCGAGCCGTCCGACAAGCGCGGCTGCGACCGATAGGAGCTCGCGGCGCTGAGCGCCGCCGAGGCGAAGCCCATGCCGGTTGGCGTTTCCGAAGCGATCGAGCAATTCACCCCAAGCGATTGCTGAACGACGCAATCGAGTTGGACACGGCCGCCGACGCCTTCGCGCAAGGCCCGCGCGGGATAGAGGTCGGCAATGCGCCGCGCTGTTGGCCTTTGCGCCCACGCGACGGTTCCCGGCGCGCGCGCGGGAACTGTGGTCGAAGCGGCGATCGTGGGCGCGGAGCCGAGGTTTTGCATTTCCGGCGGTAAGGGCGGCGGATCCGATGTCGGTCCGACAAGCTGGGTCGATGTGCCAGGCGACAGCGAAATCGGCCCGGTGCTGGTGAAATTGTTCGTCGGCGGAAGCGCCGCATCCGCTGGGTTCTGCGGCGTACGCTCGCGCGGTGTGGCCGAGGCGGGCGTCGTTGCCGCTTCCCGGCGGGCCGCCGCCGGTGGCGTGGCGCGATCGGACCCCGGCCCGGGGTCGATGAAGACCCCACCTTCGCCCGCTTCCGAAATTGGCACATCGCCGGGCGCGTCAAGGCTATCAGCCGCCGCCCCCGCGTCGGCGACTTGCTCAGTCGCGGCGTTGCCTGCTCCAAAATTAATGCCGCCGCCGAAGTAAAGGCCGGCCGCGAGTGCGCCGCCGCCCAGCAGGGCGATCAGCACAAACGTCCGCATCGGCCCGCCGCCCATGCGCGGCGGCTCTCGTAGGTCGTTGCGGTCATAAGAGCGCTCAGGCGGTGGCATGCGCCGCGCGACCGAGGGGGCGGCCACGTCAACGCGGCGCGCGGACGTGGGCGGCAGCGCTTCGGGACGGCGCACCAATGGCGGCGGCGCTACCGCTGCGTCGACGCGCGGCCGTGTAGCAGGTGGGGGCGAGGCAGGCGCGCGCGCGCGCGGCGCCGAGGGCGGTCCGCCGGTCAGTTGCTTGAGCTTGAGTTCGGCGACTTCAGCGAACGCGCCAGTTGGGCCATAGCGCGCAAGATAATCCATAAAATCAGTGGGATCACGGCTGTCCCGGATCGCGCGCCAGTGCTCCGCTTCGGAATCCAGCGTGTCGCGGGATGCAGATTTCGCCGTCGGCTGTTGGGCAGCTGGGGGTTTGGCTCGCGCCGTCCGTGCTGGCGCTGGCGCCGGCGCGGGATAGTCCTCTTGCCGAACCGGCGCGCCTGCGGTTGCGCGCGCGGCGTTCACCATGCGATCGACCGCGAAGAACAGCGGATCCAGCGAGGGATCATTAGGATCGCCGTCCCATTGGGACAGGTCAAACGCCGGAGATGACCCAATACTGGACGGCGGAGGCGGCTCAATCAGGCTCGCGACCACCGCCTTCTCAGCGTTGATGACGCGCTGGGCGGCATCAAGAAACGGCCGCGATCGGATCGAGGCTTGCGACCAGACAATAACGCCCGCGCCGCTTGATCGAAGCGCCGCGTCATTGGACGGCGCTCCTCCGATTGAGAAGCCCGCTGCTTCAAACATTTCCGCGAGGGCCTTCGCTTGAGGCTCGTCTTCGCGGACACATACTATGAGTACGTCGGCCATGACGTCTCCCACCGTCGCCCGGTCCCAGATCGCCGCATAGCATGGAACATGCCGCAGCAACATGGTTGATCGCCGTAGATTGAGGTGAATTCGCGTCAAACCACGGGTTTGAAGCGTCCGGAGGCTTTGTCGAGCAGTTCCAGGCTGCCGTCCGCCACCCCGTAGCGGGCGCCTTCGAGCGTCAAACCGCGCTCGCGCTGGGCCTCGGCGATGAACGGGAAGGTTGCGAGGTTCTCGAGCGTGACCTTGATGGACTCGTACTCCAGGGCGGTTTGATGATCGCCGGCGCAGCTGGAAATCCGGGCTTTGGCGGTGTCCAAGAGGCTGATCCAAGCGTCCAAAAACGAGGCGGGATCGCGCGCGCGGTCGGCGAGGGCGGCGGTAACCCCGCCGCATTGAGCATGGCCAAGCACGAGGACCGTCTCGACCTTCAGTTGCTTTACCGCGAACTCGATGGCGGCGCTGACGCCATGAAACCCTGCGCCTTGCTCAAATGGCGGGGCGAGATTGGCGACGTTGCGCACCACGAAAAGCTCGCCCGGCCCGCAGTCGAAAATGGTGGCGGGATCCACCCGGCTGTCCGCGCACGCGACGACCATGCACTTTGGCGACTGGCCCTGTGCGAGTTTGCGATGCAACTCGCGCAGGGCCGGCCAGCGTTGGGCGCGGTACGCGCGGTAACCTTCGAGCAAGCGTTCCATGCGCGTCCTTCAAGCGCGAGCGGGCGGGCGCGGCAACCCCTTGCACCCTCTCGCCCGAGAGATGTTTGCAATTGAGCGCGAACATGATTGAGGTCCGATGCGCGGGAGGGAAACGAATATGCGACGTCTTGTGCGGGCTTTGGTGGGCGTCGGCGCCGCGTGCGCCGCTTCCGCGTGCGCGGTGACGGAGGCGCGTCATGAACAGGAGCGTCGCGCTCTGACGCGGCGCATCGTGGATGACGCGATCGCCTATAATGAAGCGTATAGCAGCGCGATTTCCGGGCAGGTGCTTCTCAACATTCTGCGCGCCTACAACCGACAGCCGCGTCAGTACATGTCGATGAGCGGTTTCGCCAACTCGGACGCGGATTCACGCAGCGCGTCGGTGAATGTGTCGGGCTTGCCTCTCGGGCGGCTCGGCGAGGAGTGGGGCCAAGGCGCTTTCGGCATCGGCGCCAATGCGCGTCTTGAGCCGGAATACCGGGTTGAGCCTTTCGGTGAGAACGACTTCAGCGAGATCGCGTTGGCGCCGACCTCCGCGCGTGTGTTTCAGCACTATTGGAGCACAGGCTGGAACAGGGACTTGCTTCTGTTCCTATTGGTCGAGCGCATGGAGGTCGTTCGCGGCGCCGATGTGGTCGTGCTGGAGAACTCTCCTGGCACCATCGCGGCGAACTGCGGTCAAGGATATGACATCGGCGGCTGCGCCTTTATCCGCGCCGCGCGTGAGTTGGCGGCGCGAACCAACCGGCCCGCGACCGCGCACGCTTCAGAGTCCAACGCATGCTTGCCAATTGCGGTGTATGATCGCGACTACGCCTCGATTGGCGAAGACCCAAGTTGCGCGGTTCGCATTGTCGTCGGGGAGGAGACGTACAGGCTCTCTCTGCGATCTCTGGACGCCATGGTCTATTATGTCGGCGAGCTGATGCGCCAAGATGCGGCGCACCCACCATCCTCAGGCGCCTTTTTGGAAGCACGGTTGAGCATTCGCGCGGCCGGTTCGCGCGTGGAGCAGACGCCGATTTTTCGCATCGTCGAGGCCGATGATCGCACCGAGCGCGAATACGCCGCTACCGTGACCTATGCGGGACGGCGTTACTCGGCGGGCGCGCCGGCCAATGAATTTTGCTTCCGTCCGGACGACCCCGCGGCGTGCGAAGGGTTGCGCGGAGATCGATCAAGCTCGGTGCTCGAGTTCTTGGTGGGCATCCTGGCGTACAACCAATCCGACGCCGCGGTGCGGGCGCCCCAGAACACGATCGTTCGCTGATCGCTGAGCCGCCAAGGAGCGCCGCGCCCGGTCGCTTGAGCGAAAGCATTTGCGACTTGGCGGGGCGGCGCTAAAGCGCGGTCCATGGCCGACATAAAGACCCTTTTTGTGACCAAACTTTACCGCGCAACGCTTGAGGAGGCGAAGGCGTTGAACGCGGACTTGCTCAAGTCTTGCCTGAGCATCGCCGCCGACGACGAGGCCGGTCAGCGCTGGAGCAAGGACAAGGGATACAAGGGGTACACATCCTATGCGTCGCTCAACGACTTGTCGAAGCGCGACCCAAGCATCGCGGCGCTGAAGCCCGCTCTGGACAGGAACGCGCACGCTTTCGCGAAGGCGCTTCATCTCGATTTGGGTGGACGAAAACTCAAATTGGACTCGCTCTGGATCAACGTACTTGAACCTGGGGGCGTTCATAGCGGCCACCTGCATCCGCACAGCGTCCTTTCCGGCACGTACTATGTTGAGACGCCGGCGAATGCGTCGGCGCTCAAGCTTGAAGATCCACGCCATCCGATGATGATGGCGGCGCCGCCACGCGCCGAGGACGCGCCGGAAGACGAGCAGACGTTCGTCTATGTCACGCCGAAGGCAGGCGATCTGTTGATGTGGGAGAGCTACTTGCGCCACGAGGTCGTCGCCAACGCGGCGAAGAAGGCGCGCGTGAGCATCAGCTTTAACTACGCCTGGTAGCGCGCGCGGATTTCTTTTTGGCGGTCGCCTTTTTCGCGCGCGGCGCCGCTTCGGCGACGCCCTCCAGCAAGCGCATTTCGCGGATGAAGTCTGGGCCGCATGATAGCTTTTTCGCGAGAGGCGAGGTGGGTTCGATAACGCGCCAAAACGGAGCGACCTCCGAGGGTTTGGCGCCGGCTTGCATGTGCTCAAGCGCGGCTTCCGCTGAAATGCGCGCGAAAATGCCGGTCGTGAGCGGGCAGGCGGCGTCGGCGGCGTATTTCTTCGCCAATGACGCGCGAAGATCGTCCATCGTGCGCGTCTTGCCGGCGCGCACACGTTTGAAGAACGCGCTTACATCCTTTGGCGTGGCGATCGCGATGGTCTGACCGCGCTTCAGGCCCCACATCGGCTTCGCCAACGTCTCTACCTGCGCGGGGTGCTTGTGATTGTCGTGCTTATCGATGAAGGAGCGGGGCATGTCACTCGGCCTCGACGTGAAGCGCGTGCAGAACGCGATGCAGAATTGGCGCGAGGATGACGCCAGCCGTGATCACAACAACCAATCCGCAGTAAAGCGCGTAGGAGCCGGCGAAAAATTTGCCGGCTTCGCTTTCCACCGGCGTCACCGGGCCCATGCCGCCAAGAAGCATAGCGGCGTTCAGATATGCATCGAGCCAGCTCATATGTTCTGTGAACCGATAACCCGCCATCCCGAGCGCGAGCGAGGCGCCGATCAGGACGAACGCGAACAATGTGTTTGCAAACACGCGCCCAAGGAAGACGGCGCGCGGCGCCATCGGCTTGCGGTGATGCTCATAGCGGAAGAGGGACATGGAGCCTCCAGCGCCTTATGGTAGCGCGAGCGCGCCGCTGATACAGCGAAATCCGCGCCGCGTTCAGGCGGGCGCGGCGGCGGCGTCGAACTCGGCCTTCCAATCCGTCATCAGTGCGCGGTTGTCCTGGTCCCAGGGGTGGAAGCCCGGGCGGTACCAGGCGAGGTAGGTTTTCCAGCCGCGTTTGAAGATGCCCGGCTTGTCCCAGACAAAATCCTTCACCGCCTTCAACGCCGCGTCGGGCGCGTACCCGTCCGCCTCCAGCAGCCTAGCCGCGTAGCGGGTAATATTGCGGGTGAAGAGGACGGAGATCACCGCCATGGCGATGGTGCGGCGCAAGTAGCGCTTCATCGGCCCCCACGCCCGCGTCACCTCTTGGTACACGTCGAACGCGACCGCCTTATGCTCCAGCTCTTCAAGCGCGTGCCAGCGCCACATGCGTTCGATGGCGGGATCGACGCGGTCGAACAGATCCTGATGGCGCACATGCATCTCCGCCATCATGGCGGTGAAGTGCTCCAGCGCGATGGTGGAGATCAACATCGCGTAAGGCCCGCGCGAGCGCGAAATGCCGACGCGTTCGCGCACCTCTGCCTCGATCTCCGCGACCGGATAGCGCGTGCGGTCGATCAGTTGATTGAGCGTGTGGTGCTCGCGCGAATGGATGGCTTCTTGCGCGATGAAGCCTTTCACGTCGTCGGCGAGCTTACCCGAGAGCTGCGGCCGGAAATGGCGCACGGCGTCGATGAACAAGCGCTCACCATCCGGGAAGGTGAGCGACAGCGCGTTGAACACGGCTGTAGCGACTGGATCGCCGCCGAGCCAATGGCCCTCGCGTGCGCTTTCAACGTTGAAATGAATGTCGCGGGGGGCGACGGCGACGTCGGCGGGGGTGTGCTTGGGCATGGGAGGCTCCTAGAGCGCTCTCCTGAATGTAGACGAAACGATTCAATTTTCCAGATCACCCGGCGGCAGGGGAGCGAGCGGAGATGAACCTAAAGGATCGCGCACCCGCGAAACTCGCGCGGCGGGCATGACCGACAATGATTTGGCGTAGCCGCCCTTCGCGTCATTCCGGGGCTCAGCTACGCTGAGAACCCGGAATCCAGGGGCGAATGCCGCGCTCTACGATCCCCTGGGTTCCGGATCGCGCTGCGCGCGTCTGGAATGACGGAGGCTCTTGAGCCAGCTCTCCCTCCGGTCGGCCGGGACGACGGAACACTAAGATGCTTCGATCCACTGATGGGCACTTTGAATCGCGATGGTGCAAGCGGGCATTCTTGTATCCAATACCCTCCACGCTTGAAGCCATACGCGATTGAGGGGCGTCGCAAGATGGCTGTGCCACCATATATCGATGTCGTTTGTTCGGATGCCGAGTCGCATCCCATCAAGGACTATTCCGGACGAACGAGGAGGGTCGAGCGCCGCGTTGGCGTCTCTTTCGGCGAGCGCGTCCGCCACGTAAATCTCAACATCGCCAAGCGGTCGAAACGCTTCACGCTGGTCCGCAACAACGCGCCGCACCCATATGTCGCTTGCATTGAACGCCGTCCAAGACGCGTACGGGTCGAAGGAGGGCTGGCGCCAAATTGTGACCAGATGCTGAGCTTTAGCACGCCATGTAGGGGGCATGGTGCTTAGAGGCTGGTGAATCGCCTCTTCGGCGCGCTTGAGATGATCAATTATCCAAGAAGCTCCGCAGCTTCCGGCTCCGGCTCGGGTGCTTCAGCTTGCGCAGCGCTTTCGCCTCGATCTGACGGATGCGTTCGCGGGTCACCGAGAATTGTTGGCCGACTTCTTCGAGGGTGTGGTCGGTGTTCATGCCGATGCCGAAGCGCATGCGCAGCACGCGTTCTTCGCGCGGGGTGAGCGAGGCGAGCACGCGCGTGGTGGTCTCGCGCAGATTGCTCTGGATCGCGGCGTCGACCGGCAGGATCGCGGTTTTGTCCTCGATGAAGTCGCCGAGGTGTGAGTCTTCTTCATCGCCGATCGGCGTTTCGAGCGAGATCGGCTCCTTGGCGATCTTCATCACCTTGCGAACCTTCTCCAAAGGCAGGCCGAGTTTCTCGGCCAGCTCTTCCGGCGTCGGCTCGCGGCCAATCTCGTGCAACATCTGGCGGCTCGTGCGCACCAGCTTGTTGATGGTCTCGATCATGTGGACCGGAATCCGGATCGTGCGCGCCTGATCGGCGATCGAGCGCGTGATCGCCTGCCTGATCCACCACGTCGCGTAGGTGCTGAATTTGTAGCCGCGACGGTATTCGAACTTATCGACCGCCTTCATCAGGCCGATATTGCCTTCCTGGATCAGGTCCAGGAATTGCAGGCCGCGATTGGTGTACTTCTTGGCGATGGAGATGACGAGGCGCAGGTTCGCCTCCACCATTTCCTTCTTCGCCTGCCGCGCCTCGCGCTCGCCCTTCTGCACCGCATGGACGATGCGGCGGTACTCGTCGATCGGCACGCCGGTTTCTTGCGCCAGCACGCCGATTTCGCTGCGGAGGTCAGCGATGTCCTCGGCTTCCGACTGAACGAACTTTCCCCAGGCCTTGGATTTGGCGGCGACCTTTTCGGTCCATTTCGGATCGAGTTCGCTGCCTTGATAGGCTTCGATGAACTGGGTCCGCGGCACGCCGTTGGCTTCGGCGAGGCGCATCAGCTTGCCTTCAAGCTGGATGAGCTTGCGGTTGATCGCGTAGAGCTGTTCAACGAGGCTTTCGATCCGCGCGTTGTTCAGCTTGAGCTTCTTCAGCTCCTCGATGATGGTGTTTTCGGCGTTGTCGTAAGCTTCCTTTTGCGCGCCGGGCAGGGACTTGCCCTTCAAGCGCAGATCAATGCGCTTTTCCTGCAGCTTACGGAACTGGCCGAAGGCTTCAGCGATGGCGTCAAGCGTCGCCATCACGCCTTCCTTGAGTTCGGCCTCCATCGCCGACATCGAGATCGCGGCTTCGTCGTCGAACTCGCTGTCGCTGTCGGCTTCGGCGGCGGCTTCGCCGGGGTCTTTCTCCTGCGCTTCCGCCTCGGCCTTGGCCGCGAGTTCGGCCTTGGCGGCTTCGGGATCGACAAGGCCGTCGGCGTTCACGCCCGGCGCCGATTGCGGCACGATGCCCATTTCCGCGCCGTAGGTGGCTTCGAGATCGATGATGTCGCGCAGCAGAATCTTGCCTTCGTTGAGCTCGTCGCGCCAGATG